>CAXAHI010000007.1:0-38476 GCA_963968645.1 uncultured Gammaproteobacteria bacterium | reverse complement strand
TAGCGATTAGCGATTAGCGATTAGCGATTAGCGATTAGCGATTAATAAGTTTAGGAAGCCTCTTCCATCCAAGCCATTTGAATGCCTTCAAGAATTTTTTCGCCACAGCGATCGGCATCATCTTCAAAGCCGTCTAAGGCCAACACCCAATTACGCAAATCAACAAAGTTGACGTATTGCGGATCAACATCGGGGTGAGCATCAAAAAGCTCAATAGCAATATCATTTACATCAGTCCAGCGCATAAGTTTCTCTCTCTTAATTTCTGTATTAAACGCTTTGCTTATTCGCGCGCATGGTTAATGGTGTACTTAGGTATCTCAACCACTAAATCGGTATCGGCTACAAAGGCCTGACAACTGAGGCGACTTTCAGGCTCTAAGCCCCAAGCTTTATCGAGATAATCTTCTTCTAAATCATCGGCCTCTGAAAGCGATTCAAAGCCTTCGCGAACCACAATATGACAAGTCGTGCAGGCACAAGATTTTTCGCAAGCATGATCAATATCGATATGATTACGCAATAATGCATCACAAACAGTCTCCCCTTTTTTCGCTTCTACTGATGCGCCTTCAGGGGCAATTTCCGCATGAGGTAAAACAATTATTTGCGGCATATAAGACGAGCTCCAATAAAATTAAATAAAGTTATATACGTTTTTAAATCTAAAACCATTGATTACTTGAACATTATCACAATGAACCATCGGCAACATCATCAATACTTTTACCTTGTAAGGCAGCACGAACACTTTGATCCATCCTGCGAGTAGCAAAGGTATCGGTTACACGACCTAGTGCAGCAACTGCATCACTAATCGCTTGCGCGTCACTTTGACCTACAACCGCTAAAGCTGCCGCAATAGAGGCATCAATATCTGCTCGCTCAACATCATTAAGTAGATTGCCGTCTTGCGCTAAAGCCATATTAACAGCATCAACTAAACCTTCGGCTTCAACTCGCTGCTCGGCAAGCATTCGCGCATCACGATCTTCGCTTGCATGCGAATAAGAGGCCTTTAGCATCTGCGCTATTTCTGATTCATCCAAACCATAAGAAGGCTTAACCTGAACATGAGTACTCACGCCAGTAATGGTTTCTTTGGCACTAACATCGAGAATACCATCGGCATCGACGTTAAAGACAACTTCAATACGCGCTGCACCGGCAACCATTGGCGGTATACCGCGTAATTCAAAACGCGCCAATGATCGACAATCACTGACTAAATCTCGCTCGCCCTGCACCACATGAACAGCCAAAGCTGTTTGACCATCTTTGTAAGTGGTAAATTCTTGTGCGCGAGTAGAAGGTATAGATGTGTTGCGATGAATAATTTTTTCTACCAAGCCACCCATTGTCTCAATACCAAGAGACAGCGGGATAACATCCAATAACAGTAAATCACTGTCGCGGTTATTACCAATTAAACTATCGGCCTGAATAGCAGCACCTAAGGCAACCACTTGGTCAGGATCAACATCCGTTTTTGGCGCTTGCTGAAATAATGCAGTGACTCGCTCTCGCACCAAAGGCACACGCGTTGAACCACCTACCAAAACAACATCAGCAATTTCACCGGCAGTTAAGTCGGCGTCATTTAAACTGGCTTTACAAGCGGCAATAGTGGCAGCTACCAAAGCATCAATTAACGTATCAAATGCATCACGGCTGAGCTCACCCGCCCAAGTGACTGCAGAAGACTGTATCGATAAAGCTACCGAATTATTATCCGTTAACGATTCTTTCGCAGCTCTAGCATCCATTAATAGACGACGATATTCCTGAGCAGACAGCTGCTCTGCCGAAAGATTGGCCTGCGATAAAGCCCATTGAACAATGGCTAAATCGAAATCATCACCACCCAGTGCAGAGTTACCACCGGTAGAGAGCACCTCAAAAACACCTTCACTAAGCTGCAAAATGGATACATCGAATGTACCTCCACCTAAATCATAAACTACGATATGGCGATCATCGGCCTTATCTAAACCATAGGCGACAGCAGCAGCCGTAGGCTCATTGATTAAACGCAATACGTTTAACCCCGCCAAAGTTGCTGCATCTTTTGTTGCTTGACGCTGTGCATCATCAAAATAAGCGGGCACGGTAATGACCGCGCCTTCTATCGCACCACCCAAAGCATCGGCGGCACGCGTCGTTAGGGATTTTAAAATTTCAGCCGAGGCTTGCGTGGCTGTTACTTCACCCGCTGCGGTAGCAATACGGATAACATCATTCTTATCTACGGTATCAGCTAAAGCATCTTTTAAGGTGTTTTTAGGAGTAGCAATTTGAAACTGCGAGGTATCGCCAACATCATTTAATCCGCGGCCCATCAAACGTTTAAAAGAAGCTAACGTATTGTAAGGATCGTCGGCAGCAATGGCTTGCGCCTCATAACCGACACATTGAGCGCCCGAGGCATCGTAATGTACTACCGACGGCAATATAGCCCTGCCCTCAGCATCTTTAATAACATTCGCTACGCCGTTGTTAGCGCCGCCTTTATTCGCCACGGCTGCAACCAAAGAATTAGTCGTACCAAGATCAATACCAATGGCGCGCTTAAATTGATGCGGTACCGGTGATTGTCCTGGTTCGGATATTTGAAGTAATGCCACGGGCTTTGAACCTATTGGGTTAGCGAACGAATAAGTGAGGTTAGCTCATCAGTGAGTTTTTCAAAAAACTGCATTTTACCGACGGTATCGCGCGCGTTTTTTTCATCTGCTGAGGCCAACAATTGAGACGCATCGAGTAGAGCTGCAAAGTCTTGCTGACAAGCTTGAAACTGAGTATCCACTTGATTGAACAATGACTCTAATGCGGGCAAATCATTCTCGGCACGCGCATCATCAAAGGCCTCTCTCGTTTCCATTTGCTGCATAAGAAAAATAGGGTCTTTAATGGTACTGTTTTGATGGTCAATCGTGACACCTGACAATTCAAGTATATGCGTAGCGCGCTTAACAGGATTATCTAAGGTGGAAAAAGCCGTATTTAAATGAGCAGAAAACTGCACAGCTAAGCGTTGCTCTTGAGGTGTTTTAGCGGCATAGCGATCGGGATGATACTCTCGCTGCAAAGTGCGAAAACGTTTTTTGAGGGCAGCACGATCAACAGTAAACTGCTGCGCCTGGCCCAAGAGAGTGAAAAAGTTGTGTTCGAGTTTCACGGTATTAACTGCAAACCTTATTTAAATATACGCTCACGTTAAACGGTAAAACTTTCGCCGCAACCGCACTCGCCTGCAATATTAGGATTTCTAAACTCAAACCCTTCGTTTAAGCCTTCTTTGACAAAATCCATTACGGTGCCGTCGATATAGACCAAACTTTTTGGATCAACAATCAAGTGAACACCATGATTTTCGAAAACGGCATCATCATTGTCGGCTTCGTCGACAAATTCTAATACGTAAGCCATACCCGAGCAGCCGGTGGTTTTAACACCGACGCGAATACCAAGACCTGCGCCGCGCTGATCTAATTGCTGACGCACATGCGCAGCGGCTTTTTCTGTCATCGTAATGGCCATGCAAAGCGTTCCTTAGCTAGCAACTGCGTTATCAGACTTAGCTTTTAAGTCTTCAATAGCAGCTTTAATTGCATCTTCAGCTAATACTGAACAATGAATTTTAACTGGCGGTAAAGCTAACTCTTCAGCAATATCAGAATTCTTAATTTGCGAAGCTTCATCTAAAGTTTTACCTTTAACCCACTCTGTTAATAGCGAGCTAGATGCGATAGCCGAACCGCAGCCATACGTTTTAAACTTAGCGTCTTCAATGATGCCATTGTCATCAATTTTGATTTGTAAACGCATAACATCACCACAAGCTGGTGCACCGACCATACCTGTGCCAACAGATACATCATCAGCATCCATCTTGCCGACATTGCGTGGGTTTTCGTAGTGATCTAACACTTTTTCGCCGTATGCCATGTTCAATTACCTCAATAATATTTTGTGTTTATTTTAACGCTTCGCTTTAGTGCGCAGCCCATTCTACCGAGCTCAAATCGATACCATCTTTATACATATCCCATAGCGGTGATAGATCACGCAGCTTTTCAACCGCAGCTCTCACTTTCACTATAGCGTAATCAATATCTTCTTCTGTTGTAAAACGGCCTACTGAGAAACGCAATGAACTGTGCGCTAGCTCATCACTTCGACCTAGGGCGCGAAGCACATAAGAAGGCTCGAGGCTTGACGAAGTACAAGCTGAACCAGAAGAGATAGCGAGATCTTTTAACGCCATTATTAATGATTCGCCTTCAACAAAATTGAAGCTCACATTTAAAGCACCGGGTAAACGCTGCTCAGGATGACCATTTAAATAAACTTCTTCCATATCGCAGACACCGTCCCAAAGACGCTGACGCAAAGTAATTAAACGCTTATTCTCTTCTTCCATGCCTTCTTGAGCGACGCGTGCAGCCTCACCAAAACCAACAATTTGATGCGTAGGTAATGTACCTGAACGCATACCGCGCTCATGACCGCCACCGTGAATCTGCGCTTCAATACGAACGCGAGGCTTGCGGCATACATATAATGCGCCAATACCTTTAGGGCCATACATTTTGTGCGCACACATCGACAATAAATCGATTTTCATGGCAACAACATCTACCGGAATTTTACCGACCGACTGCGCACCATCAACATGAAAGATAACTTTATGAGCGCGCGTAATTGCACCAATCGCTGCAACATCATTGACAACACCAATCTCGTTATTAGCATGCATAATTGATACAAGAACCGTATCTTCACGAATAGCTGCCTCTACCGCTTCTGGCTGAGTAATACCATCTTCACCAGGCGACAAATAAGTAATTTCGTAACCTTCACGCTCTAACTGACGACAAGTATCAAGCACCGCTTTGTGCTCGATAGATGAGGTAATAATGTGCTTACCTTTTTTCTGATAAAAATGAGAAGCGCCTTTAACCGCTAGGTTATCTGACTCAGTTGCACCCGACGTCCAAACGATTTCACGCGGATCAGCATTTATTAACTCGGCAAGTTGTGAACGACCGGTTTCAATCGCTTCTTCTGCTTGCCAACCAAAACTGTGCGAACGCGAGGCGGGATTACCAAAATTGCCTTCGTTGGTTAAACACGCCGACATCTTTTCGGCTACACGCGGATCAACCGGCGTTGTCGCAGAATAATCAAGATAAATCGGTAATTGCATATTGTTCTCCAAAACTATTGCTTGTTTAAGCGCCTATTCATTAATTACTAGAGATCTTTGATCACTAAGGTTCATTAATCACTAGAGGCGATACGTATTTGCTGCAGATCATTTGCAGCATCTAATTGTTTGTCCTGCCTTTGAGATACTCGTTTTATCTCTTTTCGGTTCACTAAATCGGCTAATGAAATACCGGTAAGAAAACCATGAATTTGCTGTGTAAGATCATTCCATAAATGATGCGTCAAACAAGTATTACCTTCTTGGCAATCACTTTTACCTGAACAGTTAGTCGCATCAACACGCTCGTCTACTGCATCAATAATATCGGCAACGCAGATATCAACCGTAGGATGATTCAAACTATAACCACCACCAGGGCCGCGCGAACTAACCACTAGCTCTTTGCGACGTAATTTAACAAACAACTGCTCAAGATAAGATAGTGACAATTCTTGACGACCAGCAATTTCAGCAAGGCTGACCGGACCGGCAGTCGAATGCAGCGCCAAATCCAACATGGCGGTGACGGCATAACGCCCTTTTGTAGTTAATCGCATAGCGGTAGTCTCAAGAGGCTTTGCAAGAACGACAACACGCTGACAGCGGTTGCGAAGCAAAAGTCTAAAAATGATCGCGGAATGGCGTCATTATCTAAAGCCTGAGTAAACTAGTCAAGTATTTAACCCACTAATTTAGTCGGATATTATTACTTTTGGCATTCAGCAAGTATATCCTTAGCAAAAACCAGCTATCTACTTGTTTACTTTAAGTTTTTTAACCTTATCTTGCACCGTGCTCAATATGCCACGCAAGATATTGATTTCCATTTTATCCAATCGCACACGGACAAACAGTCTTCTTAGACGTGTTAATAGCTGCTTTGGCTGATCAGGGTCAAAAAAGTCAATATCGACTAAAGTTTGCGCTAAGTGCTCATGAAAACGCTCAACATCGGCGCCATTAGCAAAAGGCTCATCCCACTGGTCGGTGGTATCGACAACAGGATTAGGCCGGTTATCATCTACCTGTAGCGAGCGCATACGTAATTCATAACTAAGAATCTGCACTGCCATGGCTAAATTGAGAGAGCTATAGGCATCACTCGTTGGCACATGGACATGAAGATGACAGCGATTGAGCTCTTCATTTTTAAGCCCACGGTCTTCTCGGCCAAACAAAATAGCAATTTTGGAGCTTTGCGGCTCTTGATAGATTTTTTTAGCACATTCATGCGCATCAACTAATGGCCAAGGAATGCGGCGATCACGCGCTGAAGTCCCCACAATCAAATCGCAATCGGCCAGCGCATCATCAAGCGTTTCAACAATAATGGCAGACTCTAAAAGATCTCGCGCACCTGCGGCTCGCCATACCGCTCTCGGATCGGGGAAATTACGCGGACTGACTAATACCAACTGGTTAACCGCCATAGTCTTCATAGCACGAGCCGCCCCTCCGATATTACCGGGATGCGAAGGGTTAACTAAAACGATGCGAACATCGCGAACCGCAGCGGCTTTACTCGAAACTGCTGTGTTTTGCTCAGCATCCACAGCGCTATTTTCAGCAACCGCAGCTTTATCGTTAGAATCTGTTACCTGTGTATCGTCAGTCAAAATTGTCTCTCTTTAGAACAGCCATGCGTCAAACCATAAAGAATAACGCGCTAATATTGTGAATTCTCGTAAATCGGGCGCGGATTCTATCAAAGTCCCCACCGAATACCAAAATTACGGCAAATAATGGCAGTGAGGCCTCAACCTCTCTGATATACTCGCCGCCCTATTTTTGCAGAGTTGATTATATAGGCTTCAATAGCCGGCATCACAAAATGCTATCAACATGGGCTTTTTATTGAGCTGCAATCAATTTTATTATTTTTCATAACCCTGACATTGAGGTATCCAAGTGGAGCCAACCATCACTATCGCTCTTCGCGCCGCTCGCAAAGCTGGCGACATTATTGCGCGTGCCACTGAGCGAATGGATCTGATTAAGATCGAAGAAAAAGAAAAAAATGATTTTGTTACCAATGTCGACAAAGCCGCTGAAGAAGAAATTATTTATCAGCTTAAAAAAGCCTATCCTGAACATAATATCGTCGCTGAAGAAAGTGGCCTTCAGTTAGGTAGCAAAGGTAAGTCCGATACCACTTGGTATATTGATCCTTTAGATGGCACAACGAACTTCCTTAGAGGCATTCCACACTTTTGCGTGTCGATTGCCTGTGTACAGAATGGTCGTATTGAGCATGCCGTTGTTTATGACCCTATTCGCCGCGAAGAATTTGTGGCGAGTCGTGGTCGAGGCGCCAGCCTTAATGGTGTTCGATTACGCGTGAGTGATCGCCACAGCTTTGACGGCGCATTAATTGGTACCGGCATTCCGTATCGCGCCAGCCAACAAACTTTTATTAAAGATTATATGAACTGCCTTGAACACTTTGCCGCTAATGGCTCAGGTATTCGTCGTGGTGGTTCAGCCGCTTTAGATTTAGCTTATGTTGCCGCTGGGCGTTTAGATGCCTTTTGGGAATATGGTTTACGTCCTTGGGATGTGGCCGCTGGTTTACTACTCATTCAAGAAGCTGGCGGTTTAACTGCCGACTTTAAAGGCGGCGATACCTCCTTAAAAACAGGCAACGTTGTTTGTGGCAACCCTAAATTATTCAAAGAATTACTCAAGGTGGTTAATAGCAACCTTGGTGATGTGCAGAAAAGCACTTAAAAACACTTTATTTTTTATTACACAACGGAGAAAGGCAACATGAAATCGATTAAGAAAACTGCCGAGTATACTATTTACCAAAAACGAAATAATCGTTATGCAGTAAAGAGTGCGAATGCCCAATGGCTTAACGGCGACGACAAAGTTACTGTTTTAGTAGCCGAATCGCTAATCAAATTGAGCGTAGCTGCACCTGTAGAAGAAGCGCCAGCTGAAGAAGCTCCTGCAGAAGAAGCACCCGCTGAAGAAGCAAAAGAAGACTAAGAGTAATCTTAATCTCATCGATGAGAATAGCTGTCACTGGCTATTCTCATCGGTTTTTAGCAAAACCTCCCTCCCCGACCAAAATCCTTTAAAAACAAATAAGATCAATGATATAGCTCTTCAAATACGACTAAAGTTTCAAATTGACAGCGCAGTCATCCTCTAATATCATGGCCTTTAAACCATTAGTTAATATGATCTGTAAGTATGCTGACAATTAACTTCTGCGATAAAAAAATAGCTTGCTAAAATAATAAGGATTTCGAAATGCCCAAATCACCACCTACCCACCCAACATGGCCCGCTATTGCGACCGCCTTTTTCATATTGATCGGTATTAGTCTTGACGCCAATGCGACAAAGAACACTGATAACGCGAAACCTAGAAATGTCATTTACATTTTGACAGATGATCAACGCTTTGATGAATTAGGCTTTATGAATCCAGTCATCGACACGCCAAACATGGATGAACTAGCGCAAAACGGTGTGCATTTTAAAAACGCCTTTGTCACCACAGCCCTTTGCTCACCCAGTCGCGCATCAATATTAACCGGCCAATACATGCATAATCATGGCGTGGTTGATAACAACAAACCAGCCAAAGAAGGCACTATTTATTTTCCTAGCTATTTACAAGAGGCAGGGTATGAAACTGCGTTTTTTGGCAAGTGGCATATGGGCGGCCATCATGATGATCCGCAACCCGGATTTAATTACTGGCTAAGTTTTGCTGGCCAAGGTGATTACTATCCTAAGCGAAAGCATAACGGTAAAATGAGCCGTTTTAATATTAATGGCAAGCATGTTAATCAAAAGGGTTACATTACCGACGAACTGACAGATTACACCTTGTCGTGGCTAGAAAAAGAACGCGACACAAACAAACCGTTTTTTGTCTACCTATCTCACAAAGCCGTGCATGCTGATTTCACACCTGCTGAACGACATAAAACACAATACAGCGAAGCCAATATTGCTATACCCGATAGTCAAGCCGACACGCCAGAGAACTATAAAGGCAAACCTATGTGGGTTAAGAACCAACGTAATAGTTGGCACGGTGTTGATTTCCCTTATCACAGTGAATTAGATGTTCAAGAATACAAACGCCAATATCACCGCGCACTTTCGGCTGTTGACGATAGCCTAGGCAGAATTACCGCTTGGCTCAAATCTAACGGTCTTGATGAAAATACCGCCGTCATTTTAATGGGTGACAATGGCTTCTTATTTGGCGAGCATGGCCTAATAGATAAACGTAACGCTTATGAAGAATCTATGCGCGTGCCATTAATTGCCTCAATTCCTGGTGCGAAACAAGGCTATGTGGTTGAAGAAATGGCCGCCAATATTGATATTGCGCCCACGATTCTTGACATTGCAGGCATCAAAGAAAAGCCACCTCAATTTGCCGGTGATAGCTTATTGCCATTGGCTGAAGGAAAAAAAGTAACTGACTGGCGCGAAACCTTACTCTATGAATACTATTGGGAATTTAACTTTCCACAAACCCCTACCACTTTTGCGGTTCGATCAGATGATTTTAAATTAATCCAATACCATGGCATTTGGGATACTGATGAATTGTACGATATCAAGAATGATCCTAAAGAAATGCACAATCTCATTGATGACCCCAAATACTTAAAGGTAAAAGTAAAATTACGAAATGACTTATTCGCGCGGTTAGGAAACAACGGAGAACATGCTGTACCTTATACAAAAAAATTCAGCTCTGGGTCGGTGTTCCGTCAAATTGAACGATCAAAAGCCGCGGAATTTCCTAACGCTTGGCTGAGAAAAGGAAATGAAAAAGACTTAACAGACTTCTTTCATCCCGATGGTCGAAGATACAAAAAAGGTAATTAGTAACTTCAATACTAACAACTTACATACACTTGGAATGGATAAATCATGAAAAAAATAATTGTAAATCTCACCATAGTACCGATTTTATTGGCTTCGGCATTAGTGTCAGCTAATGAGGCCTCTATTAATTGGCGTGACTATGACAAAGACAATGATAAAACACTCACCCTCGAAGAGTTTAGTCAGCTACGCATAACACAATACGCAGCACTCGATCTTGATCTTGATGGCGTCTGGTCAAAAAAAGAATTCGTCAAAAGATCAGACAACATGAAAATGGCTAGAAAAAGTGCGCTGAGAAAAAAATTCCAGAGATGGGATAAAGATGAGAATGGCGAACTCAGCAGTGAAGAAATATCAAAAGGAATCAAAGGAAATTTTCGCTGGCTCGACAAGAATAAAAGTGGCTCTCTATCATTAAAAGAGATGCCTAAACGATAACAAGGCTAAACTGTAGGGGTGGCCTTCTTAAGGCCACCTTTGCGCGATCATGAAGCAACCTTCAATATAAAAGCAACAAACTCCACTCATCTATTCATATCCAGATTATTATACGCAGGGTATCAGGTGCAATATCTAACGAAACTTAATGGTATTGCCTGGCACCGAAATGTAGACGCTTAAGCTCTTTCAACTCTTTAACTGGTCGAGTCACTCGTGATAAATTGTTCCACATATAAAGCTGAACAATTTGATCCCCGGCACCATCTCCTCTATTCGACAGAGTAATAGACAAGCGAGTGGATTCATTTTCAATGATTCGCGAAGCTGATAATGTCGGCTTGCTATACGTGAATTGGGTAAAACTCAAACCATCACCAAACTCAAATAGACTTTTAGTCGGAGCTTCAGCGTAAGGTCGAATATAAACTGATGGTTTATGATTATAAATAGACTGAAGAAGGCCCGCGCGGCGTGGAATTTTAATCGGTAGTTTACCGCTTGGGTCTACGTTTCCAAAAAAGTCTCAGCCAGCGCTTGGCCACCTAAGAGCCGTGACTACTGGGCGTCGATAGTTGCATCAATATTCTCAACCGGCCAATAGCCTGCTATTAATTTGAGCAACAACTGCCGGCACGCCAGATGATTGAACAGCTTGCACTAACGCTAACTGCTCACGGTATAAATTTATTGGGCTGCGGGTAACGCTCTCAAGAGCGACCTTCCCTTTCCTGTCGTTTGCTCAACAAGAATAAAAAGTCGCTCTCTATCGTAAAAGAGATACCTAAACAATCCTAAGGCTTAACCTTAAGGCTTAACTTTAAGGGTTACCGTCTTAAGGTCACTCTTGCGCGATGATGAACCAACCATTATCGTAAAATCACCAGGCTCAACTCGCCAATTCATGTCTAAATCAAAATAAGCCAAGGTATCAGGCGTAATATCAAACGTAACTTTCTGACTTTGTTTGGCATCTAAATGAATACGCTTAAACCCTTTCAGCTCTTTTACTGGTCTCGTGACTCGTGAGAAATTGTCGCGTATATAAAGCTGAACAATTTCATCTCCCGCACGATCTCCGCTATTCGTCACAGTGACAGACAAGCGAGTGGATTCATTTTCAGCGATTCGCGAAGCTGATAATGTCGGCTTGCCATACGTGAATTCGGTGTAACTCAAACCATCACCAAACTCAAATAGATTTTTAGTCGGAGCATCAATATAACGTCGAACATAAGTCGATGGTTTGTGATTATAAATAGCCTGAAGGTGACCCACGCTGCGTGGAATCGTAATCGGCAGTTTACCGCTGGGGTTTACCTCTCCAAAAATAATTTCAGCCAGGGCTTGACCACCTAAAGCTCCCGGTTCCCAGGCTTCGATAAGCGCATCAACATTCTCAACTAGCCAAGGCTCTGCCAATGGCCTGCTATTGATTAGAACAACAACTGTCGGTGTGCCCGTCGCTTGCACAGCTTTCACTAATGCTAACTGCTCTCCGTATAAAGTTATTGTGCTGCGGGCAACGTTCTCACCAGCGGTCTTCCCTTTTCTGTCGTAACGTAAGGCATTACCCCCAACGACGAGAATGGCAACATCGGCCGCTTTAGCGCGCTCTGCGGCCTCAGCAAATCGTCGTGGATCAAGTGTTTTGACCTGACTGCCAATGTCAAAGTAATCGATACTAGTCGATGGCTTTGCAACTGCCTTTAAGCCTTCGACAACCGTCGTGATATTTTTTTTAGGCTGCCTGAATACCCAGTCACCCATGATGGTATGGTTATTGGCATTAGGACCGGTAACAAATATCTTTTTCCCTTCTGGCAAGGGTAATAACCGGTCGTTTTTGAGTAACACAACTCCCTGCCTGGCTAATTCCAATGCCGTCTGCTGATGCTTAGCATTAAACAAAATGTCGTTGGCGGCCGATGCATCTACCTGCGCATTCTCGAATAAACCTAAACGAAATTTCGCCAATAAAATAGGCCTTACAGCTGCGTTGATTCGTGCTTCAGTAATACGCCCCTGCTTAACCAGCTCAAGTAAAGGCTCAAGAAAGTTAGGGCCATGCATGTGCATATCTAAACCTGCATCCACCGCTTGATAAACCGCTTCGGTTTGTGTTTCTGCAACAGCATGCAATCCCTTGAGGCGCTCGATATCCATCCAGTCGCTAACGACAAATCCTTCAAAACCCCATTCTTCACGTAGTACTTCGGTAAACAAAAAGCGGTTGGCGTGCGCAGGCACGCCATTAACTTCATTATGAGCAGCCATAAAAGAATAAACTCCCGCATCAACCGCACGTTTAAATGGGGGGAAATGATCTTGTTTTAGGCTACGCAAAGATAAGTCCATAGGCGACAGATTGAGGCCGTTAATGGGTTCACCACCAGCCACAAAGTGCTTGGCATTAGCCAGTACTTTTTTATCGCCAGTAAAGTCGCCTTGTTGCAAGCCATCAATCACAGCGACGCCCATCTCACTGACTAGGTAAGTATCCTCACCAAAGGTCTCACCGACTCTTCCCCAACGGGGGTCGCGAGCGATATCAATGTTCGGCGTAAATGTCCATTGAGAACCAGTCGCTCGCATTTCAACTGCAGTCTCAACACTGGCCTGCCTGACTAGATCTAGATTCCAGCTACTGGCCATAGTTAATGGTGAAGGATAGATGGTGCTGCCCTTAACCAAGCCATTGCCATGTATGGCATCGATACCGATAATGAGTGGAATACCTAAGCGACTTTCACTCGCGTATTGCTGTAATTGATTGGCTTCTTTTGGATCAACAACATGAAGAAACGAACCAATCTCACCTTTCTTTATTAGACCAGGCATTTTTGAAGAATGAAGGTTGGGGTAAACGCCGTGTGCATCACCCGATTGCATTTCTTTCAGTGTTAAATATTTTTCAGATTTTTTAATGTGCTCAATACCCACGTATTGACACATTTGACCTACCTTCTCAGTCAACGTCATACGTGACAGTAAATCATCGGTACGAACCTCAGCACTAAGACTAGGGTTTTTATAATCAACTAAGGGCGCAGCAACAACAGCCATCGTTGTTGAAAAAAATGCTAAGCATGTTATGGAAATTTTATTCATTGCTTCAAATCCGTATATATTAATTAGTGAGAATCACGCTGGTAACGTTTAAAAAATTTACTTTTGACTGTGCCGTTTTTACCCGCTCGACTCCAGCTGCTACTGTCTTGTGGTTTTTCAGCATTCACTGAGTCTAAATATTCAGTAAGATGCTGTGCTAATTTATCGGTAACAGCAGGTTCTATCTCTGACAAATCAGTCGACTCGCCAATGTCATTGGCGATATTAAACAACAAGCGTCTTTTCGAGGTCGGAAAATCAATTAATTTATAATCGCCAAGCCGTAAAGCTGAATGCGGCTCATTCATACCAACAGTGTTATAATGTGGAAAATGAAAGACCAAGCCTTCAAAAGGCCGCTGAACAACGGCCTCTGGATCATTGAATAATTCGCGAAAGCTACCACCGTCAAGTAACTTGGGAAGGTTTTTTGTGGAGCCAGCTAAATCTGCAATTGTTGGTAATAAATCATAACTCACTACCGGCGTGTGGGTCTGGCTATTGGCTGCGATGCCTGGACCTACCATAGCAAATGGCACGCGAATACCACCCTCAGTCAAGTCCCACTTACCTCTCAATAGCGGGCTATTTAGTCCCGCCTTATAGGGACGGCCACGATTTAACTGCATAGGCAACACTGGCATACCGCCGTTATCTGCAGTAAAAATAATATAAGTATTGTCAGCTAATCCTAATGCCTCATAAGCGGCTAATAGGGTTCCTATTGAATTATCGAGGTCTTCAATCATGGCTGCATAAGCTTGATTATTATGTAACTTACCCTTTTCTCGCTTGCCAACATTCGCGTATGAAGACTCGCTATACACAATGTTGGAATGCACTGCATAATGTGACAGCTGCAAAAAGAACGGCTGATCTTTATCAACTGAATCACGCATAAATTCTATTGCACGGGCTGTAATAGAATGAACACGTTTGGGGTCATCTTCGGCATAACCGCCCCACTGACGTGAACGATCATTGTTATCAAAACCGGCCTCTTTGTTTTTCGTGTTGCCGTCATGTAGGTCATAGCCATAACGCTCGGGATCAGCATCGATGTGCCACTTTCCGATATGCGCTGCACGATAACTTGGATCGATCGCTTTGAGCACTTGAGGTATCGCTATTTGATTATGATCCGCCCGATTTTTACCTATTACGCGAGTGCGTTGCAGTCGCGCCGGTGTTTTACCAAACTGGATACTGTAGCGCGTCGGCGAACAAACCGGTGCTGCAGCATAGCCTTGACTAAACCGCATGCCCATATTTAGCAGCGCATCCATATTAGGTGTTTGATAGTAGTCACTTTTAGCTTCGGGACGAGTTTTATCCATCGGTGCGGAAAAGCTGCTCCAACCATGGTCATCGGTCAACACTAAAATAAAATTTGGTGCTGCAAAAGTTGACTGACTAACTAAATAAAAAAGACTAGATAGCATAAAAAAACGGAATTGAATAATCAAAATAAAACCACCTTTAATATAAAAATCAAACTCTGAAACTATTTAGAGTTTGCAGATTGATAACCCGCTCCAACTAAACTCGGCATAGACGCTAAGGGATTACCAAAAAAATCGATCGTAGGCACGGCAGTAACATGACTAAAAATTCCTTGGCCTGCAGCAGGAAATGATGGATGCTGTATTGGTGTAAACGCAGTAGATGACTTTAACAAATCTACGTCTACTGCATAACTACTAGCATCAGCCTGCTCGCCATTAAAGGTAAGCTGAGTCACAAAAGGCTGGCTATCAAAGCGAATAAAATTAGGCGATATATTACCTACAAAGGCATTACCACGCATATCCAACGCCTCGCCTTGCAGCCAAGAAATATTTAGCTTTTTAGCTAGCCGCGCACCCGTCTCAACCACAAATAGATTGTTGTATAACTGTACCTGTTCACCATTAAATTCTATCTGAGGATCTGAACCTGAGGTGATTAGGTAGCTATTATTATAAATAAATACCTCGCGCGACTGTATTCGCTTTGGAACTGAAAAATCACTAACAAAAATAGTTTTACCTGGGAATTTACT
Organism: uncultured Gammaproteobacteria bacterium; assembly: GCA_963968645.1. Classification (GTDB taxonomy): domain Bacteria; phylum Pseudomonadota; class Gammaproteobacteria; order Pseudomonadales; family UBA7434; genus UBA7434. The sequence goes on along the minus strand of CAXAHI010000007.1, from coordinate 22,808 downwards.
TTTTCCGCCTTCAGGACGCTCTACATTTGTTCGTCGCGTGCCATCACCGGCGCTAATATTAAAGCGCCAAATAATATTTTTATTTTTACCCAATATCTCAGTGCCATAGCCTTCATTGTCATGACTAAAGTTATATTGCACTAAAATATTTTCATTCGCATAATCGACATGCATACCCGCCGAGTCATTATGGCCTCGTGATCCATATGCACTATTATACTGCGCAACAATATGCTTACTGCGAAAAAACCACGCACCACTACCACGATTAACCGATAGCGAGGGCTCAACCATTGCACCTGATCGTATAAACGTATTGCCCTCTAACAAACCTTGCCAAGTACCGTTCATTAACACACAGCTACCACCGGTGTCTTCACAGCGATTATTAATGATGCGCACATTCACATCGTAATCAAGCTCGGTATTTGTTACGCCATCAACTCTGGAGGGACGGTGACGTAAAGCAATACCAAATCGCGCCGTGTGGCGTATGAAGTTATCATGAATATAAATATCACGAGTGTTAACCGCTAGGCGTTTATTCTTTGCAGGTTTCGTTTCAAAGCGAATACCCGTCACTGACGTCTTATTGAACGAAGCTCTCGCCTTAATGGGATAAATTTCTTCTACTGTTAAATGATGGAAATTAAACCCAGATAATATTCGCTTACCCGTATTCTTGACCAAAATGCCATAAGCATCCATGTCGGCAATATTCGCTTTAGTCTGTTTACGAAAATTGCGAATGGTTAAATGACTTATCTCGATATGATCTTGATTGATCATGAGAATAGCCGCTAATTCGGAACCACCTGAACCGGCAGAACCATCGATGACAGGTGTATCACCTTCTCCGTAAGCGGTAAAGTGTATAGGCTGACCGGCCATACCCGACTCATCAACCAATAATTGACCCGCAAATATATCACCAGCTTTAAAATAAACGGTGTCGCCAGCAACAAATTTTGCCTCGTTCACGCGTGGCAATGTCGCCCACGGAGATGACATCGAGCGGCCATCGTTATTATCGTCGCCAAGCGATGCACTCACAAAATATTCGATACCCGCATAACTGAATGACACCATCAAAAAAAATACTGTCGCAGTTGACAACAAGAATCTCGTGACACAAGAAAAAATCATTTTTACCCCTTAAGGTTAACGCTTTATTTAGATACGATTGCTAAAAGCGTCCGCGTATTCCTATAGAAAAGCGTCGATCAGGATCACGCATCCTACCGATAGGACCTGTAGAGAAAATAGCTCGATGAATGACCGGCTCTTTAGTCAAATTAACCCCAGAGAAATTAAGCGAGAAGGTCTTATTGATTTTATAGCTCATCGATGCATTTAACTGCCCTCTTGCAGCAGTGTATAAAGGAAGGCCGGCAGTGACCGTAGAAACCTCGGTCTGTAAAAACTCATCACGATAGGTATAACGTAGTCTGCCACTCAATGGGAATCTTGGCTTATCATAAAACACTGTTAAATTATATGAATTTTCAGATAAGCCCACAAAGTTAAGCGGGAAATCAGGTTCAAGACCTTCATCTGCCAGGTACCCTGGCGTACTAAAAGTCAGTCCTCGTTCACCTTTTTGATAAGCGTAATTAGCAATGATACCCAAACCATCAAAAGGTTGTGGTAAGCCTATAAAGCTATGTTGTAAGGCAATTTCAAAGCCCGCAATCGTGCCCCCCGGCAGATTGGTTGGCGTAATTGCCGTAACTAAACCACCATCTATACCACCGACATTGCATGACGTCTCCTCCCCAGATGAGCTCGCGTTTACATTACATATACCCCTTAGCGCTGATACTTTACCGATAACGCTGTCAAGATCTTTATAAAAATAACCGAGACTGAATACACTACCCTTACGGAAATAATATTCAAAAGTTAAATCATATTGCTTGGCCGTTGTCGGCTTTAAGGATGGATTGCCGACCGTCACAGGACTATTATCAAGCGGATATACAGCTGTAGGTGATAGCTGAGAGAAATTGGGACGACGTAAAATTTCAGCATAACCTAAACGAATTTGTATTTTTTCTATTGGCGAGATAACCAAACTCGCACTGGGCAAAACGTTGGTATAGCTTTGGCTTTCATCAATACTGCTAATCCCATTATTAAAAAAGCTTTCAATCGTTTCGCTTGAAAAACCTGCAGCCGTTAAATCCGCAACTGTCTGACTAGATACACTCCCTGACTGAGAATATTCTTCGAGCAAAACGTTATAGTCAAAATTCTGTGCCAGTAAACTGCTAGTCATCTCAGCTGTTGTCAACGATTTCTTACCCGACGCGACTTGATCGGTTGTAATAACCCGCACGCCAACATTACCTCTGACCGGAATATCAAACACATCAACAAAAAAATCGGCTTTAATATACGCAGCAGCGGTATCTTCCTCGACCTCAAAACTTTGAAGCGGATCTAAGTCTGCTTCAAGCGATAGAAATTCTCTAACGGCCTCTCTTTGATTAAAAATCACCTCTGAACTAGCCGTCACGAACTCATCTAAATACAAACCGCCGCCCGCGTTGCTAAATAGATCTCCTTCGGTTTCCTCCATAAACCCCGGGAATGCCTCCTCAAGTTGCAATGCAGTAATTCCTGGATATTGACTCGTTTGGGCTGAGCTACGCTGCTTCGAATTGGATCGTTGACTAGTCCTAACCCCAACTGATAAACCTGACAAAAATTTATGATCAAAATCCCATTTAGCGTCTATTTTCTGGGCATACAAATCATTATCAAAGAAGCCTTCGAGATCTTTGGCTAAAAACAGGGCATAGTTTTTTGGATCTAACAAGGCAGATTGATCAAACGTAAAAAATGTAGTAGTGCCTGCCACAAAGGAGCTAGACCTACCGACAGCATCTTCTAAGGGGCCATATTGAAGATAATCACCCCTAGTATCATAAAACATTGGCATTCTTATTTTGCCATTACCTGTTAGGAATCTGGGATGCTCAGGATTATTGTATTGAAAGATGGTTTGAAAAGACGGTGCCGAAGTTTTTGAACTAGCGCCACTGAGTTCAAATTTTACCTCTACGTTATCGCCCACCCACTCACCACCCAAAGCAAATATATGCGATTTCGTATCACGAGTACCGGAAACATTCTTTGTTTTTATCTGGACGCCATCATTAGTTGGTTTATAGCTGTTTGACTGAGGGTCATAGTCAGCTGCCACATCTGCACGACAATTACGAATTCCTCCACCCATCATCCCCGAGGTCATTATGCCGATATCCAGACCTTCCACATTGATCACATCAAAGGTTGCTTGAGGCATGACAGGAACGCCATCAAGCACAACAGGATTAATACTATCAGTTTCACGATCGGTATTTAAGCTTGTACAACTTTGGGATATATCTGCCGGCTGAGTGATAGCCATTTGTCCGCGGCCGCGCTTACTGAAATCAGAGTATGACCCTTCGACAAAGAATTTTAGCCCTGGTGCTGCTCTCCACTCTAAAGAACCGGATAGAGCGGTATTTTCTCGCTCTTCATTGTTCGAACTTATTTCGGAATAACCGGGATAATAATAAGGGTCGAAACCATCATCTCCATCTGGAAGCGAGTAAGTGCTGTTAATGTATTTATCAACAACTTTTCTAACAGAAGGGCTGACACGAATACTGTCTTGTCGGATCGATTTATCGATATGCGAAACCGTTAAAATAGCACCAATCTCGCCTATGCCCGTACTGAACTTATCACCAACTGTGAAAGAGAAATTTCTATTCCAATCTTGAGCATTCTGAGCATATTCTGATTTTAGACTAATCACCTTGAGTGGTTTTTTTAAACCTAAGCCTCGATAAGTCTTAACATTAATCGTACCACCAAGCGACCCTTCGACCATGTCCGCAGAAGGGACCTTCACCACATGCAGCGATTTAACCAAAGCCGCAGGCAAATCAGAAAAACTGATACCTCCACGACTATCGCCACTAGGCGTTGTGCCTCGGCCATTCATTTCAACTCTATTTTGGTCACTGCCACGAATAGATACTCCATCACCTATACCGGCATCACGAGTTATCTGAACACCCGCAATATTTTCTAAAACCTCAGCAACATTTTCATCGGGCAGCTTACCAATGTCATCAGCATTAATAATTTCTGTTAAATTAATCCTGTCGCGTTTTTCAGCAAGCGCCGACTCTAAACTTTTACGTATACTATAGACGACAACCTCTTCGATGGCTGAGTCTTCATTATTGTTTTGAGCATGGCCATTAAGACTACACAGGGCTATCACGGCCACAAGGCATTTAGACAAACCCCTAGAGTTTGCAATGTTAACTTTCATTTCTTTCTCCGTTTGAAAATAGACGCACATAGCGAGTAGATACCGATGATCTCCTCGGTAACTGCAATGTTTTTTCCGCAATATTATAAATGTTATGACAGCGCTGTCACAAATTCTAGCATGGTTAAAGTTATTATCAAAGAAATAGTTTACCTCACAAACGATCTAATAATAGTCGGTGAAGCTTATGATCAAACATAAGAATTATCGGCATTTAATATGAGCAAAAACAATAGAGGCATTAAATGAAATAGGCTACAAGGATTGAACAGCGGTTAACGTGTCTTATTATTTACTGGTCCAGTTGAACCTCTAAAAATGAGCTCAGACTTCAACTTCTCTGGAACGAAGGGCTTGGTATGTTTTTTTAATTGCTGAATGAGTAACTCGCCGGCATTGCTTGCTAACTTCTCGAATGGATGGCGAATCGTCGTTAATGCCGGCGTCACATGACCTGCCACTGGCGCATCATCAAAGCCACACAACGATAGCTCGTCAGGTATTGATATGCGTAACTGCAAAGCCGCCTTCATCACTCCTGCGGCCATATAATCATTACTGGCAAAAATAGCCGTAGGTCGATTCTCATGACGAAGTAACTCCTTCGCCGCCTCTTCACCCGAATGAAAAGTGAAGTCGCCTTGCACAACAAGGCTCTCGTCATAGCTAATATTGTTTTTCTCCAAGGCTTGCTGGTAACCCAACAACCGCATTTCACTCCCACTTCTTTTTCGCACGCCTGTAATGAAACCTATGCGCCGGTGACCAAGATTTATTAAAGACTGAATAGCCTGTTGAGTAATCTCCGCATCATCCGCCGATACAGATAATTCTGACGGTGAATTATCTAAGGGTGAAATCAACACATATGGTGTACCGTTACTGACAAGAAAGTCTAACAATTCTTGATTCTCAGTCATCGGTGGCGTTAAAACTATTCCATCTATTCGTGAACTATCTAACAAGTCACGAAGCCTTTGTATTAACTCAGGCGAATCATTTTGACAAGGGTGTATCACCAAACCATAGCCAAATTTATTGCACACACCCAAAACACCCGCTTGCAAACCAACAATATAGGACGCGCTTGGATTATCGTATACCAAACCTACCAACAAGGACCTATCGGCGGCGAGGCTTTGTGCTGACTTATTGGGCTGAAAAGATAATTGGTCTATCACTTGCTGAATTTTTTTTCGCGTAGACTCACTCACGCGAGGCTCATTATTAACCACTCGCGAAACGGTTTTTGGCGACACGCCTGCCCGGTCAGCGACATCCTGCATAGTGACTGCTTTCATAAGTAAATGAATAATCCTAATTTAAAATTGATTTTACTATCAATTTACAACCATGGGCTGAGAATCGAATAAAGCAAAGATAGCTCAATAACGCTAGCATCAGTGACCTTTACAAGCCGACCGTATCGGCAAGTAATCCTTGAAAAACCTATTTAACCTAATCATCTACTAAAGGACTCTTATCAGATCCTATTGATGCAATATAAGAATTAGCTGAAACCTGCAGTCAATAAACCAGTGGCACGCACCAACAAGGCCAATAAAAAAGTGGGAGGAAGGATATGCTGCAGTCCGTAAAACATAATGCAACCCACCACGCTTATTAATAAACCCAAGTGAATTAATAAAACGTGCATTAAATGAGCTAACTAGCAGCAGTTATAATGCTTTTTCATTATAACCTAAATACACCACCTATAAAAACCACCAGTAAATCATTCAAACAAGAAATCAAGTCCTTCAAAAAAATTAGAAAGATAAATTTGGCACTCACCCTCTTAAAAGGAACTGATCAAGCTTGACTCAGCATGAGTTAGATTCAAGAGCGTCAGTCTTTTTTATGTCGAACAGCAATCCTCGTCAGAATTCCCGCCAGCAAGATAGCGAATGGGGCAATCAAAATAGGAGCATTAACTCCGCCCTCGCCGTTATAAGCACCAATATGCGGAGGCAGGCCTTCAGAAACAGATTTTCCAAAAAAATCAAGGCCGCCGTTATTTTGACTGTAATTTAAAGAATCAAAAGACCCGGCAATAACAGCACCAGCATTTTTAGCAGAACTACCATTAAGCAGCTCATAACCCGATGCTAAATCAGAGCCTGGTTGTTGCAATTTAGGATCAGTATAAATTGCATTTTGAGTCAACCCCGGAGCAAGTGAAAAAGCACTTTCTGGATAGAATAAATTATTACCAATGTCGTATTGCACACCCTGATTCGACAAAAAAGTATGTAAAGGTGAACCGCCTTGCTGCACATAAATCAAATTATTATAAAACTGAATTTCCCCACTGTTTCTCTGAAAGGCGATTTTTGGACTGATTGATGATGGCACATAAACCGTATTATTATAAATAAAGGAGCCAGTGCTGGCACAGCCTGAACTAATATTGCAGTAGCTCGACACATTAAAAATACGACCGTCTTGCGTCGCACCATTGACACCTTTGACACGACTACCATCGGCCACGCTGATGTTATAACGATAGCCAGAATTAACATTCGCTCCCAATATCTGAACAAAGCCACCCTCATTGTTGTAACTGAAATTATATTGGACCAAGACATTAGTATTGTTATAGTCAATATGAACACCGTAGGAATCAAGCGGCCCTTTAGCATTCATCAACACATTATTTTGAATCACCACATTGTCTGAGTCAAAAGGCCAAGTCCCACTGCCGCGCGCGTACATACGAGGATCAAGGTTTGAACCTGAACCATCAAAGACATTATTTTCAACCAAAACATTTGAGGCTCTAGTGGGCACAAAGCCAGCGCCACCCGTATTTAAAAATAAAGAATTTCTAACCGTAATATTATCATGCTTATAAAGCGCCGTTGCCGACCCTCCTAATGGTTTTATCCAGACACCGTAATGCCCTGTTTGACTCACCGTGATATTATCCATGACAACATCTGAAATTGTAAAAAAATTATTGGCATCGGCATTTGATTGTGATTCAAATTTAATACCATACCCTTGATTTTTCAGTGTTGTATTATGCCCCTGCTTAGTGCAAGTAGTGCCCTCTCCTTCAGGTGTATCGGGCGTTGGAAAAATATTGTGTATTGCAAGGTCACTAAAAGTAAACTGCTCTAAAGATCGATTACTGGCAACCACTTTAATACCAAATCGAACATCGCGACCGGACCCCCAACTATTCTCACAATTACCAAAACCGCCCAGTTTTTTGGTTACACCATTACTGCTGTGTGACGCTTGGTTGGTTAATTCCAAACCGCTGATAACATAATGCTCATCGTTAAATAACAATATGCTGGCTTGGTAACCGTCTCCATCAATAATCGGTTTAGTGCCTGTACCATAAACTGAAATAGTTATAGGGGCATTAGAAGCACCAGAGCCTTTCGGCCAGAGCATACCCTCCCATCGTTCTCCCGATTTAAATAAGACACTATCGCCCGCAGATAAACTCAAGCTATTGACTCGCGTCAAAGTTTGAAAAGGTGACAACGATGATAAGCCGCTATTATTGTCATTGCCGGATGATTGACTTATGTAATAATCAATCGCATGAACCAACATTGAAGTGCTGAGCAACAGCACAATTACAATAAACTTAAACATTCCTTGATAACCCCTGCTGAACGGATGGATGAATATTTCTGTAAAATAAAGACTTTGAGGGTAAAAAAAAACCCCGCACGTAAAGCAGGGTTGTTAATTGTGATGCCAAGGAGATAAATGGCCTAAAAAGTCATGATTAGAGAGTACGTTTTGACCAATAAACCCGTGCCCATACTCCTGCTAAACTAGCTGCAAATAAAAGTTGAAAAAGTAGCGGTAACATCGGGACAAATTCTTCATCAACTGGCACAACAGCGGCAGGATCAATTTCTTGCAAAAGAGCCTTGGTTTCATAAAACGACCCCTCAAATGCGATATTATCTATTTGAGTTTGCTTAGATAAAGTATTATCTTGCCCTGACCACTGAAAACGAAATGCAGCCGATTCACCCGGCGGAATATACACTGCCCCACCGAAATCAGCCGATAGCGGTATAGAAACCGATTTAACCCCTATAGTGCTCCAAACATCACTTTTTAAAGTCGTCAAGTCTACCACTTCAGCAGGACCAGGCTTAGCCGGGTCACCACCATTCTTTTTAATTAAAGCGCCAGGGTTGGCAAGATATTTTAACTCTAACGCATTCGCTGCCCCAGTAGCTGTTAAACCGCGCGCCGAGTAATGAATATGCATTAGCTTAAAATGATAATCGCTGTGGTTCGTGATTTTAACGTCACCGTTTAATCGATCTTCATCAAAAACCCAAATGCCCTCTCCATTATTGAACCCACTGTTACTAAACTTCCACCCTTGTGCCCCAGTTGAATACTGCGCATTACCATTTAGAAAAGGGCCTATCCTTGGGCCGCTGATCCTGCTCACAACCATGTTTGAACCGAGTAACGCGCCGTCAGGAAGATTACCCGTTAACACGTCATAAGAGACAGTGCCTGGCGCACCATTACCACCGGTTACAGCACTGACAGTCTCTACACCGTTAGGATGACTATTAGAAAAACCCGATACAAGAACCTGGTCACCCACCGAGAAACTATGATCATCGACGGCTAAAGTCACTGTGCTAGAAAACGATGAGCCGGCTGAAGCGGATACCTTAATATATTTTGGACTCTCGCCGACTAACGGCCAGCGTTGAGCATCATAGCCAGGGTCGTTACGGTTCAAAAAATCCGCAAAGTTAGACACAAATATGCCTGAAGCTTTCTTTGATAACTCTGTGCCTACAGGAAGACCATTTGCACCCGTTGTTACTAAATAAGAGACAGTGCCTGGCGCACCATTACCACCGGTTACAGCACTGACAGTCTTTGTGCCATTTGGATTCGCATTATTGAACCCCGATACAGTAATCGTATCACCTACCAAAAAACTATGTTCTTCAAGCGTTAATATAACAGTATTCAAGACCGGGTCAGTCCTTATACCTGATAAAGCCGGTACTTCAATGAGTTGTGGGCTCGTGCCGGCCAAAGGCCAGCGCATGATGAATTCACTATTACTGCCTGTACCAAACCTATCAGCATTCAGGAAAGAACTGTTGTTGACGACCCCTTTACCGATGAAACCCTCACTTGAAGCACCCACTCCTAAGACACCGCTAAGGTAGTGGCCTGATTCACTGATGCCGCCTGCAGGCGTCGCATCAAACGTTGAGTTATTATCGGGTGTAGTGTCAGTTACCCCTTTATCATTACAAAAATTGCCGCAATTCTCGATATAAATCCTATCAAATGTTTGCCAACCAATAAGATGACTACCATTTCCAGCAAAACTATTTGCGGATAAAAGTAAAAAAGTTGATGCGAATGGGATAATCAAATTTTTGAAATTCATAACATGTTCCATAAGTTGATATGTGTAAACGTTAATTGAATGAGCCACTCGACTAATTTATTTGTCGAGTGGCTCAATTGACGTATAACTGCAAAGTCTCGCGTAAAGTTTTTGCCTTACTTGCGACGCTTAGCTACTGCCAATCCCATCAATGCCGAACCTAATAACCAGGCAGCCGCAGGAACGGGAACTGCTGTTACAGGAGCAAGGTCTAAATTCACATTATTAAGTCTATAAGAAGTCGTTACACCATTTACGCCGTCTGCACCAACAATTCGGAATGAAGTAGCTGTATCACTACTACTCCAACAGTTATTCGCGTCCATGCAATCAGCAGCTAATATTTGTGCATTGTTACTCTCACTAAGAGCATTACCGCCAACCAGATAAGTATTACCCGCTATCTCTACGTTTACTCTTTCGTTTTCCTCTAATTTTTGTTGAGTAGCGTTGAAACCCATTTTGAACCCATTCAAAGAGAAAGCAACGGGGTTATCGTTAGCGTCTACAAGCGAAAAATTAATTACCTCACCGGAGGTTATGTAATAATTACCTGTTCCACCTGTCTTAACACCTAAGCCAATATTTTGGGGTTGCTTAGCTAATAACGCCCCAGAGTCAGGCGTAGCTTTTAATTTGTAAGTGAAATTATTACTACCTTGACCACTCAGAAATCCACCAATTCCTCCCACGCCATAAGTAGCGTTGCCAGTGGCAAATTGAAAAACCATTGCAGCATTTGAAGAAGCACTAGCAGCCAAGGCTACCGCCAAAGTTAACGCATTTAATTTATTCATTATTATATTCTCCAGGTCGTTTATTAAGTTTGATGCACTTAGGGAAGATACAAAAAACATTTAGATTATCTACAATATTTATGATTTTTATTATTGCCGCACCTTATGACAGCGCTGACATTGATCAAATAATAGCATATGAGTAATCTAAGTCAAGAAAAATCGGTAATAGTTAAAAGCTTTTTGCATCAAAAAAACTTGCTAATTGGAACCTATTGACAAAAGAGCTGAGAAAGGTAAAGTATTGAAATTACTTGAATAAATGAAGTTATTAGCACATTCCGAGTGTTTTATAAGTCGCCTTTCTGCTATTGTCATTTGAAGATACGCTCAAACTCAGTAACCGTCGCAAGGATCGCGCGGTCATTTTAATCAAGGATTAGCATTATGTCATTGCTTCAAACTGAAAAATCAGACATCTCGCCTAACGCAGCATCGCAAACCAACCGGTCGCCACAGACAATACTGGAATCTATTTTCGGCTATAGCGAATTCCGTGACCAACAACAAAGCATTATTGACACTGCTATTGAAGGTCGCGATAGCTTAATTATCATGCCCACCGGTGGGGGTAAATCACTTTGCTATCAAATACCCGCCCTCGTTCGCCAAGGCACTGGCATTGTTATTTCACCGCTTATCGCGCTTATGCAAGACCAAGTGTCTGCACTCATGCAAGTTGGCATTCGAGCCGCCTTTCTTAACTCGACACTAAGTGGCGCAGAAACCGCACGCGTGATTGAACAAACCCAATCAGGCCAGCTAGACATCCTCTATGTGGCCCCTGAGCGCATTAATCAGCCTTCAACGCTCAACTGGCTTACTCGATGTAATATCTCACTTATCGCGATAGATGAAGCCCACTGCGTATCTCAATGGGGCCATGACTTTAGGCAAGATTACCTGCTGCTTAACCAGCTTGCCCAACACTTCCCTAACGTTCCAAGAATGGCGCTAACCGCTACAGCAACACCTCGCTCACAAATTGATATCGTCAACAATTTAGAGCTCAACGCGCCAGCTAAATTTGTTAGTAGCTTTGATCGACCCAACATTCATTATGCAGTAGCCGCTAAAAACGATGCCAAAAAACAGCTTCTCAAATTTTTGACCGGTCACAGGGATGAGAGCGGTATTATTTATTGCCTGTCTCGCAAAAAAGTAGAATCCACGGCGGCGTGGTTAAACGACAGAGGCTTAACTGCTCTGCCCTATCATGCAGGTCTGCCTGCGCATGTGCGAGCAGAGAATCAAACGCGCTTTCTTCGCGAAGACGCCATTATTATGGTGGCCACTATCGCCTTTGGCATGGGCATAGATAAACCCGATGTACGCTTTGTTGCGCATATGAATTTACCTAAAAGCCTTGAGTCTTATTATCAAGAAACAGGACGTGCCGGCCGTGATGGCGAACCCGCAGAAGCCTTTATGATTTATGGCTTGGATGATGTAGTGCAGCTCTCTCAATTTATTGATAACTCTGATGCCAAAATTGAATACAAACTGAATGAAAAAAACAAACTCGATGCACTGCTTGGCTGGTGTGAAGTCACACAATGTCGAAGACAGCCATTATTAGATTACTTTGGTGAAGGCAGCTTAACGTCAGAAGAAAATGAAAACAAAGCGCATACGGCCTGTAATTTTTGCGACACTTGTCTAACACCGCCAAAAACTTGGGATGCGACAGAAGCAGCGCAAAAATTATTATCTTGTGTTTATCGTGTTAATCAACGCTTCGCACTAGGGCATGTCATTGATGTATTACGCGGTAAAAAAACTGAGCGGATAGAACAGTTTAATCATGAAAAACTAAGCACTTATGGTATTGGCGCTAGCTTATCGCAAAACCAATGGCGCTCTATTACAAGGCAATTGATTGTTCGAGGGCTGCTGCGTGTTAATACTGAGCACTATAACAACCTAACCCTAACTGATGCTTCACGCGAACTATTACAGGGCCAAGTGACACTGCTATTACGTGAAGATATTACTGAGCCACGATTAAGTAAGCCCGTCAAAAAACACAGCAATGGTGTATCAGAACAAGACAGTGCCTTATGGGATGCACTACGCAACTGCCGAAAAGAGCTCGCGGACGAGCATGGAATTCCACCCTATATGGTCTTCCACGATGCGACATTAATGGAAATGATGGAGACCCACCCATGCAGCACAGCAGAACTGTTATCCATTAGCGGCATTGGTGAATCAAAATTAGATAAGTTTGGCGAGGCGTTTTTAAAGGTTATTAATGAGCACTTAGCATAGGCTTAACACAATCAATAAATGTCGATTACAACCGTCGACGGTCTTTATCAGCACCGACATAAGGACCGTTTTTAACCTCTAGCACCTGCGTGCCATCTTCTAAAATTTGATAGCCATGACCACCGCGTAACAGAATAACAATATCACCCTCGGCGGCTTCCCATTCATCGACAATGACTTCGTCAGTATTATAAACCTGAACCAAAATGCGGCCCTTGCGAATATATAGGGTTTCTTGCGTCCATAACACGTTACGCGTCACTTCATTATGAGTATGCGCTAACAGTTCTTTACCGCTGTCATAGCCCCAAGTGCCCACTTGAATATAGTCTTCATCAGGCGAGAAAAAATTGAGATCACCCTGCCATGCATCTGCCGAAGGAATATGTCGAGCCAAGATTAAATCGCCTTGCTTAACTTCTTTAACTGCCACTTTATTACAACCTCATAATCATTAAAATTTATTGTTATTTATTCTTTAGGTACCAATCAATTGTTGCTTTAACCCCTTGTTCAAAATCGGTATCGGGCTGCCATGAAAAATGCTGTTTACCTTTACTGCCATCAACTGTTTTATAGGGCGCGCCATCGGGCTTACTCGGGTCTAATTTTATCTCGCCTTGATAGCCAACAATATCACGTATAATTTCTGCCATAGCCAATATCGATATTCCCTTTGCCACACCGATATTAATAGGCTCGAGACTCGGGGCAACATCTAAACTGCGCACCATTGCTTGAGCACCATCATCAACATGCAACCATTCACGCACCGGAGCACCACTGCCCCAGACATCGACATGGGGTTCGTTATTTTCTTTGGCGTTAACAAACTTCATGATAAGCGCACCCAAGGCATGCGAGCGCTCGGCCTCGAAATGATCTTCGGGGCCATACATATTGGATAAAATAATATTGATAACATCCAAGCCATACTGCTGCGCATAAGCCCAAGCACCAATCCAAGAGGCCTTTCGTACAAAACCATAAACCATAACCGACTCATGTAATGGACCGTCCCAAAACTCATCCTCTTTAAATAATGTTGCCTCACCGGGATAGGCGCAGTTTGAAATAGGATTAACTAACCGACTAACATTAACGTGCTGGGAGGCTTCAAGAAGATTCAGTGTCATCTGTAAGTTGTGTTGAAATATTTCTACTGGCTGCTTTTGACCAAACTGTATACCACCGACAAAAGACGCACAGTTCAGTACATATTTAGGAGACACTTTCTCAAACAATGCCAAAGCTTCAGATCGATTTCTCAGATCTACCCCTAAGCTCTTCGAGGTTGGCGTAAATTCGACGTTGGTAGATTCGAGCAATTGACATACTCGCTTACCCAAAAAACCTGTTGCACCGGTCACTAAGATCATTATTTGTCTCTTTTTTGCACTCTAAGGCTGTACTTGGCTCTGTTCATGATCAAATACGAAAAAACGGTTCAACTATGCCACGATCAAGACTACCTGACAATTATCAACTAAACGGCTATTATTAAAGGTATATATTGCACGCAGACATTAAGTTAATCGATACATACTTAGATAAGCATTATCGCCTAATAATACTTAAGTCACGATGCCCGCTGACAGTAGAATTTAATAATGAAAGAATCATCTACAAACAAAAACCTTCACCTTAATCCTTCACTGAGATTAATGGCAACGTTTAGAGTTTTAAATGAAGAAACTCGAAGCCTTGATCATCATGATTTTTTATTCGCTCGTCACCCTGAGTTCCAAGCCATTCTGTTAGCACTGGCAACCGGTGAAAAAGCCTCTATCGCTTTTGCATCGGCCAAACCCTTATTAGTCCGCGAACTCGAAAGTAAAGGTATCGTCGTTTTAAGCTTAGACGATAAAAATGAAAGTAGCGTTATTGGCTTCAATCCTAATGTAGTCGCGACCATCACACTATTTGCTCGTTACACTAATGCACCGTCGACACGCCGTGCAATAGTGATTGATAGTTATAAATCCGCCTCAATATGGTTATTACAATCTATAAGCGCTCCTGAGTCTACGATAAGCGACCTCCGCAAAGATGATATCAACATTTTGGCCGAGCAAGGCGCTTTGATTGAAAGTGACCCACCCGTCATTGCGGCTTATCCCGACCCATTTACCGCTGAAGAACTCTGTTCACAACAACTAGCCACTGTCGAACAAGTATTTATTCAAAATAATGGCGAAGCGATTCCAGATAAAGCCTTACGCTTACTAGGAAAGCACATTCCTGAACTGCCAAAAGGCACGATTGTTTGGACTTGCGATGCAGGCACTCGACTTCCCAATGCCACCTCATTATCGGATGAGAACCTATCCGAGCTAATTACCGACCCTAAGCAACGGCTAGCCATTCCATCGGTTGCCGCACAAAAAAAACAGTGGCAGCAAAAGCTTAGCATTGCAAAAATTGAGTTTAAACGACAAGCCTATGCACAACTTGTCGATATTATCTCCCCTGCTCATCAGCTCTCACTCAAAGCACATGTTAGATCGCTGGTAGAAAGTAATTACTTTGGCCCTATAGGTGATGGACAAGTTGATCGACGGATGGCCATTCACAATGAAACCGTAACGGCTTCACTCCACCACCGTCTAGCAAAATTGGTGAGTTTAATAACAGGTGAAGAGCTTCAGGCTTCGTATGCTTATTTAGGCTGCTATCTTGGCGGTGCAGTCTTAGAGCGACATGTTGACCGTGCGCAATGCCAATATAATTTATCGATTGTGTTTGATATGAGTGATGAAGAAGGCAATGCTGTAGAGCCATGGCCCATTTATTTACAAGTAAAGAATAAGCCCATAGCCGTTAATTTAGAGATAGGTAGTGGCTTACTGTACCGTGGAACAGAGATCGAACATTGGCGAGAAAAACTGCCTGAAGGCCATAGAGCTATTGTTTGTTTTTACCACTTTGTTAGCCCTAACTTTGATGGGGCATTAATTTAATTAGCCCACCTATATAAGTAATGAACGGAACATTAGTTCCATTCATTACTTAAGTCGAGCGAAAAGCCTTTTTCTTTCAACAATAAAAAACGACGCGCTTTATCAAGGTCATAAGAGATCATTTCATCAACCATGGTAGAAAACTCAATGGTTGATTCCCAACCTAATTTTTCTTTTGCCTTGGTTGCATCACCTAGCAAAGAATCAACCTCTGCAGGGCGAAAATAATTCGCATCGACTCTGATAATAGTTTTTCCTAACAAGTTGTCACCGGTAATAGATTTAACCGAGGCATCAACAGCAACAATTGAAGCTGTCTCATCAATCCCTGAACCATGCCATTCTAAGGTAATACCAAGGCAACCCGCAGACGCAACAACAAACTCACGTACCGAACGTGTGACACCGGTCGCAATTACAAAATCCTCAGGCTTATCTTGTTGGAGCATACGCCATTGCATCTCAACATAATCTTTTGCATGCCCCCAATCCCTCTTGGCATCTAAATTACCTAACGCCAAGACTTCTTGATTACCTAAACAAATATTAGTTAAGCCACGCGTAATTTTACGCGAAACAAAAGTCTCTCCACGGCGAGAAGATTCATGATTAAACAAGATTCCGTTACAAGCAAATATGCCATAGGACTCTCTATAATTAATAGTAATCCAATGCGCATAAAGCTTAGCGACAGCATAAGGAGAGCGAGGATAAAAAGGAGTATTCTCTGTTTGTGGTACTTGCTGTACTTTGCCATAAAGCTCAGAAGTTGATGCCTGATAAAAACGAGTCTTCTTCTCTAAGCCAAGTAATCGAATAGCTTCTAATAGCCTTAAAGTACCTAAACCATCTACATCAGCAGTATACTCAGGCGAGGTAAATGAAACGGCAACATGGCTCATTGCGCCTAAGTTATATATTTCATCAGGCTGTATTTTTTTCACTAATGATATGAGATTTGATGTATCCGTCAGATCGCCATAATGGACAAACATTCGCCCTTCATACTGATCACTTAGATGATATAAATGATCAAGCCTACTGGTGTTGAAAGAAGACGAACGACGCTTTATGCCATGAACTTCATAGCCTTTACTGAGTAGAAGCTCCACAAGATATGAACCATCTTGACCAGTAACACCAGAAATTAACGCAACTTTGCGATCAGCACTCAAGATATTCCCCTTAAAAATAAATTTGTTATTACTATTTAGCGGCTTCTGGCCACTCCCGCAGCCAAGCATTCGCTCTGGCCTCGGGTGGATTAGGTAAGGCTAGTCGGTTCCAGCTAAAATGACCAGCTGCACTGGCTTGAAACTCACCATTCTCCATTAATACACTCTCACCAAACGGATTAGAGGTAAACAAAATCGGCTGTGACGAATCTTTTAAGATGCGACGACGGTGTATAGCACTCGTAAAAGTACTAAAGATACTACCTGCAAAGTTTTGACTGTCAGCAGTCACAAGAGAGCTTAACAAGGCAATAACAGTAGCATCATTAAAGGGCAGATTTTTTAATTCACTTTTATACTCTTCGATAATATGTTGATCAATTAATATAGATTTTGGATAGGCTTTCATAATAGGTGCAAAAAACTCATCATCTTTTGAGTTATCCGTACAAATCACTAGTGGCATATCTGATGACATTAGAGAGGAAATATTCTTGATTATTTCTTTATTAGTCGGCGTCTTAACCCACCACTCTTTAAAATCACCTCTACGCACATGAATTCCGTTATAGGCTTTCAAATTTTTTGCAATTTTTTTAGCTAAATTTAGATACGGTGCTTTAGGCTGGATACGGTTAATTAAGCCTCTGATATGACGTTTGACAGGATCGGGGGCAAGAAAGAAATAGGAATAGCTACAAAATGTTCTCTTCTGATTATAAGCGAACCAAGCATCGGAATCATTATCTGGAAAAGCCCATTGATGCTGACGATTCTCTTTAAATGCATCTATAACGTCACCATCTAAACTTTTAAATTTCTCATGAACAAAATAAGCTTCAGATGCGCAATCGCCCTTCCAAGGTAAAATATAAAGCTCATCAAAACCCTCTTTATATAATTTAGTTAAACTAATATGCTTAACTGGAAAATCATACAGATCTAACAGTGCAGCTGAACGATAACGTTTGTAAATATGATCATCCGGCATTGGCCATATAGGAATTTTATTCGGCGAAACCAATGTTCTTCCTGATAAATCAGCGAGTATTACGCGAATCTCAAGTTCTAACAAAAGATTTGTCATACCACCAGTCATTTGGTGTGGAAATACCAGATACTTCGACTGAGACATCAGATCATTTAACCTCTATTAAAATATATAATAAAAAACACTTTTAGAAAGCTCATACTCATTCATCAATTTAAGCACATGTATCAATAATAACACTCAACAATTGATCACAACTTGATCTAACGATGTACTTTAAGCGCTAGCAACTTAGAAAAATCATACTATACTTCAAACAGAATTAGTCAAACTTAAAAGCAACATCCTAAAACTAAAATGATAATAAAAAGGGCTTAGGACTGCATTCATCTCAATTAATAATTAAGAGTAGGATACGATGGAAAATATTTTTTTTGACACCAGCAAACTTAAACATGTTGGTAAAAACGTCATCATAGGAAAGACTGTTCGTATTCGTCATCCAGAACTGGTCAGTATTGGTGATAACTGTGTCATTGATGATTTCACATACATTTCAGCTGAGCTTGAAATGGGTAGGTTTTGTCATATAGCCTCTAATTCGGTCATTTTAGGTGGCGGCGGCAAGGGAAAATGTATTTTTGAAGATTGCAGCGGTGTTGCACCAGGGGCAAGAATTATTACTGCAACAGACGATTATGTTGGAAGCATGGCCGGCCCCAGCGTACCTGAAAAATATCTTGCAGTGAATGAAGGCGGTTTAGTCCATATAAAAAAATACTGCGTACTAGGAACAAACACCGTTATCTTACCTAATGTGACGATTGAAGAAGGTGTATCTACCGGAGCCATGACGCTAGTTCGTAAAAATTTAGACGCATGGACAATTTATGCAGGCAACCCTGCTCGAAAAATTGCCCCGCGTGACAAAGAAGGCGGAATGAAAATAGTTAATGCGTTCTGGAAAGAATATGAAAGAACCGGCGGGACATTTGAGGGCTAAGCCACGATATATCATGGTGCTAATATTTTATGCACCCACAAATTTCAAAACAAGAAATATATTTATTAAGAAAACCGGATCTGTAACGGATCCGATTTCCCATAATTAACAAGTAACTCCCTCGTTTAAACCTCTTACTTAATTGCAGACATCAACTCGGTATAACTCAGCTTATCATCTTGATTTTTATCGCCTCGAAAAAATAATGGATAAAAAATACGACGATAGCCTTTATTGATTTCTGTGCGAGCAAGCTCGCCATCCATATTTTTATCCATCGCACCCATAAGTCTTGTGTAATACATTTTTTGAGAGTTATAAAAAATATTATCTACAGTTTCATCATCCCAAGTAAACGTAAATGGCCCAAAGAGCATTTCATCAGTACTTTGATAGCCCCAAGGTACATCCCTGCTAGGATCAGGATTATTAGGATTATAAATAGAATTATCATAGGCTGCCTGATAAATAAGCCTAGATCCCGCAGGCACCGCCAGAGGCTCTTCAAAATGATAGCCTAACTGCCAATTGAAATTGTATTTGGGCACTGACAACAGCTCCTTCACTTCGCCATTAGGGTATTCAAGCAAATACTTGGCAGTTTTACCCCTATAATGAGAGTGAGGAAGTAGCATATGCAACGTCGCATCACGATCAAACCAATGATATGACTGAGCAAGATAATCTCCATCAAAAGATGGGATGAGTAAAAATTCATTCCTTACTTCACTATAGCGAAGTATGTTTTTTGGCGGCTCATCGGTAAAATACAAAGCCATCTGAGTATTATCAGTAGACGCTTTACCATAAGGGGTGTAATGAATTTCGAAATTAATTATTGCGCCTTTAGGTAAGTGGATAGCTGTTTCAGAAGGTAACTCAGCATAGTTATTACCAGGAGTCCAAAGCATTAAATAGCCTTCCATAAGCCGGCTATGCTTTTGAGGGATATAACCACCCAGTGTTTCTAATGAAACACCGGCATACATATGATGTATAGCTTTAGGATCCCCAGGTTTAATACTCACAGCTCTTACCCAAACATCTTTATTCAAAGGGTTTTTTAGGCTGGGATATTGATATTCAACAAGACCTGTCGATGGAACTTTAAAAGGCGGAACATCTATAATCATATCGGGCTCGCCAAGCTCCCATTCATTTTTCGGCGGTTCATAAACAGTTAACGGATCCACTCCATCGTCTTTTATTGCCCCACTCTCAATCCAATGAACTAAAGTTTTTTTCTCATCAACGGTTAAGCCAAAATCATTCGACCACGAACCAACATGAGGATCAGCCCCCCAAGGAGGCATTCGATTAAGGCGAACAACCTCTCTAATCATAGGTCCAAAACCCCGTACCATGTCATAACTACTCATAGACCAAGGGGCTACGCCGTCATCTCTATGACATCGAATACACCTATTTAATAAAATAGGTGCAACATCGTTTACGTATGAAATAGGTTCATTCGTGCTTATATCTTTATGCGGAAAATTTATCAAACAACCTTTTGTTGCTTGATCTGCAGCAAGGACTTTCTTTCCTGCTAGCAGAGCTTGCAAGGCATCGGCAGCATATTCTTGCGTTGCCTGCTCCTTTTGCACTTCATAACCAATTCGATTAGAGAGTGGGCCTCTATAAATAATTGATGCTGTTTTCGGGTCAATAATCAGTATTTCTGCTGTACGCGTTAAATCAAGAGACTCACCAATAAGCTGACTCTCATCAACGAGAATAGGAATTGTGATACCCCACTCTTCAGCCTCTTTAGCGATTGATTGACGGGTATCCTGTAAATTCGAATTCAATAAAAAAAAGCGAATATTTTTATTTTCAAAACCACTTTTTAACGCGTTGAAATCCGGCAGAGCATTTCTGACAATTGGGCAGCCATTACCATGTACCATTATGACTATGGCACTAGCATCATCATAATAGAATAATTCGTGTGACTTTCCGCTATGATCTAACAAACGAAAATTATCAATGGGTACAGGCGAAAAATAATCATCAGATGAGACAGAACTATCCTCACAAGATAATATAAAGAAGACTGTTGTTAGTATCAGTAAGCGCATGTGTTCCATATTTATAATCTAACTCAGTTTCTATATTTTTTAGATATTTTATTAACCAATTATAATTATTTAAAAGCGGCCCAACTAACAATGACATACCTAACACCTGACGTCACTAGCTGCGCCTCATGAAGATAAAGATGACCGGATGGAAAAACTAATAAGTCACCCTTACTGGGCTTAAACGTATAATTAAATAAAGGGAAGTAAACACCACCACCTTCAAAATCATCATTCAAATAAAGCAGCAAACTATAATCTCGATCTAGAACCTTATTCCAACTACCGGTTTTGACATCGAACAATTCAGAATCAGAATGCGTTTTATAATAACCACCGGGCATATACCGCATAAGGTCAGGCGCTGAAATATTACGGAATTTTCTTCCTGTTTTTTTTGCAACAACCTTATGAAAAATATCAGCAATCCATTTATCAACTATTTTTTGTTTATCTTTTAAATCTATTTTTGAAGTAACCCTATCGTTATTAACCACCTCTTGGGGATTACTTGTATCATTTACTAATGAAACAAAAACAGCCAAATCAATTGAATCAGCTTCAGTAGAAACAAATTTTACCAATTTATCGCAAGTCACAGACGGTAAAAATGATTTAGCTATCATTATCTCTGCCGGAATTTCCCTATCAACAGCCGAAGAACCACAACAATTTTTGAACAAGTCCTTCTTACCACAAACACAACGCGCATTCGCGTCAGGCCGAAAAGACTCAATAGGATCAATAGGTTCTAACATAAAAAATTAGCTTCATTATTTAGCATCTAACAACTCCTTGAATACACTATAATCAATTAAGATGAAAATCAGAATTGACCTTCAGTCTAAAAATCACTCAATAATCGATGATCCAAGCATATGAACATTAAAAATAAATTTATTCGTCTTAGTATTCAAGCATTAACCTTTGCAATTTATATTGTACCAATATCAGCATGTAAATCTGAAGCGATTATAGATAGTAATCAAAAATCTATTATGTCGATTGAAATAGAAATGGATTCAGTACAGACCGGCATATCGATTGACAACTTAAATCAAGTCGACTCTGATGGCCAAAAAATCAGTGGGAATGGCTCAGGGGACCTTGTTTTAGTCGTTTATGATCCTAGCGGCAGATCACCAAGAAAACAGTCACTTATGATCGATCTTTCTATTTCAGAAAATAAAACAGCATTAAATGATTTAACCGTAAACGACATATTAGAAATCAATAAGACAATCAACATACCTAATCAGGATTTATCTAACTTTATAAAAAACAGCAAAAATCCAAAAAAATTACAGTGGGGTGTTTACGCCATAGCTAATCATTTCAACTCTGCAGGATTATTAGTCATCCCAGATTTAATCAATTTTGGTCTTGTAATTTCAACTCAATCACGCCCCAAAACCACATTGACCTTTCAAGAAATCCATTTAGCTAAAGCTATTCGATCAAATTTAATTAGCGAAAACAATCGATATGGTATCGAGTCTAATGGCAGCCTTGTGTCATTTACGGGCGAACCATCCGCTTTCAATCCAAAGCTCTATTCCAGGATTGGAAAAACTGACATAACAATGGCTAGCATCAATGAAAAAATGACACTCAGCACTCATAGAGTCACTAAAAATGCGTCTCTAAATAAAGTTCAGACATCTTTTCAAATACTTGGAACAGTTAAACTCAAATTCATCTCTAAAAATGAACAATGGCAGTTTATATTTTCTCCAAAATAACACCTACAATTCAATCAATAAAGTCGTCAATTTTTTCAATATAAT
>CAXAHI010000006.1:0-39469 GCA_963968645.1 uncultured Gammaproteobacteria bacterium | reverse complement strand
TTAAAAGCTGCAGAAGTAAAAGTACCCCCTATATCGCTTGGCGATAATCTCTCTGAAACTGCTGGAAAGAAAACCCTACGAGATGCACCCGTCGTGATTAAACTGCGCCGCCAGTTTACGGCCTTTTTGGTTACTTTTTTGGCTGAAGAAAAAAGTGACTGGCTGTCGGGCCACCCCCGACGACCTTGAACTTAAAACTTCAACAAAAAACTAAACCCTCAGAATATAAGAATACTATCCGATAGCGCTCAAAGATCTAGATTCTGGCTCCCGCCCCCAAACGACCTTAATTGAACACGCTAAGACATCAAAAAACCATTAACCATTAACCATTAACCAGTGAGGTCAAAGATCCTATTGCCCCCAAACCCCACGATTTTATGATTTATAAAATATGATCAAAATGATTATGACGAAAACCACGATAACTCAAAAACTTCTGCTGACGAGCCTTTTCAGTTAAATCAGTCACCGGCCGGGGACCAAACTTTTTATCTCTGGCAGCTAATGCCGCATCACGCCAACCGGCATCGGCGCCATCTAAATATCGGTTAGTTAAACTATCACTCACGCCCCGCTCTCGCAGTTCGCCAGCAATACGTACAGGCCCAAAACCAGCCCGCTTACGATATGCTACATACACTTCAGTAAATCGCTCATCACTCAATAAGCTGTCTTTAACGAGCTTATCTAGCGCAGCTTCAATAAGATCATACTCGCTATAACGACGATGTAGTTTTCGCGCCAACTCTAAGCGACTATGCTCTCGTCTGGCGAGTAAATCCATCGCCGAACGACGTATATCTTTAATATTAGAACTAGGCGCTGCTGCCCGTTCTTCATGTTCAAGTACTTCGCTGCTATCCATCATTAGTCTTTCTCCAGATCAGCTAACACTTGCTGGGCTTTTATCTGTACATATTTAAATACGACATCAAAACATAGAGCTGAGACAAATAGGCCATCTTTCGATGGCCTATTTTGACAATCACCTACCTTGCCTTGTCTTAGATATCCTTAGTCTTTTCGTAGCTTGCTACTTTAAAGCTTCTAATTCGCCTTTAGCACCTTTAGCACCTTTAGCTGCCTTAGCATCTTTTCCTGCTTTGGCATCTTTAGTGTTGTTTCCGCTTTTCGCTAATAACTCTTCACGAATTAAGCCTTCGATTTCATTGGCTATATCCATATGCTCTTCGAGATATTTGGCTGAGTTCGCTTTACCTTGGCCAATACGATCACCCTTGTAGCTGTACCAAGCGCCGGCTTTATCTACTAAGCCTTGCTTAACACCAATATCAATGACTTCACCCATATGGTAAATACCTTTGCCATACATAATTTGGAATTCTGTTTGGCGGAACGGCGGCGCAACTTTGTTTTTGACGACTTTAACGCGGGTTTCATTGCCGATAATTTCATCGCCATTTTTAACCGCTCCAATACGTCGAATATCTAAGCGTACTGATGAGTAAAATTTAAGTGCGTTGCCGCCCGAAGTCGTTTCTGGGTTACCAAACATAACACCAATTTTCATTCGGATTTGGTTAATAAAGATAACCATGCAATTAGAACGCTTAATGTTACCGGTAATTTTTCTTAGCGCTTGTGACATTAAACGCGCTTGTAGACCAACGTGATGGTCACCCATATCGCCTTCAATTTCTGCTTTAGGCGTTAATGCGGCAACGGAATCGATGACGATAACGTCTACTGAGCCCGAACGAACTAACATATCAGTGACTTCGAGTGCTTGCTCACCGGTATCAGGCTGTGAAACTAATAGGTTTTCAACATTGACGCCAAGCTTCTCGGCGTAGCCTGGATCTAATGCATGCTCGGCATCAACAAACGCGGCTGTTCCACCGGCTTTTTGACACTCGGCAATAACTTGTAATGTGAGCGTAGTTTTACCCGATGATTCTGGGCCGTATATTTCAACAACACGTCCTTTTGGTAATCCGCCTATGCCTAAGGCAATATCTAATCCTAATGAACCAGTTGAGATTGACGGCATTACTTCCCTGTCGTCATCCCCCATGCGCATAATGGTTCCCTTACCAAACTGGCGTTCAATCTGTGAGAGTGCTGCATCAAGGGCTTTCTGTTTGTTGTCATCCATCTTTGTATCTACCTCGTGACCATGCGGAACATGGTTATTTAATCGTGCGTTTTATCTGGCGGTAAAGCGGATAGTTGGACCGCGAGTACCATGCTTTGGTACTGTACATTTAACCAGTACTAATTTTTGTTTGCAAGCCTTCCCTTCAAAATAAAGCGATATGCCTAAAAATAAAAAAGGATAAAATAAAATCTTTTAAGAAGTGAGTGAAGTTTGTTCGATTGCCAGCTTAATAACCGCTGCAATAGTTAATGTAATTTCTAGCTTAAGGGCATGTATGTTTGGTTATTAGCAATTGCTTTTTTAATCAGAGTTGAGTTTTATAATTGAATATTCAAACACTTAACAGACTTTCTAAAAGTACTTTTACTGCTTAAACCCTACACTCTTACGAGTTAATCGATGAGGTATTCACTATCTAACCAGCGGCCAATAGTATTAGGCTCCACGCAATGCGAGGCGTAATAAGTATGCAGACAGCGTATGCGAATAAAGTTGGCTATGCCGCCAATGCCGCGTTTTTGTAGAGCATCATAATAATTCTGTTCAACCAACCGCGCTTTAATTTCTGCCGACATATTGGTATCACGCAGTTGAATAAACTGCTGATGATCAGCAATCATCGAGGCTTGTAAGGCTTCACTGGCATCAATCTCGAGCTGCATTTTGGCAATTAAACCACCCGCCTCTAACTGATCAATTTTATAGTTCAGCGCTTTATCGACTAACCAAAACATGGTGGGAAAAGGTTTGTCATCGACCAAGCTGGCAACGCGAATAACTGAGGGCTGACCTTTTGCATCAACCGCTTCCACCGCTTCTAAGCCACGCGGCTCTCGCCCCAAAAGTGCGGCAACTTGAGCAACAGTATTGGCATCAATGGATGATGAGATAGAGGATGCAATCGACATAGAGACAAACCAAGCTATAAATTAAAAATGAATTAACAAAAGACTAAAAAGAAACAAAAGACTAATAAACAAAAAAGCCCGGTAAAACCAGGCTTTTTTGAGATCGACTCCGCGATAACTGCGTTAGAGTTGTGCTTCTAACTCGGGTAACACGTCAAACAAGTCAGCGACTAAACCGTAGTCAGCTACCTGAAAAATCGGCGCGTCTTCATCTTTGTTAATCGCAACAATCACTTTGCTGTCTTTCATGCCGGCCAAATGCTGAATAGCTCCTGAAATACCAACGGCTATATATAAGTCGGGCGCAACGATTTTACCCGTTTGACCTACTTGCATATCATTCGGTACAAAGCCTGCATCGACCGCGGCACGTGACGCACCCATGGCAGCATTGAGCTTATCGGCTACGGCTTCAATTAGCTTGAAGTTTTCACCATTTTGCATACCACGACCACCTGATACAACAATACTGGCTGCGGTAAGCTCAGGTCTATCTGATACGGCCAGCTCTTCACCCACAAAGCTTGAAACGCCCGCATCAAAAGCAGTGTCGATAGCTACTTGTTCTGCCGAACCACCCGTAGCGGCAACAGGATCAAATGCTGTGGTACGAACGGTAATGACTTTTTTAGCATCGCTAGACTGAACCGTGGCGATAACATTACCCGCATAAATAGGACGCTTAAAGGTATCGGCCGATTCAACGCTGATGATTTCAGAAATCATTTGTACATCGAGCAACGCGGCTATGCGAGGCATAAAGTTTTTGCCATTACCGGTTGCGCCCGCTAACACGTAGTCGTAATCGGCTGCAACTTCTACAACTAAACCCGCTATATTTTCTGCTAATTGATTAACATAAAGCGCATTATCAGCCACTATAACTTTAGTCACACCACTAGCTGCCGCTGCTTCACTTGCCGCTGCAGC
The DNA here is from genome assembly GCA_963968645.1 of uncultured Gammaproteobacteria bacterium. Classification (GTDB taxonomy): domain Bacteria; phylum Pseudomonadota; class Gammaproteobacteria; order Pseudomonadales; family UBA7434; genus UBA7434. The sequence goes on along the minus strand of CAXAHI010000006.1, from coordinate 35,509 downwards.
ACAACCACTGCCCGCCACTAATATATGCACTTCACCATCAAGCGCTGAAGCCGCTGCTACGGTATTTAATGTTGAGCTCTTAAGGCTGGCATTATCATGCTCTGCTATTACTAAAATACTCATGAGATCACCTTCGCTTCATTTCTTAATTTATCGACTAACTCTTCAACCGAGGCTACTTTAATACCGGCTTGACGCTCTGCTGGTGGCTCAACACTTAATGTGGTGACAGATGCCGCCAGCGCTACACCGAGGTCTTCAGGTGAAACGATATCTAAAGGTTTCTTTTTCGCTTTCATGATATTCGGTAACGAGGCATAACGTGGCTCGTTAAGACGTAAATCGGTAGTGACAACCGCTGGAAGCTTTAATGAAACTGTTTGTAAACCGCCATCAACTTCGCGGGTAACTGCAACAACACCATCGCCAATTTCAACATTAGACGCAAATGTACCCTGCCCCATGCCGCTTAATGCCGCTAACATTTGACCCGTTTGGTTGTTATCGCCATCTATCGATTGCTTACCCAATATGACTAAGTCTGGGCTTTCTTTAGCGACAACGGCATTTAATAACTTGGCTACGCCTAATGGCTGCACGTTATTCTCGGTCTCAATCATAATGGCTCTATCGGCACCTAATGCTAAGGCTGTGCGCAATTGTTCTTGAACCACTTTAGCGCCAACAGAAACGGCAATGATTTCGGTGACTTTACCGGCTTCTTTTAAACGAACAGCTTCTTCTACCGCTATTTCGCAAAAAGGATTTAAAGACATTTTGACGTTGTTTAAATCAACGTCTGATCCATCCGCTTTAGGTCGAACTTTAACGTTGTAATCAACAACGCGTTTAATGGCTACTAGAACCTTCATGAATACTCCACATTTAAGTGTGATGAGTTAAAAAACTCGAGTTAAAAATAAGTTGGGTTGATTTTAGCTAAGTGATAATTCGCCTGGCTTAAACTTGCCTTAATCTAGTCCCGTTAAAAATATCGTTCTAATTGTCGAAAATCTCTAGCTCGGTTTGTTAAAAATATCACCCAGCTGGGTAGTAAAAACGGAGCAGCAAAAGCAGCTGTATCGACAAGCGTATTATCCAAGCAAATAAAAGCCCGTTATGTTGACGGTTTCAAGCGCTTTGGTCAACCGCTAAGCGTCTACTGTTAACCTTATGCCGCTCTTGCCTTGCATCAGCGTTATGGCGCTAAATCTCCCAGCCATCACTAGCAGAAACTGAAGCACTCATCTAGCATCACAGCAGCATATGGCCACTATTCTCTCAACTTATAGATCTAATCACTTTAGCTAGTGTATTAAACATATTAAATTAAGATAAAAACAGGCTTTAGAAAATGTTAAAAAAACGTTACAAAAACAATTCTAAATTACAATCGAGCAACTTTTGTCGAATCTTTGATCCAGCCCAATTAAAATGCCGTAAATTCCATAATTGATAGCGTGTTTAACAATGCTTCTGCTGATATTCGATTGATTTATAACCACCAATCTGACACCAGCGCTTGTTAAAGGTTTGTAACCCTTTTTTAGACTAACTTAAGCTCTTAAATGCGATAATTAGTCTAGAATATATGCTTGAACAAAATGTTGATTCAAACACCTAGTAAACCATGTTCAACAGGTGGATATACGCTAAAAGCAGATAGCTAGACCATTGATTGGAATAACGCTGCAAATCATGCTCGTCGAATTCAACTTAAATAGAACTATAAGCAGGTTGAAGCTTCGAACTTAATGAATATAAACATTGATCAATATTTAATAGATCAAACAACTAATAGATTAAAAGGATAAAGCACTATGCACAATTACACTGCTCCGTTAAAAGAGATGCGCTTTGTAATGAAAGATCTCGCCGAACTCGAGAATATTTGTGCTCTACCCGGTCACGATGATATTGATGTTGAGACTGTGGATGCCGTACTTGAAGAGGGTGCAAAATTTGCCGCTGAAGTACTCGCCCCTCTCAATGAAAGTGGCGATCGTCATGGCGCAACAATGGATGACGATGGCGTTATCGAAGCACCTGGTTACAAAGACGCTTATCAGCAATATATTGCAGGCGGCTGGACAACCATGCCTTGTGATCCAGAATTTGGCGGCATGGGCATGCCTCATGTTGCTTCATCTGCCGTCAGTGAAATGTGGGCTTCATCTAACTTGGCCTTTTCGATTGGCCCAATGTTATCGATAGGCGCAATTAGTGCATTAGAAAAACATTCTGACGATGCCTTGAAAAACAAATTTCTCACTAAAATGATTAGTGGCGAATGGACTGGCACCATGAACTTAACTGAGCCACAAGCGGGTTCAGATTTGGCAGCAGTAAGAACTAAAGCTGAGCCAAATGGTGATCACTATTTAATTACCGGCACCAAGATTTATATTTCTTGGGGCGACCATCGCATGACTGACAATATTGTTCACTTGGTACTTGCAAGAACACCTGGCGCGCCCGAAGGCGTTAAAGGTATTTCTATGTTTATTGTGCCTAAATTTCATGTGAATGATGATGGCTCTTGTGGTGAACGTAATGATGTTATTTGTAGTTCTATCGAACATAAAATGGGTATTCACGCGAGCCCGACATGCGTCATGAACTATGGCGAAAACGGCGGCGCTAAAGGCTTTTTAGTTGGCGAAGAAAATAAAGGCCTTAAGTATATGTTCACCATGATGAATGGTGCACGCTTACACGTAGGTATTGAAGGTGTGGCATTGGGTGAAAGCGCTTACCAGCATGCTGTTCGCTATGCTAAAGAGCGTGTTCAAGGTGCACCGCTAGGACAAGTTGTTCCTAACACTATTATTAAGCATGGCGACATTCGTAGAATGTTATTACAAATGCGTGCATTGAATGAAGCCGGACGCGCCATTAACTATTACGCAGCATCAGCGTTAGATCGCGGTGAGAAAGGTGACGAAGTATCTTATAAGCGTTTAGAATTTTTAACGCCTATCGCCAAAGGTTGGGCAACTGAAGTTGCACAAGAAGTTACCTCTCTTGGCTTACAAATTCATGGCGGCATGGGCTTTGTTGAAGAAACTGGCGCAGCGCAATTTATGCGTGACGCTCGTATCATCACTATTTATGAAGGCACTACTGGTATCCAAGCATTGGATTTAATCGGCAGAAAAATTCTGCGTGATGGCGGTACTGAATTAATGAGCATGATGGGTGAAGTACAAAGCACTTTAGATGTTCTTAAAAGTGACTATCCTCAGTTTGCAATGATGACTGAAGAGCTTGGCGTTGCTTTAAAGCAATGGCAAGATGCTAGCCAAGATATTTCACAACGCGTACTCGAAGATATTGATCTTGTAGGTACTAGCTCAGTGAACTACTTAATGCTTAGCGGAACAGTGCTTGGTGGTTGGTTGCTGGCTAAATCGGCGATTATTGCTGATACTAAAATGGCATCAGATGAGTCTTTCTATAGCGCTAAAATCGCTACTGCAAACTTCTATGCTAGTCATATTCTGCCTCGCGCTTCTGCCTTTGCAAAGGCAGCCGTTGCCGATAGTGATGTGGTTATGGGTTTAAGCGAAGAACAGTTTTAAGCTACCCTACTGGTTTCTAGTCACTAGCGACTAACTGTCTATATATTCTATAAAATCCTCAATTAAGACGATTGCGCCCGATTATCGGGCGCAGGGTTCTAAGCCTTTAAAAACTGCTAAACATTCGCGCATATCGTGCTAACATCCCTAGTTATAATTAGAATCACCTATAAAAATAGCTTGAAAAGCTAATGATAAAAAACACGCTCAAAGCTAACTAAAAAGTAATCAAAATAGACTTTTTGCACATGAATATTAATGTCAAAAAAGTTCATGCTAGCTAAGAACCGTGTTTAACATAAGGGGGCAATGATCGTGCAAGCTGCAATTACTGGCTGGGGTAAATGCTTACCACCAGGCGTTTTAAATAATCATGATTTATCAACCATTGTCGACACGAGTGACGAGTGGATTGTTAGTCGCACAGGCATGAAAGAAAGACGCATTTCTCATGTTGATGTAAGTGACTTAGCTTATGTTGCCTGCGCAAGAGCCTTAGCCTGTGCCGGTAAAAGTGCCGACCAAGTCGATATGATTATTTTTGGCGGCTGCTCTAACGATACGCAAGTGCCCAATAGCTCATCGAGAGTTCAGCAATTACTTGGCGCAAGCAATGCGGCCTGTATGGATCTCAATACGGCCTGCACTAGCGGTATGTATGCGATGTCAGTTGCCAACGCAATGATTCAAGCCGGGACTATTCGCAGCGCCTTAATTATTGGTGCTGAAGTCATTAGCCCGTTTATGGATTGGACCGATCGCAATGTCGCCATTTTATTTGGTGACGGTGCTGCGGCTTTCTATCTTGAAGCCGATGAAAACAGCGAAGAAATTGGATTACAAGCTGAAGCTCTCGGCTGCTATGGCGATTCACGCGATATTTTAGCGGTAGAAGGTGTGGGCTTAAAATATGCGAATTTAGGTTGGCCACTGGGCTCTACCCATTGGAACTTTGAAGGCCAAAATATTTTTAAACAAGCCATTAAAGGCATGTATACAGGCTGCCAGCAAGCCATAGAAAAACAAGGTATCGCTAAAAACGATATTGATGTTGTGGTTCCTCACCAAGCGAACTTACGCATTATTGAATTACTGGCCAATAAGCTCGACTTACCCGAAGCTAAGCTCTTTGTGAACGTGCATCGCTATGGCAATATGTCGGCGGCAACCGCGCCTGTCGCATTAGTCGAGGCAGTAGAAGAAGGCGTAGTTGAAAGTGGAAGTTTAATATTAGTACCCGCTTTTGGCGCCGGCCTCACTTGGAGCGCTCAATTAATTCGCTGGGGCAAACGTTGCACGCCTTTAATGGATTGCGATGTAGAATTACCACCGACATCAATGACTGGCTTAGAGCTGGTTAAACAGTGTCTAGAAGCCCACAGCAAGTATAAAGCACCTGCACAGTAATGTTTTCTGATGGCGCTCTGTTATATACGGAGCGCTTAAGGCATGAAAGCCTAGCAAAGCGTATTCATGCTGCTTAAACCTTACAAATAGGTATTCAACTGGGCGGCCGATATACGCTATAATTTTATAATTATTGAGCTGCACTAGATAAATCGCAGTATTTATTATTTTGTTAACACTATTTGGTTAACACTATTTAATCGGCAGTCAATATTCAATTACGCTATTCAATATTTGGCGACTCAATACTGCGCACTTTCTCAACGCGCAATTCAACCACACGAGGATTTTGATTTTGGAAAGAGAATCAATGGAGTTCGATGTTGTCATTGTTGGCGCCGGCCCTGCTGGGTTATCTACCGCGTGCAAACTGGCACAGCTTGCCGCAGAAAATGAAAAAGAAATCAGCATCTGCGTAGTTGAAAAAGGCTCTGAAGTGGGCGCGCATATTTTATCGGGTGCGGTACTTGATCCTAAAGCCATGAACGAATTATTTCCTGACTGGAAAGCTATGGGCGCACCATTAAATGTGCCGGTAACAAAAGATCAAGTCAGGTTTATGTTTAACCAGAAGTATTCATTAAAAGTCCCCCTACTCTTTACACCAGGCTTTCACAATCAAGGCAATTATGTTGTTAGCCTTGGTAATGTCTGTCGCTGGTTAGCTGAGCAAGCAGAGAATATGGGCGTTGAAATTTATCCTGGCTTTGCTGCCGCTGAAGTTTTATATCATGAAGACGGCAGTGTTAAAGGCATTGCTACTGGCGACATGGGCGTAAGTGAAGCTGGTGAACATAAAGATAGCTATATGCGCGGCATGGAGCTTCACGCTAAGTACACGGTATTCTCTGAAGGCTGCCGAGGTAATTTAGGTAAGGAATTAATTGAAAAATTTGAACTCGATAAAGACCGCGACCCTCAACATTACGGCTTAGGCTTTAAAGAAATTTGGGAAATCGATCCTGCTAAACATGAAGCCGGCCTCGTTGTTCATTCCATGGGCTGGCCTGCGACTAAAGATACCGTATCAGGTTCTTATCTTTATCATGCTGAAGGGAATCAAGTTGCGCTAGGCTATGTTGTGCCGCTCAGTTATGAGAACCCGCATTTATCTCCGTTTGATGAATTCCAGCAGTGGAAACAACAGAGTGCTATTCGTCATTATCTTGAAGGCGGAAAACGTATTACCTATGGTGCACGAGCGCTTATTAAAGGCGGTCCGCAATCACGTCCTAAAATGTCATTTCCTGGCGGCCTATTAGTGGGCGATGATGCCGGCACATTAAACTTTGCTCGCATTAAAGGCAGTCATACCGCTATGAAATCGGGCTTAATTGCCGCCGAAACCTTGTATAGCGCATTAACGGATGAGTCATCTCAAGCTTCATTAGAAGGCCATACCGACCTAGTTAACTATGCCGATAAATTTGATCAGTCATGGCTGAATACAGAGCTGAATAAGTGGCGTAATTTCGGTCCTATTATTCATAAGTTTGGCGGGATTATTGGCGGCGCTTTAGCGTTTATCGAACAAGGTATTTTCCAAGGTAAATTAGGTTTTACTTTAAGCGATCCTAAGCCTGATCACAGTACGCTCAAGACAGCAGCTAGCATGCCTAAAATTGAGTATCCTAAACCAGATAATGTCATTAGCTTTGATAAATTGTCGTCGGTATTTTTATCGAATACTAACCATGAAGAAGATCAACCTTGTCACTTAACCTTGCGTGATCCCAATGTACCTATAAAGCATAATTTACCGCTTTATGATGAACCTGCGCAGCGCTACTGCCCTGCCGGTGTTTATGAAATAGTTGAGAGCGCAGAGGGTGAGAAACAGTTTCAGATTAATGCACAGAACTGTGTGCACTGTAAAACCTGTGACATTAAAGATCCTACGCAAAATATTGTTTGGATTACACCAGAAGGTACTGGCGGCCCTAACTACCCTAATATGTAGTTTGAGCTAACTAGCTGTCGTTATAAGGAGTTAACACGCTAGCAAGCTTATAGGACACCTGAGCAGTCAAAACAACAACGCCGCTAATGAAGCTGATTCATTAGCGGCGTTTTTCTAAGCCAAGGCTTCTGATATTGGCCTAAGCAATTTTTTCTATTTGCACACGCGATAATAAATCAATATTAAACACTGCCTCGGCAGACGGTACAGCGCTAATGACTCGTGAGACAACTTCGGCATAGTTATCTTCACCTAGGTGCGCTAATGCACCCAATAAAATATCACTCACATATTCTTCTTCTGGGGCATCGGACAACCATTGCTCGGAGACAACACCTGCTAAGGACGAGGCATAAACTAAATCGGTTTGTTTAAAGTCGAGTTGCTGAGCGTCAAATAATAAACAATGACTTTTTTCTACCACATCAATTATTTGCTTGGGAAAGCGCCAACTTTTTAATAGTATCGCTCCCGCCTCAGCATGATCCATTCCCCAGTTGCGCTGCTCTAATAAGACTAGATCATAATGATTTCTTGCGGTGTTATACATGGCGCTGTATTCAGTGCCTAACACTTCACTTAACACCAATATGCCAATATCTTGCATTAGCGCTGCAACATAAATATCGCCACGATTTAAACCGGCAATGTTATCGCCTAATTCACTGGCGACTAAAGCACCTAAAATACTTTTACGCCAATAACGTTGATGATCAAACGCATGCTTAGTCGACTCAGAATCACGTAACATTTTAATTAATGCCGATGATAAAGCCACGCTCATAGCTAAGTTAACACCCAATATAGCAATAGCCTGCGTGATGTTAGTGACTTCACGACGAAACGGAAAAAAAGAGGAGTTGGTTATTTGTAATAGCTTGGCAGACAACGCAGGATCTTGACTAATAACCCCCGCCACTTTCGAAGCATAAAGATCATCATCATTGTGGAGATCAATGATTTTCATGGCGATAGCGGGTAATACCGGCAAGGTATCACAAGCAACGATTCGTTGAGTAAGGGTAGACTTCATAAAATGTATCGAATAGCGAAAAAGGAAACAGAGAAAGAACGTGGATAAACAGCCTTGTTAAAACGTCTTTGTTAATCCGTCTTTGAAAAACCGTCTTGGTTAATTACAGTGTAGACACTTTAACAACGCGCAGTGAATCCTTTACAATTCAATCAATCATTCCCACGCTAAAAGCGACACCGTTCGAATAAAACCGCATTATATTGCAGCCATTAACTTGAACCGGTTCACAACATTCAATTAATTCATAAAAACACGCACGCGAGAATCGAGCAGATAGACCGTCTCGAATTTCGACAGTGGGTATTTCAATATTTTGATTAGACCCATTTGAATTAGGCAGGCAGGACATTAACAAAGGATGGTTTTCGCCAAGAGTAACTTGATCACCTAAATTAGTGGTAACGGCAAGCGTTTTTTTATCAGCGGATTGATCTATGCGGGTAATGAGAAACGGTAAATCATCAACAGTGATTTTCAGTAATTGCTCTGGTGCAATTAAAAAGTAATCACCCTTAAAAAAAACGAGGCTTTGAGCCAATAACTTCACCATCTCTGGCCGCTCAAATGGAGAATCCCTAAACGACCAATGGCCATCAGAATGAATTCTGATGGCCATTTTTCCGGGCTTTAATTGTAGCATTTCCGCTGCTGTTCTAGCGGTTGCATCGTCTGATGCGTTTTTAGCAAACGCAACTAACGTTTCAATCGCATTATCTTTATTTATCATAATTGTCTTTATTCATAATAATTGCCTGTAACTCATTATCCAGCGGCTCTTCTCAACTAACAACTTTAGCTTTAAAGACGCTATGACTTACCAATATTATGTATAAAAACCGATACTAATGCTTACAATAAACGAACGCTGATAACGCCATCAATTTTTGACAACTGCTCTATAGCAGTCGCTGATGGTGCTTGATCAACATCAATTAAGTTATAGGCAATTTCGCCACGGCTCTTATTCAACAGATCGATAACGTTGATATTATGCTCAGCCAAAATCGAAGTAATGCTACCTAACATGTTAGTGACATTTTTGTTCGACACTGACAAACGATAACCTGTGGTTCGCTCTAATACCGCATGAGGAAAATTTACCGAGTTAACAATGTTGCCGTTTTCTAAGTAATCTTGCAGCTGGTTGGCGGCCATAACGGCACAGTTCTCTTCCGCTTCATCAGTGCTTGCGCCGATGTGTGGCATCAGAATCATATCCTTACGACCTATCATGCCAGGCTTTGGAAAGTCTGCTATGTAAGCGCCTAGAAGGCCTGCGTCTAGCGCTTCAATCACAGCATCGCCATCAACAATTTCAGAGCGTGCAAAGTTTAATAATTTACAGCCTTTTTTAACCGACTTAAGCGACTTGGCATTAATCAAATTTCTAGTCACATCTAACACGGGTAAATGAAGAGTAATGAAATCTGACTTAGCTAAAATCGCTTCAAGACTGTCCATTTTTTTAACGTCACTTGATAAACGCCATGCTGCATCAATTGAGATAGCAGGATCATAACCAACAACCTGCATACCCATCATTAAAGCCATATTGGCTACTTGAGAGCCGATAGCACCAAGGCCAATAACACCCAAGGTTTTACCTTGAATTTCACTGCCTTTGAAATTCTTCTTTTCTTTTTCAAGCAATTTGTTCATGGCATCAGCATCATCCATACTGCCTAAGCCATCAACATAGGCAATGCCAGAAACGATACCGCGTGAGCCTAATAACAAACCGGCCATAATTAATTCTTTTACTGCATTGGCGTTAGCACCCGGTGCGTTAAAAACGACAACACCTTGCTCGCTACAATAATCGACAGGCACATTATTAGTACCCGCGCCTGCACGACCAATGGCTTTTACATTCGCCGTAATTTCTTCTGACTGTAATTTATGGCTGCGCAATAAAAGTGCGTCAGCATTATCAGTTTCAGGGCTAACACTGTAATTAGTGCCGAATTGATCAAGCCCTATTTGGGCAATATTATTAAAAGTTTTTACGTTAAACACTAGCGACTTCTCCAAAACAATACGGCATCGAACCGTATACTCTTATTAAATTAAATTTCAATATTATCTTATAATCGAATTTTATAATTCGGCTTTATCAAGAATAAAACCGCCGTATCGAATAGAAGATACGGCTTAGGAACCTAACTCTTAAATTAAAATACTCAATACTTAAATAAAATTATTCTGCACTGAATTTTTAATATCTGTTTATTTCTATTTATTTCTATTTGTTCATTCTTAGCTATCAAAATCGAGCTATTAAAATCGTTCAATTTCTGCAGTTGTTTCTAAAGCCTGCATATAAGTGACAACGTCTTGCTGCCCTACTATATTCTGTAATTGCTGTAAAAAGAGCTGCTTTTCTTTTTCACTAGACTGATCTTCTTTAATCACAACATTCACAATGCTATAAAGGTAAACATCGCCAGAATCACTCACTAACGATAAGACCTCTTCACCCGCTTTACTCTCGCGTGGCGCTTCAAAAGAAGCTTTCAACAAGTCAAAGGCTACATCGGTTGAATTACGCGACAGCGTTGAAACTGACGCTGTGTAACCCGCACGCTCAGCTGCTTCATCTAATGTTGAACCCTGCGCGATATCCGCAGTAATTGTCTGCTCAATTAACTGCAATTGAGCGCTGGCTTTTTCACGCAACACAATGGGTGTGATTTGAGCGACTACTTCGTCAAGCGCAAGCTGACGTGGCTCAAATAGTTCTTTAACGCGTAAGATAACACTGTGATCTGGCGCTAACTCAATCATGTCACTGTTCACTCCATCAACGAGAACGTCATTACTAAATGCCGCAGTCAAAATGCGTTTATCATTTAACAATGAAGCAGTATTAGCCGATAAAACGAGACCGTTGCGATTTAAGGCCGTTGATGTTAATACTTCTAAATCGAGCATTTTTGCAGGCTCATCAAGATCGGCAGCATTGAATGCTAGATCGGCCGCTTGCTCAAGCGTCGCTACATATTTAGCCTGTGCTGAACGAATTTGTAACTGCTCAATAATTTCTTCACGCGCCTGATCTATAGTAGGCATATCGTTAGCATCGATATCGTTAACGGTAATTAAATGCAGACCTGCATCCGTTTCTATTGGCTCAGACACTTCATTTAACGCTAAGGCAAAAATAGCATTTTCGAATGCTTCTGGGTAAGTGCCATCTTGTTGAGCGTAGCCAAGAGCACCGCCCTCTTCTGCACTTCCGCCATCTTGAGAAACTGATTTTGCTAGTTCAGCAAAAATTTCACCCGCAGCTAAACGTAACTTTAATGCAGCCATTCGCTCTAGGGCTTTTTCTTTAGTTTGCTCATCATTCACTTCTAACAAAATGTGCGCAACACTTCTGCTTTCATTTCTCTCAAACTGAGAACTCTGTAAAGTATATTCAGCCTCTACTTGCTCATCACTCACTGGTGCGTATAAATTCTCACGTCGTAATTCGATATATTCAACAACAACCTGCTGCTCACTTACGTAATCAGCTTTATTGGCTTCATAGTAGCTTTGCGTATCTTCTTCGCTCACTGCAATATCTTTTGTGACATCAACAATTGGCAATTTCAACCAATTCACATCTCGGTTTTCATTGAAAATATCAATTAAGATTTGGCTCGAAAAAGGCGCTGAAAAATTGCTGATGGCAAGACCAACACCGAGCTGACGCTCTTTAATATCATTGGCAATTCTTGCTTTAAGCAAAGGCAATGTAACTCGTTGATTGGCAAGAAAACTGTTGAGTAAATCAACAGAAAAACGGCCATCAACTTGGAAATTAGGCGTGCTAGTAATAAGCTTTTCAACCATGAGCTCGGGTACACCCATCGACATATCGGCCATCGCTTGGGTAATCAGCGTTTTACGCGTGAGGCTTTCAATAGCTACTGGCGCTAAAACTTCTTCTGTGAGTTGCGAATAATCAGGATTGTCGCCCATTCGCGATAACATTTGATTTCTCACTAACTGCATCTCTAGAAGCAGTTCATTTTGATCGACAGTTTCACCGTTAACGGTAAGCACATCACTTACACCACCGCCATCGACTAACGAACCGACACCAAAGAATACAAATGGGACAATCATAATGCCCAAGATTACTTTAGCGGCCTTTCCTTTAACATTGTCACGAATTGATCGAAGCATATTCATTTCACTCAAAAAAAAATAGCGCATCATTTCAATAAAATTGATGCGCCATTTACGGTATTTAACGTTTGTCGATAATTTAAACCTAAGTATTCAAACTAAGCGCTGACACATGGCTTAGCTTTACCCTAAGGCTTTTCCTAGTTAACTGCATCTTTTAATGCTTTACCGGCTTTAAAACCAGGAACGCGAGACGCTTTAATTTGAATCGGCTCACCTGTCTGAGGATTACGGCCTGTTCTAGCAGCACGATCTTTCACTTGAAATGTACCAAAACCAACCAAAGCAACTTGATCACCCTCTTTTAAAGCATCTGCAATGGTATCGACAGTTGCATCAAGTGCTCTGCCTGCCGCTGCTTTAGAAATGTCCGCTGACAGTGCAATCGCGTCAATTAAGTCTGATTTGTTCATTCGGTATCCCCTAAGAATAAAATTTAAAATTAATATATAGAATTAGAATTTATTTGGCGTTAAGAGCTATTGGGCTCTCAAACCTAAAATCGTTTTTTGTAAAGCGAGCATTTTACACCAAGTGAGGCCTAAGCGGTCAAGAAACCACTGCCTTACTAGGGGTTTTTATTCAAAAAAAGGGTTAAAAAAGGCTTTAAATGAACAGTAAGAGCCGAAGAGACGCCTCTTACTGTAAAGGCTCAAAATTTAATCAGTGAGTTTTAACGCGACCATCTTGGCCATTGTCACTTCCACTCTCCCCTTGAGCATTCGCTGCCGCTGCTGCAGTTTGCTTAAAGTCCTCATCACTTAATGGATCAGGCATTCTCTCTAAGGCAATTTCAAGCACTTCATCTAACCATTTTACAGGCTTAATGATTAAGGCGGCTTTAATGTTGTCAGGGATTTCCTTCAGATCGCGCTCGTTTTCATCTGGAATAACGACCGTTTTAATTCCACCTCGGTGCGCAGCAAGAAGCTTCTCTTTTAATCCACCAATCGGCAGCACTTGACCACGTAAAGTAATTTCACCCGTCATTGCTACATCGGAACGAACCGGAATTTGCGTTAATGATGACACCAATGCGGTACACATACCGACACCGGCACTAGGACCATCTTTAGGCGTCGCACCTTCTGGCACGTGGAAATGACAATCAATTTTCTCATGGAAATCAGACGCTATACCTAACACCTGAGCTCGCGAACGAACAACTGTGGTGGCTGCAAGAATCGACTCTTGCATCACATCGCCCAATGAACCCGTTTTGACTTGACGCCCCTTACCTGGAACCGTCGCAACTTCAATGGTTAGTAACTCACCGCCTACTGAAGTCCAAGCTAAACCAGTTACCTGACCAATACGATTCTTTTCATCGGCCTGCCCGTATTTGAATCTCTCTACACCGCTATACACTTCTAAGTTATCTTCATTAACAACAACAGGCGCACTAATTTCTTTGGCGGTAATTGCCTTAACGACCTTACGAATAACTTTTGCGATTTGTCGATCTAATGAACGCACACCCGCTTCACGCGTATAGTGACGAATCAACGATACCAATGCAGAATTTTCTATCTGCAATTCACCATCTTTCACGCCATTATCTTTAAGCTGTTTGGGTAACAAATAACGTTCAGCGATATTGAGCTTTTCGTCTTCGGTATAACCAGGAATACGAATAACTTCCATACGATCAAGTAACGGCGCAGGAATATTCATAGAGTTTGATGTGCAGACAAACATGACGTCTGACAAATCATAATCCACTTCTAGATAATGATCATTGAACGTATGGTTTTGCTCTGGATCTAACACTTCCAATAAGGCGGACGCAGGATCGCCACGATTATCCATACCCATTTTATCAATTTCATCTAAAAGGAATAATGGATTTTTAACGCCAGTCTTAGAGAGTTTTTGAATAATTTTACCCGGCATGGAGCCGATGTAAGTACGACGATGGCCGCGAATTTCTGATTCATCACGGACGCCACCAAGGGCCATACGGACAAATTTACGGTTAGTTGCACGTGCTAGCGACTCACCCAGAGAGGTTTTACCTACTCCCGGCGGACCAACCAAACACAGTACTGGACCTTTTAATTTTTTAACGCGCTTTTGAACCGCAAGATATTCAACAATACGGTCTTTAACTTCTTCAAGCCCAAAATGATCTTCATTAAGGATTTTTTCTGCTCGAATTAAATCATGACGAATTTTACTGCGCTTTTTCCATGGCACGCCGACTAAGCAATCGATATAGCTTCTGACTACTGATGCCTCAGCTGACATCGGCGACATCATCTTCAGCTTTGATAACTCAGCATTGACCTTCTTCTCGGCCTCTTCTGGCATACCCGCTTCGTTGACTTTCTCTTGCAACTCATCAAACTCGTTAGGAACCTCTTCCATATCACCGAGTTCTTTCTGAATCGCTTTCATCTGTTCGTTCAGATAATACTCGCGCTGCGACTTCTCCATCTGCTTTTTAACGCGCCCGCGTATTTTTTTCTCGACGCCATGAAGGTCAATTTCTTCATCCATAAAGCCCATTAGTAATTCAGCGCGTTCCGCCACTTCATTGGATTCAAGTATTTCTTGTTTCTGGCTAACTTCTAACGCTAAGTGCGTAGCAATTGTGTCTACAAAGCGTGCAACTGACTCAATACCAGACAGTGATGACAACACTTCAGCCGGCACTTTTTTGCTAACCTTAACGTATTGCTCAAACTGAGAATTAAGAACGGCTATTAACTCTGCCCCCGACTTTTCATCAGCTGGGTGGTCTTCAACCAATTCAACTTCTGCATCTATAAAGGCAAAGTCTTCATCTTCTTCAAGGCTTTCAACTTCTTGCATCGATAAAATCGTTGCCCTGCTGCCACCTTCTACTAATACTTTTACTGTCCCATCGGGGAGCTTGAGCATTTGTAAAATGGTCGACACAGTACCAACGTTATAGAGCCCTTCGATTGAGGGATCATCAACTTCAGCTTCCATTTGAGAAACTAACAGTATTTGTTTGTCATCGGCCATAGCCGCATCAAGCGCGCGAATTGATTTTTCACGGCCAACAAAAAGTGGGACAACCATTTGCGGATAAACGACAACATCACGTAATGGTAAAAGCGGAAGTTTTAAGGTCATTGTATACCTCTAAAAATAACGGACAGGTCACATAAGTCTTTAAGGATGCGGGCTTACGCCTTCACATGCTCAAAATGCTGCTGCAAACACTCCCCGTTCAGATTAAGTTATGCATCGATGGCTCATAATGAGAACTAAAAATGCATAACGATTCAAACACTACTGATATATGGAGACACAAATCCAGTTTACAACCCCCCATACGGCTATTGAATAAGCCGCGAAACATGGGGAGAGTTTAGGATTCGTCTGAAGCGGTTTTTGCGGTATCTTGATAAACAATCAAAGGTTCCGAATCGCCTGTTATTACTGAGCTATCTATAACGACTTTGGAAACACCGACTTGAGAAGGTATTTTGTACATGGTGTCTAACAATACTGACTCGAGTATTGATCGAAGTCCACGAGCACCGGTTTTACGTACCATGGCGCGTGTAGCAATTGAACGTAAAGCATCTTCGCGGAAATCAATATCAACGCCTTCCATTTCAAATAATTTTGCATACTGACGAGTCAATGAATTTTTGGGCTCAGTCAAAATACGTACTAAGGCATCTTGATCAAGCTCTTCTAGAGTCGCAATAACCGGTAAACGGCCTACAAACTCAGGAATCAAACCATAGCGGACTAAATCTTCAGGCTCGAGATCTTGTAACACTTCACCAAAGTTCTTTTGCTTATCTTTGCTTTTCACTTCGGCGTTAAAACCAATGCCACTCTTTTCAGAGCGATCACGAATCACTTTATCAAGGCCTGCAAACGCGCCACCACAAATAAAGAGAATGTTAGAAGTATCAACTTGTAGGAATTCTTGCTGCGGATGCTTGCGGCCACCTTGTGGTGGTACCGAGGCAACCGTGCCTTCGATTAATTTTAGTAGCGCTTGCTGAACGCCCTCACCCGATACATCACGTGTGATTGATGGGTTATCAGACTTTCTAGAAATCTTATCGATTTCATCGATATAAACGATACCGACTTGCGCTTTTTCTACATCGTAGTCACATTTCTGCAACAACTTTTGAATAATATTTTCGACATCTTCACCGACATAACCCGCCTCGGTTAATGTCGTCGCATCAGCGATAGTGAATGGCACGTCTAATAATCGCGCTAAGGTTTCGGCCAACAGTGTTTTACCACTACCCGTTGGGCCTACGAGTAAGATATTACTTTTACCTAGCTCTATGCCGTTTTTCTCTTCGCTATCATGACGAAGACGCTTGTAATGATTGTATACCGCTACAGCAAGCACTTTTTTGGCGCGCTGTTGGCCGATAACATATTCATCAAGGATGTTATCTATTTCAACAGGTGTTGGAAGCTTATCTTGGCCGCCTTCAGATGTGCTCTCTTGAACTTCTTCACGAATAATATCGTTACAAAGATCAACACACTCATCGCAAATAAAGACCGAAGGTCCGGCAATTAACTTGCGCACTTCATGCTGGCTTTTGCCACAAAACGAACAGTAAAGCAGTTTTCCGCTATCGCCTTCTTTGCTGTTATCAGTCATGGAACGTTAACCTCACACCTTAAATATATATATTTCAATGCACTTGAATACATTTGAATCAAATTAGTTTTATCGAGCCTCATATCCCTAAGTATAACCTTAAGCTATAACAAGTCATGATCTACGACTATTATTGACACCCTTTATACGAAAATGCTCCGCTTTTTAAAAGGCTTTTCTTCTTTTAATAACTCTAGCACTAGTATGGATAATAGTTAGCAGTAGAGCGATTATTGCGAACATCCGAGGCAAAAATTGAGATCAAAACAACAAACACAATAAGGGATACTACTTTTTATAATTAAAAACCTAGTAAATCTTAATAAATCAGTCACTTAAAACCTGTCTTCAATACTCTATATACGGTATTAAAGGGCTGACGGATTGTTTTGTTACCCATCAGGCCCATAAAACCAGCTTGGCTATTTCAAGCGATTAAGACTTGACCGTTTCAGGTTCACGAACACCTAATACTTCATCCACTAAGCCGTATTCTTTGGCTGTAAGTGCATCCATAAAGTTATCACGCTCAGTATCACGCTCAATGGTTTCCATTGTTTGGCCCGTGTGTTCGGCCATTAAACGATTCAATTTTTCGCGGATTATTAAGATTTCTTTGGCTTGGATATCGATATCCGTTGCCTGGCCTTGCGCACCGCCACTCGGCTGATGAATCATGACGCGAGAGTTTGGCTGACAAAAACGCTTACCTTTGGCACCACCTGACAATAAAAACGCACCCATGCTGGCCGCTTGGCCAAGACATACTGTGCTCACATCTGGCTTGATAAATTGCATAGTGTCATAGATAGCAAGACCGGCTGTTACCGCTCCGCCTGGTGAGTTGATATACAGACTAATATCTTTATCAGGATTCTCTGACTCTAAGAATAGTAACTGAGCGACAATAAGGTTGGCCATGTTATCTTCAACTGGCCCAACCACAAAAATAACGCGCTCTTTTAATAACCGTGAATAGATATCATAAGATCGCTCACCCCTGGCTGTTTGCTCCACTACCATGGGAACTAATCCCAGATTTTTAATCGCTTCGCTACCATTTGTTTCGATCAATTTTCGTACTCCTAACAAGGTTATCAATTGCGTATTTTCAATTCGCCGATATTACAGTGAATATCGTATTGCGAATATGGCTTTGCATTGAAAGACAAAGTCTATCGCCGCATATATATTCTTTTATATTCTGTCGCTTCTTCACTTTAAGAAGCAGGATAATCAAAAAAGCGACTACACCTTCGCCAAGTGTAGTCGCTTAGATACTGCTATGCTAAGCAATTTCTGCAAATAAGCCAAGGATAATCCCGCTTAATTTGCACCTGCTTGAGACGTCTGTACAACATCGTCATAAGAGCTGACTTTTTCTGTGACCTGTGCAACTTCAAGTACCTTTTCAACGACGGTTTTTTCAACCAACATCAATTGTACTTGCTGCATACGAGTTTCATCACCCAAATAGTGTTTTTTAACTTCTTCAGGGTCATCATATGACGAAGCCAAATCATCAACAAAAGCCATTAGGTTTTCACGATCGGGCTTAACTTCAAAGTGCTCAACGGCTTGGCTTAAAATAACACCTAGCGCTACACGCTTACGAGCTTGCTCTTCAAACAAGGTATCAGGCAGTAAAGACATATCAAAGTTTTCGGCAGCTGCACCAAACTGAGACAGTGACTGCTGACGTAAAGCAACCACTTCTTCTGCAATCATAGCGGCAGGCAAGTCGACTTTATTGTTCTCGAATAAACCATCCATCACTTGCTGTTTAGTGTGACGTTCAACGGCATCAGCTAGCTGACGCGTCATATTGTCTCTGACGTTTGATTTAAAATCGTCAAGATCGCCTTCTACTTCGAATTTCGCAAAAAACTCAGCGTTCATTTCTGGCAGTTTCTTCTCACTAACGGTATTAACAGTCACTGTAAATACAACTGCAGCACCTTTAAGGTCTTCAGCGTGATAATCATCAGGGAAGGTAAGGTTTAAAACCACTTCTTCGCCGGCTTTCGCGCCTTCTAATCCAGCTTCAAAACCGTCAATCATGCGTTTTGAACCTAATTCTAAATCAGTACCTTCAGCGCTTCCGCCTTCAAAGGCCTCACCGTCTTTAGTACCGGCAAAATCAATATTCAACTGATCGCCATTGGCAGCAACACGCTCTACGGCTTCCCAAGTCGATTGTTGATCAAGCAGCTTATCAATCATGCCTTGAACATCATCATCATTAATTTCTGATACTAATTTTTCAACTGTAATAGCTGAACAATCGGCAAGCACAACTTCTGGATATACTTCAAAGGTTGCTACGAATTCAAAATTTTCGCCTTCAACATTCTTAGTTGGCACAATCGAAGGCTGGCCTACTGGGCGTAACTCTTCTTGCATAACGGCTTTTTGAAAAGACTGGTTAGCCAGCTCGCTCAATACTTCGGCACGAATCGAATCGCCAAAACGCTGCTTAACCACTTTACGAGGTACTTTTCCTGGACGGAAACCATCCAAACGAATTTTCTTTGCTGAACTAGCAAGGCGACTATTCACCTCAGTATCAATTTGCTCAGCCGGAATGGCTACGGTTAATTTGCGCTCTAGCCCTTCTGTCGCTTCGACGGAAACCTGCATGGATTTTACCTCTATCGTCAATTTAATCGGACCACTGAGAGTAATTGAGAGTAATCGTCAGAGATTCGGATGTTTATTTGGGTTGTTGAGTTATTTGCTGAGCAACTTTTATTGGCTTAAGACGCGCTTATCAATACAGGGTTAAAGGAGGCTGTTAAGTAATCTGAACCGCTCTTTAACCTTATAGATTCGCCAATCAATAAAAGTTATTTATTATGGTGCGGACGGAGAGACTCGAACTCTCACGGGTTGCCCCACTGGAACCTAAATCCAGCGCGTATACCAATTTCGCCACGTCCGCAAAGTCGACTAGATTAAACCAGTCATTTGCTACTTACTAGGTCGTACTTCTATCTTTTCACCAAGCCTGAATACTGCATAAGACAATGAGCAGCTAGAGCAGTAAATTATTCAGCCTGCCAAAAAAGGATGCGGATTCTCCCATACTTAGGCAGCATTGATCAACCATTCCTGAGCAAAGAAGCACTATATTCGCTTGTTTCGGAAAATTTACACGCTAAAATTCAATTTTAACGCCTCAAACATCACTTTCGTTGCTCTAAGGGCCTTTTTAAAACGACTTTTGAGCCTGTCATGTATACTGGCTTAACTTCGTACATTTCTGACCGGAAGCCTATGCCGACAATCAACTTAAGTAAAAAACACGGTAAAAGCTCAGCTGAAATCCGCGCACTTACCGAACAATTGACACAGTTGTTACAGAAGAAATTTCAGATTAAATGCCAGCTTAAACATCAAGAGAATAACGACACTTTAACGTTTACTCGCTTGGACATGTCGGGCAAGCTCTGCCTAATGCCCGACGAAGTCACGGTAACGGTTAAAACAGGCTTTTTGACTGCAGCTTTTACCCCAGTCTTTGAAACCGAACTTAAGCGGACACTGGATAAGTATCTAGCTTAAGCCCTATATCTTTTTAACTATCAATTAACCATTGCCAGCCTAAGCGGCTCTAACGAAAAACTATATTCGCTGCAATATAGTACTAACACCTTGACCCAAGCCAACACACATTGTTGCCAGGCCTATCTCAGTATCTTTTTCTTCCATTACATTCAGTAAGGTCGTCATAATTCTAGCGCCAGAACAGCCCAATGGATGACCTAATGCAATTGCGCCACCGTAAAGGTTAACCTTTTGATCAACATCATCCATTAAACCTAGGTCCTTCAATACCGGAATCGATTGAGCCGCAAAGGCCTCATTCAGCTCAACGGTTTGAATATCAGCAATCGATAACCCAGCTCGCTTCATGGCGTTCTGCGACGATGGCACAGGACCATAGCCCATAATCGATGGATCTACACCTGAAAGACCCATTGAAACAACTTTCGCTTTTGGCTTTAAACCTAGCGCTCTTGCCTTACCAGCACTCATGATAATCATCGCTGCTGCACCATCAGTAATCTGCGAAGAAGTACCCGCTGTTACTGTGCCGCCTTTAGGCATAAACGCAGGTCGCAATTGACCTAAAGTTTCAACCGTTGTTTCAGGACGAATCGTTTCATCTCTAGACGCTAAAAATAAAGCACCATTAGCATCATGCGCTTCACGGGCAATAATTTCTTTATCAAAAAGTCCGCTTATTGATGCTTCATGAGCACGTTGATGAGAGCGTACCGCGAACTCATCTTGCTGCTGGCGAGTAACACCATGCATCATCGCAAGCGCTTCTGCGGTTAAGCCCATCATGCCTGAGCCTTTGGCAATATGCTTACTCAAACGCGGATTAGGATTTAAGCCTTTAGTCATAGGTACATGACCCATATGCTCAGAACCACCAATCACGAATACGTCACCATAACCGGCAAGTACTGACTGCGCAGCAATGTGTAAAGCGGACATCGATGAGGCACACAAACGGTTAACGGTTTGAGCAGGAACGGTATGCGGGATTTGCGTAAGCAAAGACATCATACGCGCCAAATTAAATGACTGCTCTTCGGTTTGGTTTACGCAACCCCAAATCACATCATGGATATCTGCAGGGTCAATACCCGCATTGCGCGCTAATAATTCGGATACTAGATCGGCAGCAAGATCATCTGATCGTACATTGCGGTACATACCATTTCTAGAGCGGCCCATAGGTGTACGAGCACAATCAATAATCACTGGTGTGTTATCTGCTAATTTCATTTTTCTTCTCCAATCATTGCCTCTCACCATTAATGGTCGGGCAATTTAATTTATTTCGTTAAGCCTGGCTAATTAATCCAAAGCGATTAACTCTTATTAAAAAACGATTAATAAAAGGTGCGCCCTTCTTCAGCCATAGCAACCAAGCTATCAAGCAATGCGTATTCAGGACCAAGATCACTGTATTGTTTAGCCTTATCACAAAAAGCTTGAATGCCCACAGTATCGAGATAACGGAAGATACCCCCTCTGAATGGCGGAAAGCCAACCCCCATAACCACTGCCATATCTGCTTCAGCAGGCGAAGCCACAATACCTTCATCAAGGCATCGCACCATTTCTAAAGCCATTGGAATCATTAAACGATCGATAATCGTTTCATCTTCCATCTCAGTGCTAGCATCTACATGACCTTCAAGTAACGCAGCGACACTGTCGTCGGCTACTTTTTGGATGCGACCTTTTTTATCTGGCGCATATTTATAAAAACCCGTTGCATTTTTTTGACCAAAGCGACCAGCTTCAAATAACACTTCTGCAGCACTTTTAAAGCTAGGCTGCATACGATCTGGAAAAGCTGCTGCCATTACTTTTGACGCATGTTCACAAGTATCTAGGCCTACAACATCTTGCAAATAAGCGGGGCCCATTGGCCAGCCCCAGCGCTCCATGACTTTATCCATATGGGCAAAAGAAACGCCCTCTTTGATTAAGCCGTTTGCACTGCCTAAATAAGGGAATAAAACACGGTTAACTAAGAAGCCTGCACAATCATTAACAAGGACAGGTGTTTTGCCCAGTGAAACGGCATAACTCATTACCTTGGCAACGGCAGCATCACTACTCTTTTTACCGCGAATAACTTCAACCAAAGGCATTTTATGCACAGGGTTAAAAAAGTGCATGCCGCAGAAGTTTTCAGGTCGCTCTAACGCTTCAGCTAACTCACTAATTTGAATAGTCGATGTGTTTGAACACAAGATGGCATCGGGAGACATTAATGCCTCACATTCAGCAAGCACTATTTTCTTAACTTTAGGATTTTCAACAACGGCTTCAACAACCACTTCAGCATTTTCAATGCCTGAATAATTTAATGTTGCTTGAATTTTATTAAGCGACGCAGCCATTTTTGTAGCAGACATTTTTCCGCGACCGACTAACTTACCAAACAATGTACCGGCCTCTTCCATGCCAGCATCTAAGCCTTGCTGAGCAATGTCTTTCATTAATATTGGTACGCCTTTCGAAGCTGATTGATAAGCAATACCGCCGCCCATAATCCCTGCTCCTAACACAGCAGCTTGTTTAACTTTTCCTGCACTAGCGGCCAGCTTTTTGGCTTTCTTCGATACAGCTTGCTCATTTAAAAACAAACCAACAAGACTAGAAGCGACATCGGTAAAGGCTAAATCAGCAAAATGTTCAATTTCCACTTTACTGGCATCTTCACGCGTCATAACGACATTTTTTTCAATCGATTTTAACGCTGACATTGGCGCAGGATAATTGCGGCCTGCTTGCGCGGCAATAAAACCACCCGCACTAACAAACGCCATTAAGCGTTCCATATCATTGAGTAAAATAGGTGTTTTCTTTTCTTCACGACGCTTATTAAAGTCAAGATCCCCCGCTATGGCTGAAGCCAACATAGTTAAAGCAACAGGTCGTACTTGATCAAACGGTACAACTGTATCAACTGCACCTAGTGCAAGCGCCTCTGCTGCCTTAGCCTGTTTACCACTGCATATCCATTCAACAGCGTTATCGCAACCCATTAAGCGTGGCGCTCGAACCGTGCCGCCATAACCAGGAATAATGCCCAGCTTAACTTCTGGAAAACCAACTGCAGCGACATCGGCGCAGACACGATATTCAGCCGTTAACGCTAGCTCAAAGCCACCGCCTAACGCAAAACCGCCAATAGCAGCGACTTTAGGAAAAGGGAGATCTTCGAGGCGATTGAATATGCCATGAACTTCAAGCATTGCCTCTGAAAGCGCTTCTTTTGTACCGGAAAAGAGCTCTGTAAACTCTGTAATATCAGCACCGACTATAAAAGTGCTTTTGCCACTCGTGATTAACAATCCAGTGACAGACGTATCGTCAGCTAACAAATCAACGGCACTTTTAATTTCAAGCACGGTTGCAATATTAAGTGTATTGACACTGCCAGGTCCGTCGAAACAAAGCTCGACAATACCGTTATCTAATTGCTTAAGGGAAAGATTTTTACCTTCGAACATTATTACTATCTCCAAACTGACTAATCGTTAGCGTTAGTTTTATCTATAAATATTGATAATCGACTGATACAAATAACCTGTTACAAATGAGCTGTTACATACTAGACAGCTATTGGTTTAACCCGTTAAACAAGCTAGATCAAAGCGATATCGCTCTTCTAGCCAACCCACTACTTCCTCTGCATAGGCAGAAGAGTAATGATTGTATTTTTTTATCAGCAATGCCTTATCGTTAATTGAAATCTTATCTAAACCTTGGGTTTGAAATTGCTCTACATCTGCGAGTAAATCAGCGGCAAAAGCATCACCCATTTGCTGCTTGGCTATTGCGCGCCAATACTCATTAACATCATCACATGCATTTTCTTGGCTAGCATTACCTTTAGACATTTGCGCATATTGAAAAGCCAGTGTCGCTAGTGGTAGTTGCGACAAATATGCCTGATTCATCGGGTTAGCAAAATGACCCGCTGTTAATTCTGTTAAAAAAGGCTGGTAAGAAAATGCCTTTAAATGCAAATGACGACTTAATTTTGCGCCATCATTTACCGGATAATTATCCCATAGCACCGGTGGCCTTTGTAACTGCTCTGCTATTAACTGCAGGTTATCTTCACTATAACTTGCACTGCACACTTGCTCGCCGGTCCAAAAAAAATCAACATCAGAATCAAGCCCGCTACCCAATGCTCGCCAATAATCGGCAGGCCTTGGGCCAAATAATTTTTCTAGTACTGGATCTGTCGTGTAATACGAGGGACAAACCATTATTTTCTGCGCTTTCGCTTTTGCGCGAATCCTCTCACACAAGGCCAACTGCATTGAGGCCATTTGATCACCACTCGAAGGCACGTCATCAAATAAGATACACAGCAAATCGGTTGATATAGATGCGATTTGATCAAGTTTATGATCAAGCTGAGCTAAAGCGTTTTGCATCGCCTTAGCGCCTTTATCTCCCTGCGCTGCATCGCACAAACCAATAGGTGAGATACCTAGACCAAAAACCATTCCGCGCCGCTTAAAATCACGCGCGCATTGCTGCAGGGCACTGATCTCTGCATCAGTCCACGGCTCGGACCAGTTGGCTCGCAGCTTTGAATCTGACTTTGGGGCGTAAATGTAGGCATTTAAACCAACATCCGCCATAAATTGCGGATAATCTCGCCGTGCAGCCCACGACCAAGATGTTCCGTAAAAGCCTTCTATAATGCCTAGGTAACGCAAAACGCTTCTCTTTCCAAGATAATAAGACTCAGGATGATAGCACTGTGTACCGTAAGCAGGACATTATGCCAAAGGATTAAGATAAAAATAGTTATAACTCTTTAATGTCCAGATAATGTCTAGCTTGTGAACGCCGACACACAAACAGCCTGACTACTTATTGGACAATTTGGCAGCTTAGTCTTTAATTAAAACTATGAGTGACTGTCCCCCGCAGAAGCTCAGAGGCGAAAGCCTCACATGTTACACTCCTATCTTCACCCCATAACCCTAGCCTTTGGTTAGGGTTTTTTTTGCTTGTTATTTTTTTGATGCTTACTTTATAGATAGATTAAGCAATAGATAGATTAAGCAATAGATAGATTAAAAAACTATGAGTGGCGTTAGAGATAAGTTAAAAAGCTATGTCCGAAAGAATAAACGTTGAAAATTATCCGTTGTCGCTTCAGCAAGCTGCTCCAACGATATCCCTCGAAGTTCAGCGATATATTCCGCCACTTCTCGGACATAAGCCGGCTGGTTAGCTTTTCCTCTATGAGGCACAGGTGCTAAATAGGGAGAGTCTGTTTCTACCATTAATCGATCTAGTGGAATTTTTTTTACAACATCGCGTAATTCACTGGCGTTTCTGAATGTCACGATACCTGAAATCGAAATGTAAAAGCCCTCTTCTATGGCTTGTTTAGCCATGGGCCAAGTATCGGTAAAACAGTGCAATACACCGGCAGCTGAACCTGCATATTGGGCAATTGCGGCTAAAGTATCATCACGCGCCTCTCGAGAATGGATGATCACTGGCTTATCGACTTCTGCCGCTACTTTTAGGTGAGTAATAAAATGCTCTCGTTGCGATTCAGCACTCTCTTTGGCATAAAAATAATCTAAGCCGGTTTCGCCTACTGCAACAATACGATCATCCAAGGCCCACTCTTTTAAAACCGCAGCATCCAAACCTTGACTCATATCTTCTAAGGGGTGAAAACCAGCAGAGGCATAAACATCATCATGCTGATCAACAATATCCATCATGGCAGGTAATGTATCAAGCGATATACCAACACAGAGAAAGCGACTAACACCTTGACTACGTGCTTGTTGCAAGGCAGCATCAACGCTACCGCCACACTGCGATATATCGAGACGATCTAAATGACAATGTGAATCTACAATCATGAATAGTTAAACTGTATAAAGAAAAAAGAGAAGAAGAAAATATATTTTATTATTTTTACATAGTGTGCGTAGGTCGATCAGAACCAACAATACCAGCAAGATAGTTTTCTATTTTTTTTGTTGCCGTATCATCTTGCGAACTAAACTGAACGCCAATACCTGCTGCACGATTACCCTGCGCATGCTTTGGTGTTATCCAAATAACCTGACCCGCTACCGGAATCTTTTCTGGCTCATCCATTAAGTTGAGCAGCATAAAAACTTCGTCACCAATCGTGTATTGTTTGTTGGTAGGTATAAATAAACCGCCATTTTCAACAAACGGCATAAACGCCGCGTACAACACCGCTTTATCTTTAATGGTTAACGATAAGATACCGCTTTTTGTACTTGTTTTTAGTGCGTCGCTCATGACTCTATCCGTATTAATTCGCTGCTATTATCAGATTTTCAATGTATTAAAACCAGCCATTTACTCAAACTGCATTAAAGCTTAGCGCTATCATCTCTATTTAGCTATTAAAACCACTATCAAAACGGCTATCAAATTTGCTACAGATGGCCGCTATAAATGGTCAGGCATTGCAGCAAGAGTGACTCTAGCAATAAACGTGGATTAGCGTTTTGAGCCAACGCCACTTTTGCCGCAGCCACACGATCATAAATTTGATGTAATTCACATGCAGGTAATTGACTCAGGATACTGCTATTAACGGCCGAAACCGAGTCACCTTGACAATTTTTTACACTGACACTAGCTAGCCGTAAAAAACCATCTAAAAAATCGGGTAACTGTGATGAATCAATGTTTTTTGCAATATCTTGAGCGGTTTCACGACCACTAAAAAAAGCATCTAATAGCGACGCATCCAACTGCGTATCAACGCCACCACTTAATAACTGATAAACCCGACCCGGAAAACCTCGACCCTTTTCAATCGCTTGCTGAATAGCGTCTTTTGTAAAATCATCACCCAGCCAATCAATAATTTCATCTTGTGCAGGAATAGCAAAACTCAGCCGCTGACAACGAGAAATAATAGTAGGCAATATTCTGCTGGCATGATGAGCAACCAATAAAAAATAAGTATTAGCAGGCGGCTCCTCTAAAATCTTAAGTAAAGCATTAGCTGCGTTTTCATTCATTTGTTCAGCAGGACTAATAACGCAAACTTTATTGCCACCTTGCTGAGCGGTTTGCTGTAACCGAGTTTGAACTTGCCTAATAGTATCGACACGCAAAACTTTGCGCGGCTCTTCGGGCTCAACGTTAATCCAATCGGGATGCGTACCTGCAATACAAAGCTGACAGGGTTTACACTGCGAACAAGCCATTCCATTAAGAGGTGATGAACATAATAAAAACTGAGCAAACTCTCGAGCAAAATGCGTTTTTTCTACATATTGCGGACCGACCAAAATCAACGCATGCGGTAATCGCTGCTCTTGATAAGCTGAAACCAAATGCGCGGCTTCCGCTTTATGCCAAGGCCTAAAGCCTCGTGGGCCATCGCAGCAAATAGCGGTAAGTTGTTCATTGTTATTTGATGCCATGAATTATTGACCCTGAAACAGCTGTACATTATCAAGTACGATCTGAAGATCGGCCTGCACTTCTGGCAGTGTTTGCGAAGCATCGATTAGGCGATAACGATTAGCATTCGAAGCCGCTCGCTGATGATAGGCATCACGAACACGCTGAAAAAAAGCCGCTTGCTCCACTTCAAAGCGATCAAGCTCACCACGACTTCTAACTCGCTCGGCACTTAACTCTACCGGCACATCAAGAATAATAGTTAAATCAGGTTTTAAATCACCCTGTACAAACTGCTCTAACAACTCAACTTTGTCGCCCCCTAATTGCCGACCCTCACCTTGATAAGCGTAAGTGGCATCAGTAAAGCGATCACTCAACACCCACTCACCATTAGCGAGAGCGGGCTTAATGACTTGTTCGATATGCTGAGCACGCGCTGCAAATATCAATAACAATTCGCACATGGGGTGTAAGGGCTCATCATGATGGCATAGCAATACCTCACGTATTTTTTCTGCCACTTCAGTGCCACCAGGTTCGCGAGTCACACGGTATTTAATTTTTTGCCTATCAAAGAATTCACAAATATAGGCCAAGTTAGTCGACTTGCCCGCTCCTTCCATCCCTTCAAGGGTAATAAATTTGGCTGATTCTTTTAGCATTATTTATTGACTTCCACTGACAAGATTTAATTAACCCGCATCACTTTTAATGGCTGACGGTGCCGACCGATAATTCGCTCGACGCTGTTTTATTTGATACTTACGCACGGCGGCTTGATGCTCTTTTAATGTCGCAGAAAAATAATGACTGCCATCACCTTTAGCCACAAAATAAAGCGCATCACCATCAAGCGGATGCAATGCCGCATGTATCGCTGCTCGACCCGGCATAGCTATAGGCGTTGGCGGTAAACCATGGCGAGTATAAGAATTATAAGCAGTATCACGCTTTAAATCTGCTCTACGCAAGTTACCCTTGTATTTTGCACCCATCCCGTAAATAACACTAGGATCAGTTTGTAAGCGCATGCGCTTTTGTAAGCGCCTTACAAACACACCTGCAATTTGTGCACGCTCATAAGCCGCGCCTGTTTCTTTTTCAATCAGCGAAGCCATAATTAATGCTTCATAGGCCGATTGATAAGGCAGGCCTTGATCTCGTGCAGCCCACTCTTCAGCTAACACTTCAATCATAGCAAGATGCGCCCTTAGCAGTATACTGCTAGCGCGATCGCCTCTACTGTAAAAATAGGTGTCAGGTAAAAACCAACCCTCTGGGTGAGCACTAGCGCCCATTAACTCGATGGCCGATGGCGCAAGCATTTCGGTCATCACTTGCTGTGAAGCATCGAATGAGCGGCCTTCTTGCTCCAGAGTAACAAACTCAAGTGTATCGTTAGAGGGGAATCGCATTAACATCTGCAAGGCATTCTCACCTTCAACAAACGTAACTTTATATTGCAGCGAAACGCCGCTACCCAGAATGTCGATAATTTGAGCGGGAGAAGAAAAGGCAGGAAAACGATATTCACCCACTTTTAATAAAAAATCAGCTTCGAAAAAACGCACCCATAAAATGGTTAATAAAGGCCGCTCTAAAATATTTTTTGCGGACAAGTCATTCGCAACGGCATTAAACCCCTTACCAGAAGCAACGGTATATAACTGCGGTTCGGTTAAATGCTTAAGTGGCGAATGCCAATAAGTCATTAATAGTTTATTGGCAAAAAACATCAAACCCAATAGGATAATAAGTAAGATAGAAAGTATTTTTATTAATTTCATATTACTCTCCTCGCTGACTCACGTTTTACTGATTACCCATACTGCGATTAACTGCCTGCTGTAGCGTCATTAATGCATCACTCTTCGGCCAATGGTGAAGACTTCCGTCTGCCATTCTACAAGCACTCACTATCATTAAGCCTCGTACCGAGTTAGTCAAGATAACGCCATCACTCTGACACAATCGCGCTATAGAAATAGTGGCTTCATTAACAGGGATATCAAGCTGATCTATAACATATTCGCGCATGACACCCGCAACACCGCAATCAATAATCGGCGGAGTGACTAGCTGCCCTGCTTCTAATATAAAAATATTGGCAGATGTAGACTCAATAATATTTCCGGTTTGATCTAACATCAATCCATCATCAAAGCCTTCGCGCTCAACTTCTTTTTTAGCCAATACTTGCTCTAAACGATTACAGTGTTTAATACCGGCAAGCGCTGGCTGAAGGCCCAACCGAGTATCACAGATCATCAGCTGTAAACACGATGGCCCTTTTAAAGACTCTTTTGAGGGATCTCTTAAGGAATAGGATTTAAGTAACGCAAGACGGTTAACGGACAAATTATT
Organism: uncultured Gammaproteobacteria bacterium; assembly: GCA_963968645.1. Lineage (GTDB taxonomy): Bacteria > Pseudomonadota > Gammaproteobacteria > Pseudomonadales > UBA7434 > UBA7434. The sequence continues at coordinate 5,384 of CAXAHI010000006.1, read as the reverse complement.
ACTGCCGTAACCAAACACAGATGAGCCGCGACTAATAACGAGTTTAAGTATATAACTTGAAGATGAGCTAGAAGAAAGCTGTGATAGCGCTTTATTAATATCCGCTTGAACCCGTTCGGCTGAACACTCAATACCTAGCCGTTCTAGGCCAATAGCTAAACGATGCAAGTGGCGATCTAACAAATGCACTTGGCCGCCAGTGACTAGCATGGTTTCAAAAACACCATCACCAAAAGTGTTAGAGCGATCCAATAAAAAATCGGCAGATGAAGCAACGCTAGTAGACGCTAGAGGCGAGGTAATTAACTCGCCATTAAACCAAGCACTAAGCGTTGCTGTCATACTTTATACTCGATTAAATATCACAGTACCGTTAGTACCACCAAAGCCAAAGGAATTAGACATGGCGATATCAATGGTTTTTTCTTGCGCGTTATGTGGCACGTAATTAAGGTTACAGCCTTCCGCAGGGTTATCAAGATTAATGGTAGGCGGCGCCACGCCATCTCTGATTGATAAAACACAAAAAACAGCTTCTATAGCGCCAGCTGCACCTAATAAATGGCCAACCATCGATTTAGTAGAACTCACTGCTACGTCTTTTGCAGCCGCACCAAATACGGACTCAACCGCAGTCGATTCGGCTAAATCACCGGCATTAGTCGATGTGCCGTGAGCATTAATATAATCAATATCGCCAGGATTAATGCCTGCATCTTTAACTGCATTTTTCATGGCGGCTGCTGCACCACTGCCATCGGCTGGCGGTGACGTCATATGATGCGCATCACCACTCATACCAAAGCCAGAAAGCTCGGCATAAATTTTAGCACCGCGCGCTTTGGCAAATTCATATTCTTCTAAAACAAGTACGCCTGCGCCATCACTTAACACAAAGCCATCCCGATCTTTATCCCAAGGGCGACTCGCCGCTTCGGGATCATCATTACGCGTTGAAAGTGCGCGTGCGGCAGCAAAGCCACCTAAGCCAACAGGCGTTGTTGCCATTTCAGCACCGCCTACCACCATCACGTCAGCATCACCCATTTGAATCATACGGCCGGCCACACCAATATTGTGTGTGCCTGTAGTACACGCCGTTACAATCGCGATATTAGGGCCTTGAAAACCGTATTTAATAGAGAGGTTTCCGCCAATCATATTAACGATAGAGCCAGGAACAAAGAAAGGAGAAATTTTACGTGGACCGCGGGTATCAAGAATTTCACGGGTTTTTTCAATCGAACCAATACCACCAATACCTGAACCTATGGCAGCGCCAATACGTCCACGATTTTCATCAGTGACTTCTAAACCAGAATCTGTAATTGCCTCAATACCCGCAGCCATGCCGTATTGAATAAAAAGGTCCATTTTGCGCGCATCTTTTAAAGGAATAGATTGCGAGACATCAAAATCTTTAATGCTGCCGCCAAAACGCGTGGTGTAAGCAGAGACATCAAAGCTAGTAATGGGCGCAATACCGCTCTTACCATTTTTGACTGCCGCCCAACTGTCCTCGACATTATTGCCAACAGGACTCACCATACCTACACCGGTAACAACTACTCTTCTCTTTGACACAATTTAGCTCCTGCCAATTAAAACAATTAAAATGTAAAACAATTAAAAATGGATTCCTAAAAGACAAAAACCGCCTCTGAAAACAGAAGCGGTTTTTATTCAAACACACATTTCACTCGACTGCTTGACAAATCAATACAGTTTTACAAAACACAACGCTTGTAATACTGGACTACCTAACGGTGCAAACTACCATCTACAGAAATACTGTAAACAACATTTACACCCTACCAGCAACGAGAAAGACAACCGCTTTAAAACCTACTAAAACGTAGGTTTTAAACAAATTAGTCTAGGTGCTTCGTAATATAATCGATAGCAAGCTGAACAGTAGTAATTGATTCGGCTTCTTCATCAGGAATTTCAGTTTCGAATTCCTCTTCAAGTGCCATAACCAACTCTACAGTATCAAGTGAGTCAGCACCCAAATCTTCGACAAAAGAGGCCGAGTTTTGGATCTCATCTTCTTTAACGCCTAACTGTTCTGCAACAATCTTTTTTACACGCTCATCAATACTGCTCATTGTTCTATTCAACTCCTAAAAATTTAATCTGGACCAACTCATTCATCTGTTTTCGTAACACGATTTAACTTATGACTGGCCATGGTTTGAAACCCATATGGCTTCATTGCCAGACACCCATTGCTTAAAAAGCAAAAACAGGCATCTGAACGCGGCGCATTGTACCCTGATTACTCTAAAATGTAAGGGGGTTTACTGCATTTACTCTCTAACAAGCGGCTAACAAAATACCGTCTTTTTAGGCTATTTTTTGACCGCCCGACATCATTACTGGACAGTTACGGCTGTCGACAGTTACGCCATGTACATGCCGCCATTCACATGGATAGTTTCACCCGTTATATAACTCCCTGATTCGCCCGCTAAAAAGCCGACAACAGCTGCAATTTCTTCGGGCTGACCCAAACGTGCTAACGGAATTTGCTTCAACAACGCTTCTTTTTGCTGATCAGGCAAACCGCTCGTCATATCAGTATCAATAAACCCAGGCGCTACAGAGTTAACCGTTACCGAGCGAGAACCCAACTCACTAGCCAAGGCACGACTAAAGCCTTCAACACCCGCTTTAGTGGCAGCATAGTTGGCCTGCCCTGCATTACCCATAGAACCAACCACCGAGCTGATATTAATAATTCGGCCCCAACGAGCTTTCGTCATTCCTCTTAAGCAGGCTTTAGCAACACGATAAACCGCATTCAGATTAGTATCGATCACCGAGCTCCACTCGTCTTCTTTCATGCGTAGCATAATATTGTCGCGAGTAATGCCTGCATTGTTGACCAGAATCAACGGTGCACCGTATTGCTCGGTAATAGTTTTAACAACACTTATTACTTGCTCGGCATCTGTAACATTTAGCGCAAAACCTGCGCCGCTAACACCGGCCTCACTCAAATAAGCACTAATATTTTGAGCACCGCTTTCCGTTGTAGCAGTCCCAATAACTGTCGCCCCCGCCGCACCTAAAGTGAGTGCAATTGAACGACCAATACCTCGGCTTGCGCCAGTGACTAAAGCTACTTTTCCATTCAAAGACATGGTTATATCCCGTTTAATAATAAAATAATTAATTCAAATAAATACATATGCTCATTAACGTATGCGTCACTCACTAATCGGCAAGTGCATCCAGAGCAGAAACTATTGCCTCTGGCTCTTCTAATGCAAAGGCCTCTAACGGCTTATGAATACGTCGCGACAAACCACTTAGTACTTTGCCCGGTCCACACTCAACAATTTTTTCAGCGCCCTGTGCCACCATATATTCAACACAGCGCGTCCATTGGACAGGACTATAAATCTGCTCAACCATTAACTGTCGAATGCGTTCAGGATCCGCCTCTGGCAGCGCATTCACATTATGGATAATCGGAATTTGCGGTGAAGAAAAATGAATACCTGCTAACACTTCGGCCAATTGATCACCGGCTGGCTGCATTAATGAAGTATGGAAAGGCGCGCTTACTGGTAACGGTAATGCTCGCTTAGCACCCGCTTCTTTACACGCGGCCATCGCTTCCGTCACGGCATTAACATGACCTGCAATTACTACTTGGCCAGGCGAGTTAAAGTTGACCGCCTGCACCACCTCATCACTCGATAATTTTTTACATATAGCAATAATAGATTCATCATCAAGGCCAATAATCGCTGCCATGGCGCCAATGCCTACAGGCACTGCTGACTGCATAAAAGCGCCACGCTGACGGACTAAATCAACCGCCGCTTCAAAACTAATGACTTCACTGCACACTAAGGCGCTAAACTCACCCAAGCTATGACCAGCCAATAAACTCGGCTTAGCACCGCCGTTAGCAGACCAAACACGCCATAAAGCAACACTGGCTGTTAGTAATAATGGCTGTGTTTTTTCGGTTAAGTTAAGCGCTTCTTGCGGGCCTGTTTGTACGAGATCCCAAAGGTCATAACCCAGCACCTCTGATGCCTGCGAAAAAGTATCGGCAACCTCACTATAACTGGCTGCTGCATTAGCGAGCATGCCTACTTTTTGTGAACCCTGCCCAGGAAAGACAAACGCTAATTGATTCTGGCTCATGAATTTACCCTTAAAATGAATAACATAATTTTACACTAGTGCAGTGCAAATTCTAACTTTTGAATCAGTTGACCACGACTTACATCAACTGCTTTTTGTATTGCTGCAGCAAAACCAACAACGCCACTTGAACCATGACTTTTTATAACCGGCTGCTTAAGACCAAGTAACACGGCACCATTGAATTGCTCAGGATCCATCGCTTGCATTAAGCGCGCATAATCATCATTTACAGTCGCTGCTGATTTCGATGCTAGCAATTCATGCGCACTGGAACGAATATAAGATGCGGCACCTTCACAAGACTTTAATGCGATATTACCGACAAAACCATCACAGAAAATAACGTCACAGATGCCTTCTAATAACTGATTACCTTCAATTAACCCATCAAAATTTAATTGCGCATCGGCTTTGCATAATTGCACAGCAACATTGACGGCGGCATTACCTTTTCCGGCTTCAGTTCCAATACTTAATGCGCGAACGCGCGGTTGCACACTCACTTTTTCATTACGCCCGTCTACGTCATCCAACGTTAAAGCAGTCGCTAAGGCACTGCCCATACGCGCAAACTGATGCAACTGCTCACCCGAGCAATCGACATTGCCACCGACATCAAGCAAAAAAGTATTACTCAACAACGTGGGTAATTGCGCGCAAATAGCTAAACGTTTAATGCCATCAACTAAACCACAAGTATGTCGAGCTAAACCAACGAGTGCACCCGTGTTGCCTGCGCTGACAAAAGCAGTAGCTCTGCCATCTGCAACCGAGTTAAGTGCTGAGAACATCGAAGTGTCTTGTCTTTGTCTAAGGACGTCTGCCGGCTTTGCCGACATATCAACAACATGATCGCTATGCACAATCAATATTCTATCTGATAGCTTAGGGGAGGTTTTTAAGAGCGGACTGGCATCAAGGCAAGACTGAATATCAGCCTCATGACCAAACAATAAAATTTGCTCAATAGATACATTATCGATGAGAGATTGGATTGCAGCGGGCACGGTAACAGCCACACCAAAATCACCGCCCATTGCATCAATAGCAATTTTCATAAGCAGAAAAATCGAATGTTAGGAGAGAATTTAAAGAGAGCGATAATAAAATTACTCCGTACACTCTGGCGCTTCAAATAAAGTAACTGCCACGCGGTAAGGCATGTAACAGTCAACTTTAAAGGAAGTGACTCGTACGGAGCATTCATATTTCAAACG
>CAXAHI010000005.1:0-40047 GCA_963968645.1 uncultured Gammaproteobacteria bacterium | reverse complement strand
TTAAAGTATCAGTATGCACAGCAAGACTCTAACCAGACTTATTTAGGTTTAACTGATGCAGACTTTAAGGCTAATCCTTATCGTCGTTATGCCGTGTCAGCGTTAGATAATATTACTACTGAGCATAATCAGCTTATTTTACGTCATGAATTTACGCTTGATGATAACGCGACAATAACTACTACGGCTTATAACAATGAGCATAAACGTAGCTGGTATAAGTTGCAGAAGCTTAATGGCGACAGCTGGGGCAATGTTATTGGTGATATTAATGAAGGTAACGCTAATGCTGCTGCATTACAGGCAATTTTAGACGGCGGTGATAGTGATATTGGCGCTGTAAGATTGCGTGATAACAATCGTCAATATTACTCGCGTGGCGTGGCGGTTAAGTTAGATTGGCAAACCGGTATGCATGACTTAGAAATTGGTTTGCGTATTCATGAAGATGAAGAAGATCGTTTACAGCATGACGATAACTACACTCAATTGGGTGGCGCGTTAGTGTTAGATTCGGTCGGTGAATTAGGTGGTGCAGGTAACCGAGTTCAGCAGGCAGATGCTTTAGCTATTTATGTGCATGACACCATCACTCTGGGTGATTGGGTATTGACGCCAGGTGTTCGTTTTGAAGACATCGAATTAACTCGTCGTGAATATACTGGTGGAAGTGATCGCGTATTAAACCCAGCTAAAAGTCGCGATAACTCAGTGACAGCCGTATTGCCAAGTATGGGTGCGCTTTATCAAGTCAATGATGCGCTTTCGTTACTTGCTGGTGTTCATAGCGGGTTCGGTTCGCCAACCACTAAAGAAGGTACTCAAGAAGAAGAGTCTATTAACTATGAGTTTGGTGGTCGCTACCAAAGTGATGAGCTTTCTATTGAGTTAATTGGCTTTTTGAATGATTACGAAAACTTAGTTGGCGAATGTACGGCTTCATCGGGTGGTAGTGATTGTACTATTGGTGATACGTTTAATGGTGGTTCAGCCATGGTTAAAGGTCTTGAATTTTCTTTAAATAATCGTTTTGATGTTGGCTCAAACACTTCTATGCCATTAGCATTCGTTTACACTTATACCGATTCACAATTTGATTCTACTTTTGAAAGTGAGTTTTTTGGTGATGTCGAAGCGGGCGCTGCTATTCCTTATATTCCGCAGGAGCAAATGACATTGTCGCTAGGCCTTGAGCAAGGTGATGTTCGTTTAAATGCCAGCGTAAATTATGTTGATGCGGTTTGTGTTAATGCGTCTTGTGGCGCTTTTGAGAAGACAGAGGCTTCAACGACTTTAGATTTGTCTGCTAACTATCAGGTGAATAGTGACTTATCTGTATTTGCTCGACTTGAGAATGCAACAGGCGAAGAAGATATTGTTGGTCGTCAGCCTTATGGTGCAAGACCTAATAAAGCACGCACTGCGGCAATGGGTATGCGTCTTTCATTCTAATTTTCAAAACTAGTATTTCATAGCTCTACCCCTTAACATGCTGTTATGTTCTAACGATAAATTATTTTTTATCGTTAGAACGGCAGCATTTTTTTTTAACGATAACCAGTTCTCGTTTCCTCCAAAAATCAGCGTAACTTCCTCAGACTTGTCCGTCTAATACTTGACCCTTAGTTATACTCAACAAGTACTTATCTTTTGATGTGGTATTGATTGATAAGACCTTGATGCTTCAGTATTTAGCTTAATTAAGGTTTATCTATTCTTATAACCGTTTTATCCAATATTATGACAATGGAATAGTTATTTATGGTTTTTGGCTTTGATCCAGCGAGCTACGATGCAGTGTTGTTTGTTGACCATAATAAGGTCATCAAAGAAATGCTGCTCACCGAGTTTGAAGCAGTATTAGATGGCGTGGTTGGTGAACCTGACTTCGCCGACACGACCGCGCATGCCGTTTATCTAAAAATTAATCGTCGTCTGGATATTATAGGTGCGGTTTTTTTCCTTATTAATTTTGATGCCAAAGGTAATGCCGATCGACGTTGGAATATACCCTTGTCTCAAATGGTTGAAACGGCGGCTTTTGGTCCTGAATTAAATGGGGTTAAATTACGTATTGCCTCTCATAGTCAATGTCAAATTCCTTGGCATCAACAAGATTTATGGGAGCCGGATTTATCTGTAGCTTCTAATACCTTAAAAATATTGGCGGCCAGTATTCAGAATAATCGTCTGGGATTATTAGTTGATGATGCCGTAGACCGAGCTCCAATGCTAAGCGATATTACTGTTGCTAATGCTGTGCCTAGAGACAGTGTTAAATCTATCGATAATCATGATTCATTCGTTGATAAAGATGCGCTTAATAAAGAAGAGCGTGACAAAGAAGAACGTGACAAAGAAGAACGTGACAAAGAGCGCTATAACATGGCGCAGAATATCAAAAAGCAGCGAACCTATATTGCCAGTTTAAAATCATTACATGAGCAAGAAATGGCTGCACAACGAAAGCTCTATTCTAAAGATAGGGAAATGTTTTTATTGGCCAATAAAAAACTGCAAGAGCAAATAGAAGCCATAGAATTAAAATATTGCGACTCACTCATTAATATAGAAAACAAAAAATCGTCATTCGATCAGCAATGCGCGGAGTATGAACAGCGTTTAGAGCGGATGATGGATCAACGAGGTATTGATCATCGCAGCTTACGCGTTCAGTTTAATAAAGACTTTCAGGCCAAGTTAATTGAGCAGACTGCAGAGATAGAGTCCAAGTTAGAGATGCGCGAAGTTGAAGTTTATTATCGTGAAGAGCAGATTAACCGCCTAAAAAGTGAAGTCTTAGAGTTAAAGTCCTATGTTAAGCAATTAGAGTCGCAGTCAGTAGCGTCAGAGATAAGTAGCTTAGTCGAGAACGGTGTTTATTTTGTTATATCTCAGCCAGGTCTTGGCCCATTAAGTATTGAGGCTGAAGATTTGATTCGTTTTAACAGTGAGCCGAACACTTATATTGCAGAGCGTTTAGGGGTTGATCTCGATACTTACGAAGCTTGGCTTGCGCATATTAAGTTGCCACTGTGTGGCGGCGATAATCGTAGCGGGGAGAGCTGTGGCGAGCATCTTGAGCCTATCACTTCGCCGCAGGAGTTTGTGGTGGGTATATCGGATTATTGTACTGCGCATCAGCAAGGTGCTTTGGCAGCGGTTAATGGGTATTAACTTTGCGTTATAAGTTACATACCTGCGCCGGCTAAAATACTTTTAACCACGGTGACTATCGTAATAACAAATAGCGCTGTAAAAATAATACCGGCAGTAATATAAATATAGATACTGCCTTTACCATTAAAATCCTTTTCTTGATTTTTTTTGCTTTGTACGCCAACAGCAGCAGCTAATACGCTGGTTAATATATGCAGTATCGATAGCTTTTGCTTGCCTTCACTGCTTGTGTCGTTATTAGTGTTGTTATTTGTGTTGTTATTAGTGTTGGTGTCGTTATCAGTGTCGATATCGAGTGAAGTTGTGGTTTTTTCGCTTGTATCGCTCATCGTTATTTCTTGTCCTGTTGCTTATCTTTTGGCTAGCCTTAGGCTAGCCAAAAGATTAATCAAGAATAGGCTGTAACCAGCGTGTCATTTCCTCAACGCCTTTGCCATTACGTTCGGAAATGCTGGCTAATTGATCTTTACCTATTTTTCCTGTGGCAAAATACTGCGACTCAGGATGCGAGAAGTAAAAGCCGCTGACGGATGCGGCTGGCGTCATAGCATAGTGTTCGGTGAGCTTAACGCCAATGGCTTCTTCAGCATTCAGCAGTTCAAACAAAGTGGCTTTCTCTGTGTGATCAGGGCAGGCAGGGTAGCCCGGTGCTGGGCGAATGCCTTGGTAGCGTTCTTTAATAATTTCTTCATTGCTTAAAGATTCATTATTGATGTAGCCCCAATATTCCGTTCTTACACGTTGATGTAAGTGTTCGGCAAAGGCCTCGGCCAAGCGATCAGCCAATGCTTTAATCATAATGCTATTGTAGTCATCACCATTCGCTTCAAATTCATGAGCTAATTTGTCAGCGTTAATGCCGGCTGTAACAACAAAGCCGCCCACGTAATCGGCAACACCTGAATCAACCGGTGCAACATAATCGGCTAATGATAAGTTAGGCTTACCATTTGGTTTAGCGACTTGCTGGCGAATATGATGAAGCGTTGCAAGTTCTTCAGTACGCGAATCATCTTTATATAAAGTAATATCGTCATCATTACTTTGGTTGGCCGGCCAAAAACCAAATACGGCGCGTGCCTCTAAAAGATCTTCATCGACAATACGTTTTAGCATGGCTTGTGCATCAGCAAATAAATTCGTTGCTGCTTCACCAACCACTTCATCGGTTAAAATGCGCGGATATTTACCGGCTAAGTCCCAAGTAATAAAAAACGGTGTCCAGTCAATCATCTCAACTAAGGTGGTAATCGAATATTTCGTTAACACCTGCGTTTTCATTTGTTTTGGCACTGGCGCTGTATAGTCAGCCCATTTAATAGTGGGCTTGTTCGCAATCGCTCTTGTATAGCTAAGCTGCGGTGCTTTAGGTTTGCGATTGGCATAGCGAACGCGTACTTTTTCATAGTCTTCGCTGGTGTCAGTAACAAAGCTAGGTTTTAGTTCATCACTAATTAACTTTGTGGCAACCGCAACACTACGCGATGCATCAGGCACATAAATAACTTGATCGTTATTGTAATGCTGATCAATTTTAACGGCTGTATGTGCTTTAGAGGTGGTTGCACCACCAATCAGTAACGGGATATTAAAATCCTGTCTTTGCATTTCTTTGGCGACATAAACCATTTCATCTAATGAGGGCGTAATTAAACCGCTCAAGCCAATAATGTCGACTTCTTCTTCTCGGGCTTTTTGTAAAATATTTTCACAAGAAACCATTACGCCCATATCAATAACTTCAAAGTTATTACACTGCAGCACTACGCCTACAATGTTTTTACCAATATCATGAACATCACCTTTTACAGTGGCCATTAATATTTTACCATTAGCTTTTTGGCCCTCGGATTTTTCGGCTTCTATATAGGGCTGCAAATAGGCAACAGCTTGTTTCATAACGCGGGCGCTTTTAACCACTTGCGGTAAAAACATTTTCCCTTCGCCAAATAAATCACCTACCACGTTCATGCCGTCCATTAATGGACCTTCAATCACCTCAATAGGACGATCAAATTGCTGTCGGGCTTCTTCGGCATCTTCGAGAATATACGCGTTAATGCCTTTAACTAATGAATACTCTAATCGCTTGCCAACGGGCTCTTCACGCCAGGCGGGGTTTTCATTTTTTTCTGTGCTTTCGCCATCACCGCGATATTTGTCGGCAATTTCTAACAGGCGTTCAGTGCTGTCATCACGACGATTAAGAATAACGTCTTCTACACGCTCTTTTAATTCTTCAGGCAGGTCATCATAAATCGCTAGCTGCGAAGCATTAACGATACCCATATCCATACCAGCCTTGATAGCATGGTATAAAAACACGGAGTGAATCGCTTCGCGTACGGAGTTATTGCCGCGGAAGGAGAACGACACATTACTTACGCCACCAGAAACCATGGCATGCGGTAAGTTTTCTTTTATCCAGCGGGTTGCTTCAATAAAGTCTACGGCATAGTTGTTATGTTCTTCTATGCCGGTAGCAACGGCAAAAATATTCGGATCAAAGATAATATCTTGCGGATTAAAACCGGCTTTATCGACCAATATGCGATAAGAGTTTTCGCAGATTTCTATTTTGCGTTCAAAAGTATCGGCCTGACCTTGTTCATCAAAGGCCATAACCACAACGGCTGCACCATAGCGTTTACACAGTGCGGCTTTTTCTAAAAATTCTGCTTCACCTTCTTTCATGCTAATCGAGTTAACGATGGCTTTACCTTGCACGCACTGTAAACCAATTTCGATAACATCCCATTTAGAGGAATCAATCATTATGGGTACACGGCTGATTTCAGGCTCTGAAGCAATAAGGTTTAAAAAGCGCTTCATGGCGACATGCGCATCGAGCATGCCTTCATCCATATTGATGTCGATGATTTGCGCGCCATTCTCAACTTGCTGCTGAGCCACTTCTAACGCAGTGTCATAGTCGTCATCAATAATCAGTTTTTTAAAGCGTGCCGAGCCGGTCACGTTACATCGTTCGCCAACATTCACAAATAAGCTGTCACCACTAATATTAAATGGCTCTAAACCACTTAAACGGCAAGCAACATCAATATCGGGTATAACTCTGGGGCTTGAATTCGCGGCGGCTTCGCCTATAGCTCTAATATGGTCTGGTGTTGTACCACAGCAGCCACCTACGGCATTAAGAAAACCGCGCTCGGCAAATTCATTAAGATCTTCAAACATATCTTCGGGTGTTTCATCGTACTCACCAAAAGCGTTAGGTAGGCCAGCATTAAAATGACCACTAAAATAGCAGTTGGCATTATTGGCTAACTCTTCAACAAAGGGGCGTACCTCTTTAAATCGACGACCGCAGTTAACACCAACAATTAAAGGGTCGGCATGAGCGATGGAGTTCCAAAATGCAGCGGGTGTTTGCCCTGATAACAAGCGGCCACTCATATCAGGAAAAGTCACCGATATCATAATGGGCAGTGTTTTTTCAGGGTTATCATTAAAGAATTGTTTAACCGCAAATATCGCTGCTTTAGCGTTGAGCGTATCGAAAATGGTTTCGACTAAGATGAGATCAACATCGCCCTCGACTAACTTGCTGGTCGCTTCTACATAGTCGCTGACTAAGTCATTAAAATAAATGTTTCGTGCAGCAGGGTCGTTAACATCGGGTGAGATAGAAGCGGTACGAGGTGTTGGTCCAAGTACCCCAGCAACAAAGCGTGGCTTATCGGGGTTGGCTGCGGTGTATTGGTCGGCAACTTCTCTGGCGATTTTCGCGCCTTCGAGATTAATTTCTGCAGCAATATCCTCTAAGGTGTAATCCCCTTGAGCTACTCGTGTACCGTTAAAGGTATTCGTTTCAAGGATATCTGCACCAGCATCAAGATAGGCGCAGTGAATTTCGCGAATCACTTCGGGTTTGGTTAGGCAAAGTAGGTCGTTATTACCTTTAAGATCTTTTGGGAAGTCGGCAAAGCGCGTGCCGCGATAATCAGCTTCTTGAAGGTCATAGGCTTGAATCATTGATCCCATAGCGCCATCGATCACCAAAATACGATCTTTTAATGCTTGATGGAGTGCGGCTACACGTTGTTGGGTAATAGCCTTATTGGAATTCGTTGCTGGTTTTGCCATGGTGTTGTTGATGCCTTGTGTTTAATACCTTACCTTATACTGCAGAGGCGCATTTATGGATGATTCTGCCTCAATATAAGCCGCCGGCCAGTTTAGCAAATTATGGCGTTGGAATAGATAGAAAGTGGGCTGTTTTGTGATTATTTAGTGCGACGCGCTGTGTGGCTGTTTTTCTCTTAAAATGCGTCCTTGGGCTTGATTAACGCGGTAGTGGTTTTTTTACTGGCTTATTTCGGGCGTATTGATCTGAGTGTATCTCGCACATGGCGCTTGATTCCATTAGAATAGGGTTAATCCACGATAATTGCCCAGTGAGCGTTTAGCATGTCAGATACACCCACCAATGAAACCCTTGAAGCCAAAGCCGATTTTGTTGAAATCTACATATCGGACAGTGCCCAAGAATATTTAAAAGGTTTACTCGAAAAGCAAGAAGATGATGTGGTGGGTATTCGGATTTTTGTTAATGATCCTGGTACCACGAAAGCAGAGACTTGTATCGCTTACGGTCGTGCTGAAGATATTAGCGATAGCAGTATTTTACGCGAATATACCGGTTTTTCGGCTTATTTTGATGAGAAGAGCTGGTCGTTTCTAGAAGAAGCTAAAGTGGATTATGCGGCAGATCGAATGGGCGGCCAGTTAACGATTAAAGCGCCGAATTCTAAAATGCCCAAAGTAGGCGAAAATAGTCCATTAGCCGATCGCGTTAACTACTTACTCTATACAGAGATTAACCCTTCATTGGCCTCTCATGGTGGTGATGTGTCATTGATGCAAATAGATGATGAGAACTTTGCCATTTTGAAATTTGGCGGTGGTTGTCAGGGCTGTGGTTCAGTTGAAATGACATTGAAGGACGGTGTTGAAAAAACACTGATGGAGAAGTTGCCTGAATTAGCCGGTGTGCGTGATATGACCGATCACACGGATAAAACTAACGCTTACTATTAATGGCAAGGCGATGCTTAACAATAACTTTCAAGTGCCATTTGCGCTTTTTTAAGCTCAATCGCGCGGTCTTTATCCGATAGCATGGTTACATTGCCGGCATCATCGCGCTGCTGAATGGCTGCCTCACTAGATAATGCTTCAACGTTCTCTCTAGCCTGTTTGCAGTAAAGCTCACGCTGCTGCTTTGCGGCTTCTTCAGCATTCGCAGCTTTATCGGCTAGCTCGTCCTTTTTTGATCCCGAATCGTTATTTCGATTACTGTGCGTCTTAATCTCAATGGCTTCAACGCCCATGGGCGGATGCTCGCCATATACCCAGCTGCCGGAATCATCTTCCCATTTATAGAAGACTTCTGCATAACTGCTGGATGCTGAGATAATAAGCGAAAGAGTGAGAAAGAGTAGAGTCGTTAGAGATCGCATTAAATTTGCCTTTTAATGAGTACTTAGTGAGTGGAATAGAGCAGTGGCCCTGCATTGAGTGCTAATTGATAGACCTTAGGACCACAGCTATTCGGATTTTCGCCATGAATAGTGAGTAAAAGCCACTATTTTTCCCGCATATAAGCACCCGCTATTGACAGTCGGCGGCTGAAATTAAACAATTGATCACCTGTTTGCCTATGGGTGTTCGTCAATCGAATAACAATTAATTGAGATATGACGGCTTTAAGACAGCGATAAGGCAAATATGTCCTCTTTTATAAGCAAATCAATCGTTTGTTAATAAGAATGCTATAAACTTTACGGCCATTCTGGACTTTTATAACTCTCAGTTTAAGAGCAAGAAACATGTTAAAAGATAAAGACACTTCTACTGGCGATACTGATGCTGGTGCCACGCTCACCGAAATGAACGGTGATGTTGAAATGCTTTCTGGCGGCGATATGATCGCGCGCGTATTACAGGAAGAGAACGTCGAGTTTTTATTCGGCTATCCCGGTGGTGCGGTACTGCATATTTATGATGCCTTACACCGCAATAGTTCAGTCCCTCATATTTTGGTGCGCCATGAACAGGCCGCCACGCATGCCGCCGATGGCTATGCTCGCGCAACCGGTAAAACGGGCGTGGTGCTTGTGACTTCAGGTCCTGGTGCGACAAATGCGATTACGGGTATTGCCACTGCCTACATGGATTCTATTCCTATGGTAGTTATTTCTGGTCAGGTGCAAAGTCACTTGATTGGCGAAGATGCGTTTCAAGAAACCGATATGATTGGTATTTCTCGTCCTATCGTTAAACACAGTTTTTTAGTGAAGCGCACAGAAGATATTCCACGCATTCTTAAAACGGCGTTTTATTTGGCTGCCTCTGGTCGTCCTGGTCCTGTGGTTGTCGATATTCCTAAAGATATTACTGCGCCAACCATGAAGCGTCCTTATCATTATCCTAAAGAGATTAGCTTGCGTTCTTATACGCCAGCTGAAAAAGGCCATGCTGGTCAAATTAAGAAAGCCGTTGAAATGCTACTGCGTGCTAAAAAGCCAATTATTTATGCGGGTGGCGGTGTTATTCAAGGTAATGCATGTGATGCCTTAACGGCGTTAACGCATCATTTAAATTTCCCTATCACTAACACCTTAATGGGTCTTGGCGCTATACCAGGTAGTGATGAGCAGTTTCTAGGTATGCTAGGTATGCACGGCACCTATGAAGCGAACAACGCGATGCATGAAAGTGATGTGATTTTAGCGGTAGGTGTTCGTTTTGATGACAGGGTAACTAACACAGTAAGTAAGTTTTGCCCGAATGCAAAAATCATTCATATCGATGTCGATCCAGCCAGTATCTCTAAAACTGTTATGGCGCATTTGCCTATTGTTGGTCCTGCATTGCAAGTGTTAGAAGAAATGCTGAGCCAAGTGAAAGATGCACAGTCACAGCCAGGTATTAGTAATCAGCCTGACGCTAACGCTTTAGAACTGTGGTGGAAGCAGATTAATGACTGGCGTGCGGCACACGGTATTTATACTAAGAACCGTTTTGATGACACTACCGATAAAATTAAGCCACAAGAAGTTGTGCAGTTATTGCATGAGCTAACAGGCGGCGAAGCCTTTGTGACTTCGGATGTTGGTCAGCATCAAATGTTTACCGCTCAGTATTACTTGTTTGAGAAACCACGATTGTGGATTAACTCAGGCGGCTTGGGCACCATGGGCTTTGGTTTGCCAGCAGCTATGGGTGTTAAGTTGGGTCATCCCGATGCGATCGTTGCCTGTGTTACCGGTGAAGGCAGTATTCAAATGTGTATTCAAGAGTTATCGACGTGTACGCAATACGATGTACCGTTTTTGATTGTGAACTTGAATAACGGCTACCTTGGTATGGTTAAGCAGTGGCAAGATATGCAATATGAAGGACGTTATTCAGAATCGGTTTATCAAAACTCATTACCTGATTTTGTTAAGTTAGCCGAAGCTTATGGCCATGTTGGTATTAAAGTGACAGATAAAGCCTCGCTGCGTGAGCAAATGCAAACAGCGATTGAAACCAGCAAAACTAAACTCGTGTTTATGGATATTTATGTTGATCCTGATGAGCATGTATACCCAATGCAAATTGCACCGAATGGCGCAATGAATGATATGTTACTGAGTAAGACGGAGCGCACGTAGAATGACTGATTTTGAAGATACAGGTTCGCGCCGTATTATTTCTTTGCTAATGGAAAACGCAGCCGGAGCATTATCTCGCGTTGTGGGTTTATTTTCTCAACGCGGTTATAACATTGAAACCTTAACCGTTGCCCCAACCGATGATGTTTCATTGTCGCGTTTAACGCTCACCACAGTGTGTGATGACCATACGACAGAGCAAATTACTAAGCAGTTAAATAAATTAGTTGATGTAGTTAAGCTGGTCGATTTAACAGAAGGTGCGCATATTGAGCGTGAGTTAATGCTCATTAAAGTACGTGCCGTTGGTGCTGCGCGTGAAGAAATTAAGCGCACAGCCGATATTTTTCGCGGTCAAATTGTTGATGTGAATAGCTCGCTATACACTATTCAGTTAATAGGTACGCAAGAAAAACTCGATGCGTTTATTGAAGCAATGAAAGATGCCACTATTCTTGAGGTTGTAAGAAGTGGTGTGTCGGGAATTGCTCGTGGCGAGAAGTTGCTAACCATTTAAAATATTAGTGCAAAAAAAATCCCAGCTAGAGGCTGGGATTTTTTTTGCTTGCTACTTTTTACTTTTAAGCGAACCTCTATGCAGAGGTTCGCTTTTTATAAAAAGTGTTAAACAATTTTCTTCATCGCTGTCATATGATGACGAAGTTCGTCACCAATATATTCAACAGGATGAGTACGAATTTCTTCGTTTACTGCAATTAACACTTGGTTATCAACACCATTATCTTCAAGGCCTAAACCTTTGCCAATAACATCGGTATCAATGTCTTTCATGAATTCAGTTAGTAAAGGTTTGCATGCATGATCAAACAAGTAACAACCGTACTCAGCTGTATCTGAAATAACAATGTTCATTTCATAAAGCTTTTTACGTGCAATGGTATTAGCGATTAATGGCGTTTCATGTAACGACTCATAATAAGCTGATTCTTCGATAATGCCTGAAGCAACCATAGTTTCAAAGGCAAGTTCAACACCCGCTTTAACCATGGCAACCATTAAAATACCGTTATCGTAGTATTCTTGCTCACTGATTTCTTGATCAGTATTCACTGATTTTTCAAAGGCGGTTTCGCCCGTTTCTGCACGCCATTTTAAAAGGTTGGCATCATCGTTAGCCCAATCTTCCATCATGGTTTTTGAGAAGTGACCCGTAATGATATCGTCTTGATGCTTTTCATAAAGCGGACGCATAATATCTTTAAGATCATCGGCCAATGTGTAGGCAACGATTTTTGCAGGGTTAGATAAGCGATCCATCATGTTAGTGATGCCGCCATGCTTTAAGCCTTCAGTAATGGTTTCCCAGCCGTATTGAATCAGTTTTGATGCATAGCCAGCATCAATGCCTTTTTCAATCATTTTATCAAAACATAAAATAGAACCGGTTTGTAACATACCGCAAAGAATCGTTTGCTCACCCATTAAGTCCGATTTTACTTCGGCAATAAATGATGATTCAAGACAGCCTGCACGGTCACCACCAGTTGCTGATGCATAAGCTTTTGCAATTTCCCAGCCATCACCTCTAGGATCATTCTCTGTATGCACAGCTAATAATGTCGGTACACCAAAGCCGCGTTTATATTCTTCGCGTACTTCAGTGCCTGGGCATTTTGGTGCGACCATTACAACGGTAATGTCTTCACGGATTTGCATACCTTCTTCAACGATATTGAAACCGTGTGAGTAGGCTAGTGCTGAGTCTTTTTTCATTAACGGCATAACGCTATTGATAACCGGCGTATGCTGTTTGTCAGGTGTAAGGTTAAGCAGTAAATCAGCGGTTGGAATTAACTCTTCATAAGTGCCAACAGTAAAGCCGTTCTCTGTTGCGTTTTTCCACGATTGACGCTTTTCAGCAATCGCTGCATCACGTAATGTGTAAGAAATGTCTAAGCCGCTATCGCGCATATTAAGACCTTGGTTAAGTCCTTGTGCACCGCAACCAATAATGACAATTTTCTTGCCCTTAAGGTATTCGCAACCGTCGCTGAATTCTGATTGGTCCATAAAGCGGCATTTGCCCAGCTGTTCTAGCTGTAAACGCAACGGAAGGGTATTGAAGTAGTTAGCCATGCAAGTAAATCCTCTTGAGCTTGGGGGCGATGTGCCAAATAAAATATGTGTTAAATAAAAGTAGTGCAGCGTCGTTAGCTTATATAGCCTTGTATAGCGTAGCTAAGCTCTCTGCAGGGCAAGCATTCTAAGGGTTTAGCAAGGTTGCGTAAAATGATATATATGCAAGCATATGTTGCATAAATTGCAATTATGAGGGATTATCGCGCCATTATGGATACCAAAGCCCTAAATATCTTTATTGATCTCGCGCAAGACCTGCATTTTGCGAGAACCAGTGAGCGCAATAATATGAGCGCTTCGACGTTGTCTCGTCTTATACAAAGGTTAGAGGCCGAGGCGGGTACTCAGTTGTTAGAGCGGACTAATCGCTATGTGGGGCTAACACCGGCAGGACAGCGCTATTTGGAGTTTGCGCGGCAGACATTGGCCTCGTGGAAGGATTTTCAAGCTGAAACAGGAGTTGATCAGCTCCAGCCAAGTGGGGCGGTGAGCTTGTATTGTTCGGTGACGGCTAGTCACTCTGTGTTAAGCAATATACTGGCTGATTTACGTCAGCAGCAACCAAATATCGATATTAAACTGCATACGGGTGACCAAGCTCTCTCTTTGGAGCGTTTAAAGCAAGGGCAAGAAGATTTTGTCATTGCCGCGCGGCCCGATCAGTTAGATCCTCAAATTGAATTTAAACCGTTATCGCTCTCCGATTTAGTCTTTATTGGTCCCAATGGGCCATCGGGAGTGTATGATCAATTAACGGCGATGGCAGATGGTATTGATTGGGCTGACTTACCTTGGATAGTGGCTGAAAGCGGGTTGACCCGTAGCCGTTTAGATCGATGGTTTCGGCATCAGCGTATTGCCCCGTCGATTTATGCCGAAGTGACTGGTCATGAAGCCATTGTTAGTATGGTGGCTTTGGGCTGTGGTGTGGGTTTGGTTCCTAAACTTGTGCTCACAAGTAGCCCAGTATTTGATAGCATACAAATCCTTAAGGATGACAGCGAAACGCATGCGCAGTTATTAGCCAATGTTGAAATTGGTTTGTGTGTATTGAAGCGGCGTATTAATGAACCGTTGATTAATGCGGTGTGGTTAGGCGTAAAAGAATCTTTTGTTTCACCTTTTGTTTCACAATAATTTTTGGAATACCTGCAACTATGAACGAATCTGAACAGCCTGAAAATACTGCCGATACTAATAATCAAACGGCGGCGGATGATACTTCAATAATAGAAGAGTATTTGCCGATTGATGAGCATGTCGAAGAAGTCTCTGAAGACGGAAAACAAGTCCGTCGTAAAGGTATTTTTCTATTACCGAATTTATTTACCTCAGCAGCATTGTTTGCTGGGTTTTACGCGATTATTAATGCAATAAATGGTGATTTTGCGGCGGCTGGCTTAGCAATATTTTTTGGCCAATTGCTAGATGGTGTTGATGGCCGTGTTGCTAGAATGACTAACACGCAAAGTAAGTTTGGTCAGGAGTTTGATTCTCTCTCAGACATGGTGACCTTTGGTGTGGCGCCGGCCATTATTGTGTTTATGTGGTGTTTGTCAGATTTAGGCAAGTTAGGTTGGGCGGTGGCATTTATTTATGTGGCCAGTGCAGCTATTCGCTTGGCGCGCTTTAATGCACAAGCAGAAAGCACGGACAATCGTTTCTTTACTGGGTTGGCAAGTCCACCAGCGGCAACTTTAGTCGCTTCATCGGTTTGGTTAGGTTATGACTTAGGTTTTGGCGCCGATAATATGCCTTTTATTATGGTTATTGCTATGGCGTTGTTAACCTCTGCGGTCGGCTTTTTAATGGTGATGAATGTGCGTTACCACAGCTTTAAAGGTATCGATTTTTCGAGTCGCGTTTCTGTTGCTGCGTTATTTATATTTTTATTACTCTTGGTATTGATTGCTTCAAACCCACCAACGGTACTCTTTTTACTTGCGGCGAGTTATGCCTGTTCGGGTCCATTAGCATCGCTGTGGCAGAAAGTGGCAGGACAATCTAAAGAAGAAGGCCAACCTAAAGAAGAAGGTCAACCTAAAGAAAAAGTGTAAACGTTGATGATGTGTGTGTTTAATATTTATTATGAGCGCAAGGGTATATAGCCATGCTAATTAAACAAGCCACCGATATTTTACCGTCAGAAATCACCAGTGAATCCAGTTACCTTAACCGTCGCCAGTTTATGGGGGCGGCGGGTGCTATGGCAATGGGCAGTTTATTGTCACCGGCGTTGGGCTCAGCGTCGAATGTTATTGAGCCTCCACCCTTAGATTATTTAGCGGCAACGAAAGCATCCCCCTCTGGATTTTATACTCCCGAAGTGCAGACGCCGTATCGTGATGTTACTGGCTATAATAATTTTTATGAGTTTGGCACCGATAAAACCGACCCCGAAAAGCATGCCTCGAAATTAGTCACCGATCCTTGGTCGGTCTCCATTGAAGGAGAGGTTGATAAACCGGGCACTTACACCTTAGAAGATATTCTTAAGCCGCATGATTTAGAAGAGCGCATTTACCGACTACGTTGTGTGGAGGCGTGGTCTATGGTGGTGCCGTGGATTGGTTTTCCACTGGCCGATTTGCTTAAGCGTTATGGCGTGGGTAGCAAAGCAAAATATGTCGCCTTTGAAACGCTTTATCGGCCGAATGAGATGCGTGGTCAGCGTTCACGCTTTGGCACTATTGATTGGCCCTATGTTGAAGGCTTGCGGCTTGATGAGGCCATGCATCCACTGACTATTTTAGCGGTGGGTGTTTATGGCAAGACTATGCCTAAGCAAAATGGTGCGCCAATTCGCCTAATAGTCCCTTGGAAATACGGTTTTAAAAGTATTAAGTCCATTGTGAAAATCCGTCTGACCGATCGCAAGCCTGCAACCAGTTGGAATAAAACGGCACCCAGTGAATATGGTTTTTATTCAAATGTGAATCCTGCTGTGAGTCATCCACGATGGAGTCAGGCGTCAGAGCGACGACTCCCTAACTCTTTATTTAAACCTAATCGTATTGAAACCTTACCGTTTAATGGTTATGCAGAGCAGGTCGCTAGCCTTTATACAGGTTTAGATTTGAAGCGTAATTTTTGATGGTGGCAGCCAATAAAAACAGTGTCGTGAAATACCGTCGTTATATTAAGGTGTTTGTTTTTTTACTGGCTTTGCTGCCATTACTGCAATTGTTTTTGGGTGTGCTGCAAAACTCTTTGGGTCCTGATCCTGCTAAAGCACTTTCACATATGTCGGGTGAGTGGGCTCTGCGCTTTTTAATTATCACTATGGCCATAACGCCGCTGCGCATTATCACGCGATCAAGTGAGTGGGTGCACTACCGACGCATGATGGGTTTGTTTGTGTTTTTTTATGCAGTACTGCATCTGCTGATTTACTGTGTGTTTTTGCTGGGGTTACAGTGGCAGGATTTATGGGCAGATATTCTTGAGCGACCCTATATTACTGTCGGGTTTGGTGCTTGGTTATTATTGCTGCCATTGGCAGTGACATCAACTAAGCGATGGCAGCGTAAATTAGGCCGTCAGTGGTCGCGTTTACATAAGCTGATTTATATTGTGAGCGCTCTCGTGTTGCTGCACATTATTTGGCAGGCTCGCAGTGATTTAGCTGAGCCTTTAGTTTATGTGCTGATATTTTTAATATTAATGTTATTCCGATTACCGATAGTGAAGCGCGCCTTTAATACCAGATCGAAAAAAACAGCCGCAATGCATAAGCATTAAAGTTATATAGCGGTTCATTACCGATACCAAAGCTGGCGGTTGTCTCGCTAGTGACTTCATTAAAATTGTCGTAGTCAAATATCATGTAATCTAACTGGATATTGACACTGGCTTTATCGATGCGTTGTTTAAACGTCCATTCATAACTTGCGCCTACACCCACCGAAAAGCTGCTGTATTCACTGAGCTCTTTATCGCGGCCCACAAAGGTTTGCAGTGCGTTATCTGTATTAAATGCATTGGCATAAAAATCGGCATTGCCTTGTTGATATTGCCGAATACGTAAATCAACCATTAAGCGGTTATTGATTTTTTGAGAGTAATCAATTTCAATACTTTGGCTTTTTATTCCCCAGCTATCAGTAAAATAACCGAACCTGGATTTAACTGCGGCAGGCCAGGGCAGGTGATAAGAGAGCTTTAATGAAACGGCATCACTATTTCTTGTATTAGGATAGCGCTCAGCTTCTATGTCATAAGCGCTGCCATTATTGACTAGAATAAATCGATAGGGGTTTTGTAAATAGCCTTCATCGATAATGCTTTCATAATTTATATTGGCCATTAAATTTCTTGTTAGTATTTGAGCAAGCCCAATGCGGTAATGGCGGCGTTCAAGCTTCTCTGCAAAGCTGTCATTATCGGTTTGAGTAATATCGTCATTACCCTGTGAGAACCCCATGGACAGTGTAGACATGTCGCCAAAAAAATCTTGAGAAAAGTCGATCCTAAAGCTATTGGCTTCATAGTCATTTTCTTTACTAGTGGTGAAGCCAATATTGATTAAGGATTTATCTTCGAGATAAGTAAAATCTAAAGAGCTTTCTTTACGCTCTTCGGCATACTCACTAGCGCCTGAGGTTTGTACATCAATAGAGGCGCTGGATACTGAGTCAACATAATAGTTGGCTGCAATAGAGTATTTTTCGGCAATATTTTTTCTAAGTAAAATAGATGGGCCATCAATAACCATGCCGCCACCATCATAACGATGATACATAGCATCAGCACGTTCAGCAGGAAGCACCGCCGCGAGTATGGTGGTGCTGAAACTTAGCAGTAATGTTAGCGGTATTAAAAAAGACCGTAAAATTAAATGCCTTTTTGTCAATACAACAGATGCCATTACAGAAGATGCAATTACATTAAATGCCATTCGATTAGTTACAGCCACAGCCGCCTCCACCAGCGCCTTCGGCACCTCTAGCGCTTTCGCGCGCTTGTCTCACATGATGTATATAACCGTCGCTAACTGGGTCTCTATCGTATTGCATAACCTCGTTGGCGAGTTTAGCGCGATGGTAGGGCTTAACCCACGGTTTAACGCTACAGGCTGAGAGCATCAACAGCTGAAGAATAAATAATAGTGAGATGAATTTTTTCATAGTTGGCTTATTCCGTTATTCACGAATTAACTGAGCAACTTGTTCGGCGTAGCTATCTTCATAGCCTGCTTGATAGCCTCGGTGCCAGTGACGAATATTGCCGTCTTTATCAATAATAATAGTGGTTGGCATTGCGTCTACTGAAAACAAATCTGCAATACGACTGTCAGCATCAAATAAAACAGGAAAGGCTACCTGAAGATCATTAATGGCACGCTCTGCCGCGAGTGGATCTTCGTCAACATTAACGCCCATTAGCTGAAAACCTAAAGGTGAGAATTTTTCACTTAAGTCATTTAAGTGCGGCATTTCTTGACGGCAGGGTGAGCACCATGATGCCCAGAAATTTAACATCACCACGTTGCCTTGCTGCTCGGCAAGACGGATATTACTGCCGTTATTGCTTTTTAAGGTAAAGTCGGGCGCGGGCATGATGTCTGTTTCTGCAAAGCTATAAAGGCTAACAGCTGCAAGTAAAATAATTATGGCAAGATGTTTAATTTTTTTCATTTCATTCTCTCGATAAAAACGGGCTCATTAAAAACGGTCATGTTAAACAGGGTCTTGTTTATCATTTATTAAGTCATCATTATTAAAAGAAAAAGCTGATACCCGTACTGAGTTCAATGTTATTGGTTTGGTCATCTTCGCCAAACAGGTCACGGTTAAATATATGATCACGAACATCTATGCGCCAAGCAATCCAGTCTTTTAAAAATAATCGATAACCAGCACCGACATTCCAGGTAAACCATTTATCTCCACCAAACTCAGTGGTGCCACCACCAAGGATTAAATAAAAATCAGTTTTATAGGCTTTATTGAATATCCATGTTTCACCTGGCAGCATATTCCAGCCAAAAGAAATGTCGTAGCTGGTGTATTCTCGCTGTTCATCTGAGATTAATTGCGTAGCAGGAATTAATTCTTCAAAGGTGGTCTTATCGCCTTTGGCTGTTCCATAAGAGGCTTCAATAAATGTATGTTCATTGATATGAAAGTCGACTCTTAAAACACTGATGTTGCTGGAGTCAAAATCTTCAATGCTGAGAATGCCACCGTAAATACCGATTTCGATATTTTCGTTATCAATACGCGCCACTTTAATTTCTCGCCGATCAATATCTGGCGAAATAACTTCTGGCGCTTTTGCTGCTGCGCCAACACTAATGAGGGATGCGCTAACACTAAAAAGAGGTGCGACTAAACTAAGCGCAATTAAAAGTAACCGCTGAAGCCTATATGCCATGTTTCGATTTCTCCGTTGTTATCATTGGATGTCAGGACGTTGAGGTGTCGATATTCCAAGCGTAATCGGTATCTATCACTTAATCGTAGCTGTAGACCGAATCCTGACTGTAAAAATTTATTCGAACCTGCATTTTGTTGACTATTAGTGCCTCTAGCGGTGGAGTGAATACTGCCAGCGCCTATTTCGGTGAATGGCGAAAGACGCCAAGCAGGGAAGGGGTTGAATGCGAGAATGCCAGCCCAAGTTTGTCCTTGTGCCGTCGCGCCTAAAAACTCATCTACTTGAAGTTCTATATTAAAACTATCAGTAATATGCTTTCCAATATGTACGCCGACCACATCGGCCGAAGCCCTTTGTCCATAATTAAAGCCAAAGTAAAGATTAGGATTAAATAGGGTGCTTAGTAGAGGGTCATCTTTTGCTAACACAATATCTTCTTCTGAAATGGTAGCTGTATTGTTGGTGACCATTTTTTCAACACTATTTGAACGCATAGTTAATCCAATAGCGTTGCGATGAACCCAGCCAGTTTTTACTCTGTCTCCGTTCACCTTGAGATTAACTTTAAACCAATCATTACGGCGTTTTTGGACTTCAATGATTTCGCCATATTGTGCAATATAAAATACAGGGTAGTTTTTTCCGGGGCCGGTATGAAAGTCGAGAAAAGGTTCTAAAATGCTGAGCGTTAACTTTTCACCTTGCTTGGCATAGCTACTAACCGGTGTTAAAACGAGTACAGCTGTTGTGAACAGTACCATTATAAATAGTGCTAGTTGTCGAAGCGTGATTGGCAGGTAATGAAAAATCATTAGTATTATATTCAGCTCAGTATTTTTTAAGGTGTAGGCGCATTAAAGGGATTGTTGTAATACTGTGCGCCAATATCCAACCACTCAGCAATTAAGCGCAACTCTTCGTTTGCAAGTAAGCCATTATGATTAACGGGTACATTTAAAGGGTCCATAACAATGGGGTCTCCGCCAATTTCAACACAGTCCACAGGTGTCGTTGCCCCAAAGTTTGAGCGGCAATTGTTATCGGCTGTAAAACAATTGAAAAAATTAGGGCTAACACTAAAGTTGGCGCCAGCTTCATTCATGCTGGCATCGATGGGTGCGGGCGTAACAATATTGGTGATGGGCATATCGTCTTCATCTAAGGTGGTGCACTCTAAGCGACGTTCGGTGACTACTGCGCCCTCAAGTGCTTGTTCATCATCGGCGCGTAGTAATTCGCGATAAGAAGTGAAGTGATCAGCTTCTATGTCGGATGCTATGGCCGTTAAATCTAATTGTGCGGCAGGCACTCGGCTTCCGCTATTGGATGTATGGCAGCCGACACAACTATCAAAAGTGGTGGCAGCCGGCGTGCCGTCGGCTATTGGTGTGCGAATGGCTTCCCAAATAGGTTGTATATGTTGTTCATAATTAATAACGATACGACACAGTGTTGACCAAGTGGCGGGATTACTAGCGCGGACTAATTTGCAAAAAGGGTTTTCAGGGTTAGGCGTATTTAAGTTGTCATAACTTATCGAAAATGAGGGTGCTTTTAATATGCCACTTGTTTCATCTGTCCAGTCATCAACATAATTTAAATCGGCATTGCTTAGTCGTTCTTTTAGTTCCGGTGCAGGATCAGGCAATATAAAGCGAGAAAAGTTTTCAGCCATGGTATCGCCGACAATACCCAAATTTTGTTCGGTGTTGGGATATACGCCGAGTGGCAGTGGCGCACCATTGTTCACCGAGGGCGCTTGTGCGTTAAGTCTTCCATGCGGATTTGTGCTGTTTGCTGTATGGCAGCCATTACATTCAAGTGTTTCGTTAGGCGCTAGGCTTAACCAGTTTTGGTGGCGTGCAGAAATTCGTTTGCCGCTGGCATCAACAACACTAATCAAAAAGGGAATGTTGGCTGGGACTATACCGCGGACAGATCCATCGGGCTCAATCGGTAAATAACCAATAATCTCTCGCATTAATTGTGCGCTGTTAACCCCAAAGGCACTGTTATCGAATTCATGTACGGCTTCATCGGGAATCGATACGGCTTTTGTTAGCCTCAAAAATTTTGCATTGATGGTTGTTGGGTGTGTGATGCTAGGGTCGGCATGCGCGGTAATGCCGCCGTTAGCGACGTCTACACCATCTAAGTCATATATGGATCGAATGTTAAGGATGCCTCTTGGTTGGCTGTCAGCATCGGCAAAATCATCGGTTGAGGGCATAACGAAAGCAGCTTCATTGCGTGTTTCTGCAATCATGACATCCGTTAGCATAAAGCCGCTTTCTCCTAATACTATGGGCTGTAATAAGGGATTGTTGGGGTCATTGATATCCAGTAACCAGATACCGTAAGTGGGATCAACAGCGGTGCCAGTAGGGTTAACGCTACAAGGAACGGCAGCATCATTAAGATCAACGAGACAGGGAGACCAACTCACTAAAAATCGACTAGTGCCATCATTCAATGCTCTTACAGAGCTAAAGCGACCATCGGGTGAGAGTCTGTCATCTGTGTAAACGACAGTGTTGAGCAGCGGTGTAAACGCGGGTGCGAGTAAACCGGTGTTGGTGAAAGTGGCTGTGTTTCTATCAATATAGTTTTCAATATCTAAGGTGACTAAAGCGCCGCCTAAGAGGGTGGGTGCTAAGTCACGTTCGCGTTGTAATCCTAACAACATATTATTGGATTGCGGTTGAAGTTGTAACTGCGTGATGATTGCTTCACCGTTATTAGTGCCGCTAGTCGCATTACTGTGGTAGCCATAAATCAATGTTGTTTCGGCACCCAGAGGTGTGGTGCTATAGAGGCTAAAGGTATTCTGCCCAGCAATATTATCCCAGCGATTAAATAGTATTTTTCCTGACGGTAATACTAAGGGATCAATGTCATGGCTTTGGTTAAAGGTGATTTGTCGCATGGCATCGCTAGTGTTAAGTGTTTCATCATAAACATGCAAAGACAGCGTTTGAATAGCGCCGTTATCGAGGTCTCTTTGCTGTCTGGCTGATAATTCATTTAAGCCAATAAACGCGCCTTTTAATTCATTGAGTAAAGTGACTTGATTACTTATTTGTCGCGTTGATGAAAATACGATGGCGATATTTTCTGGTTCATTAGGATTGGGTGACGGTAAGTATGCGGGGTCAACATCATGTCCTTGGCCTTTAATCGCAATAAACTCATCCGAAATAACACGTCGTAGTGTGTCGCTAGCAATGGTGTATTCCCAAATATCCCAAGTGAATACAGGATTGTCAGGGTCTACTTCTGGGGCATGCATGGCGAACAATAATCGCTGTCCATCTGCTGATATGTCTAAGTCTTTAACGTCGTAGTTCGCGTCGGGTCCGAATACTCTGGCAGTAATATTGATGTCATTAGCACTGGCAGAGGCTGAGTCTCGATAAAATAAGTGGGCGCCTGGATTGAATGCATAAGGTGATTCAAGGCTTAAGTCATTTTCGGGGAGTGAACGACGCACATAAAATATTGGAATGTCAAAGCCAGATAAATTTGTCGTTAAATCTGTTCCCGCTACACTTTTCCCATTGGCTGAACCACCACCGCAGCTTATGTGCAATAAAACCAAAGCGCTAAAGGCAGCAATTTTTATCAAACGCTGGGCAGCTTGATAAAAAGAGGCGCTTGCAATAATGCTTGTAATGTTTGAACAAGTGCTTGGATTATTTCTCATGGCATAAGGGATTCGGTAATGGTCTGATGAACAGTTCGTTGCTATTGACAAGTTGGCATTGATAAATTGCTATTTATAAATTGGTATCTATAAATCGCTATCTATAAAAAGAAAATACAAAGTGAGAGAGTCTTTTAGCTCTCACACTATTGTCAGTGTTGTCACTAATGGCTTCGTTGAGCTGGTTCACGAAACAATAATGAGTACAGTGTTTCATTTTTTTCTTTGCTTTATTTATACCGAATATTTATACCGAAATATTTTTATCGATTACTACATAGACAGTTAAACCGTTTAAAAGATTAAGTACTTGAAAGTAAAGCGAATAGAGATTTTTAGCT
Source organism: uncultured Gammaproteobacteria bacterium (assembly GCA_963968645.1). GTDB lineage: Bacteria > Pseudomonadota > Gammaproteobacteria > Pseudomonadales > UBA7434 > UBA7434. The sequence continues at coordinate 16,663 of CAXAHI010000005.1, read as the reverse complement.
TTAGTATCCATTAAAAATAAAGCATAGATGAAGAGGGGAAGGTTACTCAGTTAAAGCATTGATTGCTTGGCAAGGAGTGTTCAAGTCGTGACGTGGGTCAAGGTGAAGCTGTGATGTAACTTGTAAAGCGAGAAGTATAGGGGTTCTCAATCGTAAGGCGTAGGGTTTAAATGCTGATCTCAAATTTAGCAAGTAATAGATAGTATGCCATTGCTTAATGATTAATAGTCAATCCAATACTGTGGCTATTAATTGAATAGGGAGAAATCGGTGAAAACCCAGTTATTTGCGGCGCAATTTAGTTTTCTTAATTATTATCGAGTTATGCGATTATCTTCTGTCGTTAATTTATTACTCGCTTTATCGCTATTATCATCACTATTGTTATCACTATGGTCGACTGCAGCCATGGCGGGATCACGAGAGCAGGCGCGACGCATGCACGATCGGCTTGCAGGTGTGCCGCCGAGTGAAACGATACTTGATTTGATGGAGCAATATATTGATGAGAGTAAACTTTCTGGCCCGCATACCATGATAGATGCGGCGAATGTTGCGATGGCTAACCCTGCATTCTATTCTGTTACGCTAAAAAATATTGCTGCTCCTTGGACTAATCGAGACCAAGACATTTTTGTTCCACTTAATGATTATATAGCGACTTATATTGGCCTAGTGCGTGACGAGGCTGATTTTCGGCGTATTCTTTATGATGATGTACTTTATGTGGGCACTAACTCGCCAGCGTATTCCAATAACAGTAATGCGCATTATGAAGCTTTAGAGGCTTCTAATCTTAATTTGGGTAGTCTCTCTGTTTTGCAAGCCAGAGTGCAATCGGATCCTGCCGTTATTGGCTTGCCGAGTAATGCAACAGCAGGTGTGATGACCAGCCGTGCAGCGGCTAGAGCCTTTTTCTTTGCGGGTACTAACCGAGCAATGTTTCGCTATACGGTGCTTCATCATCTGGGTTATGACCTAGAACAATTAAAAGATACTACTCGCCCCGCTGATCGTATTCGTCAGGATATTTCTCGAACGCCCGGCGGTGATAGCCGCTTATTTATGAATAACTGCGTGGGTTGCCATAGTGGTATGGATCCTTTTGCGCAGGCTTTTGCTTTTTATCAATTTGATTATAGCGATGACCCTGAAGTTGGGAATATACGTTATACCGCTGATGTTGTAGAAGCGAAATACAGTATTAATGCAACGACATTCCCGCATGGATTTATTACTCCCGATGATCGCTGGGATAATTTTTGGCGTGATGGCGTAAATAAAAAATTGTTAGGTTGGGATACGAATAATCTAGGTTTACAAGGCACGGGAAATGGAGCCAAGAGCATGGGTGAAGAGTTAGCGAATAGCGATGCCTTTGCACGTAGCCATGTGTTGCATGCTTTTAAATCGAGCTGTTTACGTGAACCGGCAGATCAAAACGACATTGATGAAGTTGAACGCATTAAACTCATTTTTAGAACGAATAATTACAATCTGAAACGCGTATTTGCTGAAACCGCCATTTATTGTGCGGGTAATTAACCGGTTTAACCAATGATGAATTCAATGATATTAATGCAGCTAGCAGCGGGAAGGATTAAATGAATAATCGCCATAATTCATCTTATGCGTTTTATATTTTTTATGGGTTTTATGTGTTGTATGTGTTGTATAAGAGTCCTTTAATACGCAGCTTAAGTCAGCGTATTATTTTCTTATTACTCTCGATAACACTCTATGCTTGCTCTGGCGGTAGTGGCGCGCCAACAGAATCACAGCAGGCTGCACCAGAAGTAGGCGGTGCGCCGGTGGCAGAAAATGTGACTTACTCCGGTCCTGATCCTCGTGATCAAGCGGTTAGAGATTTTAAGTTATTTTTTTGGGATGAAGTGGTAGAAGAGGTTATTGGCTGTGCTAATTGTCATATGCAAGGTGGCCAAGGCACGGTTAAGTTTGTTCGAAATGATGATATTAATATGGCCTACGATGCCGCATTAACCTTGGTTAACTTGGCTGATCCCGCTACATCTACTCTGGTTACCCGCGTCGCCAATGGTCACAATTGTTGGAGTGTTGATGCCACTATTTGCAGTGACACCTTAACTGACTTTATTACTCAGTGGGCCGATGGAATTGGTGCAACTGAATCAACAACCATTAATTTTACGGCACCAGCCAATCAAACCCCCACGGGTGCTATTGTTTTACCTGAAGATGTCAGTCTTTTTTCAACCACAGTTTATCCGTTATTAGCGACTAACTGTGTGGCTTGTCATAGCGATAGTGCGCCTGTACAAGTTAGACAAACCCCTTTATTTGCTCATAGTAATATTGATAGCGCTTATGAAGCCGCTCGCACGAAAATTGATTTAGCCAATGCCGAAGATTCCCGCTTAGTTGTACGGTTAAGAGATGAGTCTCATAACTGCTGGAGTGATTGTGCGATTAACGCAGCGGAGATGCAGGCGCAAATTGAAGTGTTATTACCTGATGATATAGAACCCGTAGATGCAGACTTAGTAACGAGTTTAGCGCTACGTATGAATGCCGATGGTATTCAGGCATCCAGTGGTGGCAGGGTAGAGACGCATGTTATCGCTCAGTATGAGTTTCGTTTAGGCACGGGCAGCGATGTCATTGCCGACCGCAGTAACGTGAGCCCTTTAATGCCACTCACATTAATTGGTGATTACGATTGGTTAGATAATTGGGGTATTCAGTTTCGTGATGGACGGGCGCAAGCTTCAGTAGAAGATAGCCGAAAACTCTATGACGAAATTACAGCGACGGGTGAGTACAGTATTGAAGCCTGGGTTTTCCCTGCCAATGTGACACAGGATGAATCGGCGCGCATTATCAGTTATTCAAATAATACGGTTGAAAGAAATTTCACTCTAGGGCAATCACTTTATAACTATGATTTTTTGAATCGTGCCAATGTGACCGATGCCGATGGACGTCCCATGTTTTCAACGGCGGATGCTGATGAGAATGCGCAAGCAGGATTGCAGCATGTCGTGGTGACTTTTCATCCTGATACCGGCCGACAAATATTTGTCGATGGTGTGCTCACCCGCAGTACTGATCCTGATCCTCAGGGCGGTGGTAATCTAAATAGTTGGAATCGTGATTATGCCTTTATTCTGGGCAATGAAATCACAGGTAACCGACCATGGGAAGGTGCCATTCGATTTGTGGCTATTCATAAGCGAGCACTATCAATAAGTGATATTCAAACTAACTTTGATGTGGGCGTTGGACAAAAGTATTTCTTATTATTTAGATTAGCTTCTTTAGTTGATGACGATGCTGATCCGCTTACGGACCCCATTATTGAAGAGCTAACAGGTACGCCCAATAGTTATATCGTTTTTGAAGTGAGTCAATACGACAACTACAGTTACTTATTTAATAATCCCTATTACTTGATTTTAGGGTCGGAGACTATGTTGCAGCCACTGGATATTCAAGGGTTGCGCGTAGGGGTTAACGGTAAAGTTTCTTCTGTAGGGCAAGTGTATACGCAATTAAACACACAATTGCAGCCGCTCAATTACCTGCCTGAAACGGGCCATCCGATTAATGCGCAGGGCATGCTTGTGTCGTTAGAAAATGGTGCCGATGTCGATCAGTTTTTCTTATCATTTGAGCAGTTAGGTATCCACAGTAATGTTTATTTAGAAGCGACCTTTGATGATCCTCTATTTTCATCAACGGGCCTTGAAAACTCTGCTGTAGCACTGAGAAATTTCTCAGAAATAAGAGAGTCGCTTGCGCAGATTACCGGTATTGATTCATCGACTGCTTCGGTGACAGCAACTTACAATTTGGTTATTCAGCAGCTTCCCTCTAACGAAGATATTCTAGGTTTTTTATCGGCTCATCAAATGGGTATTACACAGCTGGCTATCGCTTACTGTAACGCAATGGTAGAGAGCAAACCTGCTCGTGATGCGTTAAGTATTAGCTTAGATGAAGTGGATGATCCGACGATTGATGATGCTAATGCAAAATCATTAGCCGATTGGGACAGTGATTTTATTGATCCTATGATTATTGCCGCACTAAACACCAATCTATCTATACAGCCCATTGCAAATGATGTGAAAGAGCAATTGCACCATTTGTTGTTCACTGATGCCGATGGCATTGCCGAAATTGATCCAGTCTCTAATCCTGACCCAGCGGGTTTATCTCGTTGCAGTGGCGGCTGTGACGATGGTGTAACGGCTTTGGCCGCTAAAGCAGCCTGTGCTGCGGTGTTGGCGAGTTCTGCCGTGACGCTTCAGTAGTGAAGCCTATGTTATTCGTTAGCCAATCATTTTATTTGGAGCATTACCATGTCAAAGCGTACTAAAACCTTTGGTCTTAATCAGCCCTTAACGCACGCGGATCATCGACGTCCAATGACGCGTCGAGAATTGATTGCGCAAGGCTTTCGTTTTGGCTTGGGTTCGGTTGCTGGTATTTCAGGGCTAAATTTACTAGCCAGTAATCGGGCCTTTGCAGATTTAGCTCCCGACCTTGAATTGTTTCGTTCACCCTGTGGCCTAGGCGGCGCTGCCGGTCGAAAAATTCCTTTTATCTGTATTGATTTAGCAGGCGGAGCCAATATCTCTGGCTCTAATGTATTAGTTGGTGGGCCTGGCGGGCAAATGGATTTTTTAAGTACAGCGGGTTACAGCAAGCTGGGTTTGCCGGGTGATAGAGTGCCAATGGTTGGGCAGAATATTGATACTCAATTAGGTTTAGCCTTTCATGCGGACAGTGCGTTTTTACAGGGTATAACGGAAAAAGCGACGACAGCCATAGGCAATATTAATGGCGCAGTTATTCCCGCGCGTTCAGATAATGACACGGGCAATAATCCGCATAATCCTATGTACGGTATTGCTAGAGCCGGCGCTACTGGAGGCCTGGCCGATTTAATTGGCTCGCGTAGTAGTGTTTCTGGCGGTAATTCAATGGCACCAGCCATGATGATTAATCCTGAAATTCCTCCTACAAAAATTGATCGACCCAGTGATGTCGTTGGTTTGGTTGATACCGGTGATCTCAATGTTATTTTAGGTAAAGAACAGGCTGTATCGGTAATGGAATCGGTACAGCGTATTAGCGCTGCTAAATTTGCGCAGGTGAATACAGGATTAAGTAATCATGCTGATATCGCAGACAATATTAATTGTCAGTATGTGAAGAGCGCCGACCTTGCTGATAAAGGTGATATTGATTTAGTGAACCCTGATGATAGAAACGCGGCCAACCCTGCGGATCGTATTATTGTCAATGATGCGGGCGGTATTTTTTCAGAAACAGAATTTGATGAAGAGCGAGAGTTTAGAAAAACCGCATCGGTTATGAAAATGGTGATTGACGGTTTCGCAGGAGCAGGAACCATTACGCTCGGCGGCTATGATTACCATACTGGCGATAGAGCGACTGGAGAGCAACGCGATTTACGCGCAGGTCGCTGCATGGGTGCCTGTCTTGAATATGCAGCACGCAAAGGTATTCCGCTTATGCTCTATGTATTCAGTGATGGCTCAGTGTTTAGTAATGGCATGGTCGACGAGTCAGAAAACGGTGGTGGTAAAGGGGTATGGACGGGCGATAATTCATCAACCGCAGCCTCTTTTATTTTGGTCTATAACCCCGGCTCTGCACCGCAATTAATAGGCGTGGGCGATGAGCAGCTTGTGCATCAGCAAATTGGTTGGATGCGCGCTGATGCCTCTGTTGAAACCGGCAATGGCTTTGCGCCAGCAAACAATGTGAATGGCTTAGTCGATACGGTGTTGCTTAACTATCTTGCATTACATGGTCAGGTAGGGCAGTTTCAGAGTCTCTTCGGTAATGGCTTAGGCAGTAATCTCGATCGTTATACCGCTTTTGAAACGCTCTCATCCATTAGTAATGGTGTCATTGCTTAAATCTTTAGTTCAGCCTAATTAATTCCATCTAATTAATTCAACACTATGAGTCATATCGTCCATTAAACATTCGTTGATAATTCTTATCTGTATAGCCTGTGACACAGTACCGTTTGCTAGCGCAGGCTAAGAACTGAGTCACAGGTGGTGTTTCGGAATCGAGCTATATTTAATTCATATGCTTTCGATCTAACGCATACGCTTGCGATTTAACGCATACGCTTTTAACTTAACGCAATATCAATCGGTTTCGTCTATGTACAATTGCATTTTCTCTGTGATACCTAAGCTCTTTACAACCGCTTTAGTTTTGCTATCAATAGTCTTATTTTCTTCGTCTCAAGCGAGTGATGTGTCCAGTGATGGCTTACATAATAAGTTAGATGATGACTTAAATAATAAGTTAGATAATAAACAATCACTTGATTTGGCATTGCAGGATTTAAAAAAACAAGTATTAGCGTTAAATCGGGATTTATTTATTCTCGAAGAAGAATTGATGTTTCCTAGTAATACACAGCTTGCGGTTTTTTTATCACTGGATATTGGTGAGTTTTTTAAGTTAGATGCCGTTACTGTGAGCGTAGATAAGCGCGAAGTAGCTAGTCATTTATACACCGATAAACAGTTAGATGCCTTGATACGTGGTGGTGTTCAGCGACTATACCTAGGTAATATAAAATCGGGTGAGCATGAGATTGTTGCTGTTTTTACTGGCCGAGGACCAAATGATCGCGATTATCGTCGTGCTACTTCATTTACTTTTAACAAAGCCAGTGACGCTAAAAAGTTAGAGCTGTTAATTGAAGATTCAACTCGGCTGTATCAACCTGAATTTTCAGTGGTTGAGTGGAACTGATGTTGATAGCACACAATGGTTGTGTATAAGCGCTTAATGATGGCTCCTAAGATTGACTGCCCTGAGGATATGTATTGCGCTAGTAGTGCCAGTAGCGTAAGTGGCGCAAGTAGAAATAATGCTGCCTTTAGAAAATGGGGCTTGACGATTTTATTTATTTGTCTGAGTCTCACCTTAGTGGCAGAAGCGAACTCGAGAGAAGACGGTAAACTCAACGATCATCGAGTTAACGATCTGAGCTATGGCGTGGCTCTATACGAATTCTTTCAGCAAAACTATTTCCAAGCCATGACGGAGATCTTGGTCGCACAGCAACAGCAAAGTTTAGTTAATCATCAAGATGATTCTGAGATTTTATTAGGCGGTATACAGCTATCTTATGGTATGGATCTACAGGCGCAGATGACGTTTGAATCAATACTTGAAAAAAATCAGTTGTCTGAAGATCCTCCTCCCTCAAAAAAATATTTAGAAAATAGAGCCAGAGCTTGGTTTTATTTGGGTAAGTTAGCCTATCAAAAAAATAATACTTCTTTGGCGTTAAATGCGTTCTCTCATGTTGATGATCACCTTACAGCAGATTTATATGATGAATTAGCTTACTTACATGAAGTAAGTGTTTTTGAACTAGCTCAAGAGAACCAAGAAGTTAATCCTTTATTAACATTATCCTTCTCACCTTCGCTTTCTAAGTCGTCTATCTATCGTTACTACCGTGATTATAATCAAGCGGTTAATAGTGTCCGTCTTAGTAATGAGAGTTGGGAAACTTCAGTAAATAATTTAGAACGTTTATATAAAGCAATTAATCAGTCGAATAACACTGACGAGTTCGATGAATTAATTGAGCTAAGAGATAGAGTGCTGACAACATTAGCCTATCTTTATTTACGTGAAGGAAAAAGTGAAAAGGCGATTTATTACTTTTCTAAAGTGAGACAAGGGAGTACGCAAGAGGGCAGCGCGCTAGTCGGTTATGGATGGGCATCTATTAATAAAGGGCTTGATAGCAGTAGTAATAAAAAAAGCAAGCAAATGGATTATGAGGCGGCATTAACCCCATGGTTGAAGTTGCAATCACGCTCAATGGCTGAGTCAACGACTTATGAAGCCTTGTTGGCAGTGCCTTTTATTTATAATGCATCGGGTCTTAATGCGCAGGCTTTAAAAGCCTATGATTTTGCTTTAGAAAAAATGGCAAATGAGCTAGATAGTTTAAAACAGCTAACCAAAGATATTGAAAATTATCAGGCGAATAGTGAATTGTCTGTGATGTTAGGTTTTGATGTTTCTCGGCAGTCTAATGCGTCCCTAAATGGTCACTGGCTAGATAATGGTCACTGGCTAGATAGTGACGCTGTGTTTTTTGAGCCGGCAATAGTTAAGCCCAATCGTTTGCAGCAGCATTTAAGTGAGCTTCTCGCCAAAAAATCTATGCGTAGCTTATTCGGACAATTAAATGATATTTATTGGCTAGAGAGTAATTTACAAACTTGGCGTAGCCGCATCGACACCTTTGATTTTGCGATTAAAGAACGACAGTTAAGAGGTGTTGAATTATTGAGTGGCGTTGCTCAAGATGAATTTACAGTAAGGCTTAACAAGGCCATGGCTCGCTTTGATCAATTATCAACAACACTATTAGAATCTCAGCGTCATGATGGTTCGCATTTATTATTAACTGAAGAAGAGAAAGCCAGTGAGGCTCGTATTAAAAGTGCTTTGTTATCTCTGGCTAAAATTGAAAAAGTGCTTCTTACTGGAGACATAAATACTTCAAATAATCAACTCCCCTCAGTTGATTCGTTAAAAGCCATACGGCTACAATTAGAAAAAATGCAGAAAGTGCTGTATTGGACCGTTAGTAGTGATCAAGTTAGTCGGGTTTGGAAAAAACAAAAATTACGAGAAGCCATTGTCTTAGCGCTTGAAGAAACAAACGCTCGAGTAGCGATTTTTCCCACTTTGGTTAACAAAATAACTGAGCAAACCTTTTATAGGCAGCGATTAGATAATGAGCGAGAGCGCATCGAGATTCAAAGCAGTGATTTGGCCGCTCTTCGCGAAAAGGTAGAAGTCAGCATTGTCGCTCACTTAAATAAGGAACTATTAGATAGAGAATCACGTTTGCTACGTTATATGGGTAAGGCACGTCTCTCTAAGGCGGCTTTGCTTGAGCGTCAGCTTGAAACGTCTTTAATTATTAAGCCTGTTATTAATTCGAGTACTAAGGCTAAAAAAAATAATCAGCCAGATTTATTAAGGGAGCAGAGCTAATGCTGCGATCTTCTTTTTTAAAGCTGTCTATGCTATTTATTATTGTACATTTGTCTTCCTGTACTCTATTGGGTGATCGGTTTTTTCAGCAAGAAGATCTCTCTAAGCAAGTTGATAATACTTTAGCTGAATTACCTAAGGCCAGAGATCACTTAAAAGAACTGCGCACTCAAACAATCGATGAGCTGAGTGAGGCGTCAGAAGAGAGTATGCTGCTTGAAGTTTCTACAGCTTATAAAGAGGCTTTTTCATTAGCGGATAAACCATTGGTCCGGCAGGAAATACAGCAACGCCTTGCATATATTCATTTACAGCTTGCCGAAGAACGACAAGTCAATGATGCCAGCTTACCGCCTAAGGCTGTTTATAAAGAAGCTATAGACTCTTATCTAGCGTTACTAGCGCATTATGACCAACAAGATGGTCTGGCGGTTATTCAGGCTGATAAAGCACTGTTTGATGAAACGTTATTTGATCAAGCACAGTTAGATCAAATACTATATCCCCTGGCTAAAGCCTATGAAATGAGTGGAGATATACCAAAGGCATTAGCGGTGTTTAATCGCCTAGTTATCGAAGCGCCAAATTCAGTCTATTACAGTGAGGCACAATTTCGTCGTGCGGAGATACTTTTTGCGGCAGCGGATTATGCGGCAGCCAGTCAGGCTTATCGATCGGTGATTGATCGCTCGACGCTTCTTTCAAATACATCAAAACAGTCAACAAAAAAGACCGATAACTCAGCCACTTTCCTAATGAACTCGTGGTATATGTTGGGTTGGTCAGATTTTAAATTAGGTCGTTATCGCTATGCAATTAAAGCGTTTTTTACCGTCCTAGATAATCAGCCTCAGTTAGATATCGATAATGAGCTACTCGTAAAGCAGGCGCTTTCTAGTCAGCAGGCGTTAACTAACGACACATTAAGGGTTATGAGTTTAGCGTTTTCTTATGAGGCTGGATCAACAACCATTGCTGATATGTTAGATGAATTTTATGTCGGCTTAAGTGAGCCGGAGTATGTTCCTAAGCTGTATCAAAACTTAGCTGGTCTTTATTTAGAGAAGAAGCGCTTTATTGATAGTGCCGATACGCTTGCCGCTTATATTTATCGTTATCCTAAAGCCTCTAACGCTCCAGACTTCCATAAGCAGCTTATTAAAGTCTATGCCGCAGGTGTTTTTCCGGATCGCGTGCGTGAGCAAAAACAGCAATATGTGCAAGCCTATGGTGTGCACTCTGAATTCTGGTCTATGGCTAGTTCAGAGAGTCGTTTGGCGATACAAGACAGTTTAAGCCTCTATATTAAAGAGCTGGCGAGTTATTATCATCATTTGGCGCAGACCAAACAGCGGCAGCGTAAAGCGTCATTGAATCGTATAGAGCAAAACCGTATAGAGAAAAACCCTATCGAACGACAGGCAGTCATTGATGAATCCGTTCAGTTAACGAGTGAGCAAGATATTCAATTACTCTATCAGCAAGCGGGTGACTGGTATGAAACTTGGATAGCTAATATACCGTCATCAGCTGAAATCGATAATATCTGGTTCTTGTTAGGAGAGACGCGTTTTGAGTCTAAAAGCTATGAGTTAGCTATAAAGGCTTATGAGAACGCGGCGTACGGCAGTTTTGGCCGTCAGGATAGTAGTGGAATAGATTCTTCACTCAATCCAACTGCTACAGAGCCTGTTTTTAATCAGCATAACGAAGCCGCTTACGCTGCGCTTCTGGCCTATGATCATCTTATTGCGGGACACAATTCTCATAGTCCTATAAATGATGATGTGAACGCAAGCAAGCAACAAATTGAACAACAAACTGAGCAATGGCAAATCGCTAAAAATCAAAGCGCTTTATTATTTGCCAGTACATTTCCCAATGATAACCGCTCAAATGCTGTGTTAGCGCAAACACTGCAATCATTGTTTTCGCTCAAGCAGTTCAATGAGACCATTAAAGTAGGGCAGCAGTTAGTTGATCGGCTAGCGATTGATAATACGGATGCATCCAATACTAGTGTCGAAGATAGCCAGAAGTTTAAGGTCATAGCGTATTTGTCCATTGCGCATGCGCAACGCGAATTACATGAATACGATCTGTCAGAGCAGGCATATGCAGAAGTATTAAGTGTATTAAACAAAGATGTTGGTAGTTCGCTGTATCAGCAACACTATGCTGCAAGCTTAGAGAATTATGCGGCCAGTATTTATCAGCAAGGCTTACTGCAAACTGAGGCGGGTGAGCATTCACTTGCAGCTAATAATTTTATGCGCGTGGTTGAGCTTGCGCCAAGCAGCAGTATTCGTTTATCTGCACAGCGCGATGCGATAGCCTTATTTTTGCAAATAAAAAAGTGGCGAAAAGCCGTTACGGTTATTACCGATTTCCAGCAGCGTTTCGTCACTGATGCTGCCACTAAAGCAATGCCTTCTCAGTTACTTCTGGCTTATAAATCGCTTGAAGACTGGCCCTTAGCTGCCGCACAAGCCAAAATAATATCGTTAGACGATGATGATCCTAAGGTGCGCCAACAGGCTTTATATTCAGCGGCAGAGTTTTATTATTTAGCCGAGGATATTGATAATGCTATCGATAGCTATCGAAGTTATGCGCATAGCTACACACTGCCTTTAGCCGATAATATGGAAGCACAGTATCGCTTAACTGAGCTTTATGCCGAAACGCTGGCTTTGGATAAGCGGGCTTATTGGTTACGTAAGATAATGGTTACGCATAAAAATACTGAATCACCAACCGAACGTTCGCGTTATCTTGCTGCTTTTTCGGCCGTAGAATTGGCTGAAACCACGCTTCTTAGTTACCAATCTATTTCACTAGCGCATCCATTAAAGCAATCGATGGCAAATAAACGTAAGGCTATGAAAGTGTCTCTTGATGCCTATTATAAAGCGCTTAGCTATGATCTCGAACTGTTTTCTACGCAGGCGACTTATCGCATAGCTGAGATCTATGCTGGATTAGCTTCGGCCCTGTTGGCTTCTGAAAGACCTGCAGGCTTAACGGCCTTAGAGCTTGAGCAATATAACTTTTTGTTAGAAGAGCAGGCTTATCCTTTTGAAGAAAAAGCGATAGATTTTTATACGATCAATATTGAGCGTTCATGGCAAGGCATTGATAGTGAGTGGGTAAGGGATTCGTATCAAGCGTTAGCGCAATTAATCCCCGCCAAATATGGCAAGCGTGAAATGTTACCGGAGCGAATGTAATGAATTATATTTTATTAAGAATATTGATCTTAGTTTCAATAGTAATGACATCGTCATGCTCGAGTTTTTTGAATTTTTCAGATCAATCATCATCGGCCAACAATGCGCATGCTGAAAGAAAATCGAATACGCAAATAGTTGATAATAAAAAATCTTCAGTAGAATTAAACAGGGCTTTATCTGCTATTGAGGATCACGATATGGTGGCGGCTGACAATGCGTTTAAGGCGATGTTATTAGCGGGTGCTCAGTCACCGACGGCATTGAATCATTATGCTATTTTTTTACGAGAGCAATGGCGAATGGAGGAGGCTGAAGCGATGTATTTACAGGCATTACAAAACTCACCCAATAATGCCATGACGCATTGGAATATTGCGATCTTTTATGAATTGTATCGCGGTGATTATCAACAAGCCTTAGATCATTATCAGGCTTATCAGCAATATGCAGCTTCTCCCGATAAACGTGTTATTCATTGGATATCTGATTTGAATCGCCGTATAGAAAAGGAGTCTTCCTAATGCTGCTGCTTAATCGATTGCTGCCTTTATTTACCGTCAATAGCGTTTTATCGTTGTTTTTTATTATTGGATTAACCTTCAATGTAAGCTCAGCTTCGGCACAGAATAAAACGATTGAATTAGAATCTACTTTTAAGGGTAATCAGGAGCAGCCAAAGGTTTTATATATTGTTCCTTGGCAGAAAGTAGCCGCTCCAGAGGCGTTTTATCAGCCATTAGAAAGCTTGGTCGATGAAAGCTTCGAGTTACTTGATCGCGATGAGTTTAGACGCGTCATTAAGTTTAAACGTCAATTGAATCCCTAGTTTACGCTTTGAACATATTGAGGTAAGACGAGAGATGTGAAGGTTTTTTTCGTATATGGAGTCTTGATTATCTTAATGCAGCCTAAACATGTGACTCTGCACGCAATACAATAAAGCGGCGTTTAATCGCCTTATAAAATGCGGGTCTAATCACATAAGAAATGTATAAATCCTCTATTATTTCTATTGATATAAATCAAACGCTGGTTCAGTAGACGTGATTTATTAAGGGTATCCGCCCTGTAAAAACCAATAAGTCATTAACAAGTTAAATTCAGACGAGATAAATTATGGATCCTTTAAACGCAATTGTTGCCTTTTTTCAAACCGGTGGCTTATTTATGTATCCAATAGCCTTAGTGTTAGTAATAGGGCTGGTTATTACGCTTGAGCGTTGGGTCTTTTTAACGTCGGCCCGTATTACAAATATTCAAGCCTGTAAAAAAATATTGCCGCTTTTGCAGCATCGTAAGTTTGATCAATTAATAAAATATACGCGTAGTTCATCTGCTCCCGCTAGCAAAATCATTACTGCGGGCGTATCAAAAATGCTGAATTCTGAATCTAAAGATGATGTGGTTTATGCGATGCAAGAAACTGTCATGGAGACAGTTCCTCGTTTAGAAAAACGCACGGGTTATTTATCAACGCTTGCCAATGTGGCGACTTTGTTGGGCTTACTGGGTACGATTATCGGTTTGATTGCTGCTTTTACTGCAGTCGCCGATGCTGACCCTGCGCAGAAAGCGAGTTTATTATCAGCCAGTATTTCTGTTGCCATGAATACAACCGCGTTCGGATTAATTTCAGCCATTCCTTTATTGTTATTTCATGCGCTTTTACAAACGAAGACGTCGCAGATTGTCGATAGTTTAGATGTGATTTGTGTGAAGTGCCTTAACGCTTACTCAGTCCGTAAAAATACGAGTTCAGCGTCACCAAAAGACGATATTAAAGCGGCTGCATAATACTTAATCGATAACGGTCTATTTATGTTTATTCAGAAGAAAAAAGCGCGTCAAGAAGCTGATCTTGATATTACCCCTTTTATGAATTTAATGATTGTACTCGTGCCTGTGTTGTTGTTAAGCATGGTTTTTACTCGTATCACCGTTATTGATATTCAACTGCCAGCATCTGCAGGTGAGAGCGCTGAACAAATTAGTCAAAAACAAATTGAAGTCGTTATAAAGGATGCGGAGATATTAGTTAATTTTCCTGAGGGGACATTACTGCGATCTATTAATAATAAAGTGGATGGCACTCCAGATTATGACAATGTTTCTTTAGTGCTTCAGGCTTTAAAGCGAGAATTACAGATTAAAGGTGCCGATAGAAAAAACCTTACTCTGCTGGTATCTGAATCTATTCCCTATCATAAAGTGATTTCAACTATGGATGCTGTGCGGTCTTATAGTGCGGTTGTGGTGACGGATGTTGTGGATGCAGAGTTGTTTCCGGATATTGCTTTTGGTGATGCGCCAGTTTCAGCAGATTTAGCTGTATTCGATGGCATGCCTTATAAGTATTTAGTGGTGGCAGTTGAAGCGAGCAATGAAGCGGCTATTGAAGCGACAATTGAAACGACGATTGAAACGGCAGTTGAAATGAACAGAAGGGCGCGATCATGAGTTTTATTATGAGTGCGCTTAATAGCGGTGGGGCGGCTAGTTCCAAACAGAGACGAGGACTATCGAGTAGTGGTAGTAAGTTGAATCTTGTTTCTTTAATGGATATTTTTACTATTTTGGTTTTCTTTTTAATGATGAATACGGGTGATGTTGAAATTTTACAGCCCGATGAGAAAGTGGTTTTGCCGCAGTCATTTACACAGCATAAACCTGATACTTCTCCAGTAATAAAAGTGAGTGCTGAGGCTATCTTTTTTAAGGAGGTTCAAATCGTCACGATAAATGACTTGTTAAATGCACGCAGTATTGAAAATCAGGATAATGACTTGATCAACAATCTTTATTCGCAGTTATTAAAAGAGAAAGCATTGCTACCATCTTTACTGGCTAAAGTTGATGAGCTTCCATCACATTCTATCTCTGTGATGGGCGATGCCTCAGTACCTTATGCCCTATTAAAACGAGTGTTATATACCTGTGCTCAAGCTGGTTTTAGAGATGTATCACTAGCAGTTGAATACAGTTCGCGTGACTTAGATATACATAATGATGATGTAAACAGTCAGGCCAATACTCAGATAAATTCGTCCGCTAGTGATGTCATAAGTGCTGCATTGAGTCATCGAGTAATCTCCGCAGGTAAAGGAAGCCCTGCT
This sequence comes from uncultured Gammaproteobacteria bacterium, assembly GCA_963968645.1. GTDB lineage: Bacteria > Pseudomonadota > Gammaproteobacteria > Pseudomonadales > UBA7434 > UBA7434. The sequence goes on along the minus strand of CAXAHI010000005.1, from coordinate 1,248 downwards.
GCATGAGTCAAATAATCCTTCAAAAAAACCAGTGGGGCTTTCCTAGTGATTCTGTTTTGCCATGGCAGACAGAGGTTATTGAAGATCGTCGTTTTAAGCGTTTTCTGCGTCATGCAGTGGGTCTGTTCTTAGTGGTTGCAATACTGCTACCGTTTTTTACTGTGCCTGATAATGCCGTTAAGCCCGTTGTTAAGGCGAGGGAGCAATACACACGTTTAATTATTGCCGAGCGAGTGGTTGCTCCGCCAATCATCGAAAAGCCAAAGCCGTTGCCTGTACCTATAGTAAAACCCGTGCCGACAAAAAAGGTAAAACCTAAACCCATTGTCGAACCTAAAAAAATCGTGAAACCAAAAGTGAAAACCCAGCCTGTCGATTTAATGAAGCAGGCGAAAGATAAAGCCGCAACATCAGGTTTACTTGCTTTTGCCGATGATCTATCAGCGATGCGAGAGTCTGTAGACGTGTCACAGGTCAAGCGCAGTAATTTAACCCGAGGGGCGGCACAGGCAGAAGTGACCGAGCGAAAATTACTCGCGTCAAAAGCTCAGAGTAAAGTAGGCGGTATTAATAATGCGGCTCTGAGTCAGAACACTGGTGGTGTCGCTTTATCGGCCCGTGAAATGACGTTGATTAATGCGCCAAGCGGCACAAATATGGCTAACAGTGGACAAGCTGCTGCCAGTGATAATAGGGTTGAGAGTGGTCGAAGTGCTGAATCTATTCGTCGCATAATGGATGCTAATAAAGGCGGCATTTTTGCGATTTATAATCGAGCCCTGCGCAATGATCCATCGCTGTCTGGAAAGGTTTTATTTCGTATGGTGGTTGAGGCGTCGGGTGCGATTAGTCATATTGAGTTATTGTCCAGCGAACTTGTTGATCAAGCATTGGTGTCTAAGATGTTATCGCGGATTAAATTAATTAATTTTGGTGCCGATTCTGTAGAACAAACGGATGTTAACTATTCATTTGATTTTCTTCCGTATTGATTTTTTGTATTTATTCTTGAAAGCCACCTATCTCTTTACTCTTTGGCCTCCATACTCTTCTGCCTCCATACCCTTACTAAAAACCCTTATCTAATGAGAATTCATCTCTAAATAGCCGCTTTATTCCAATATGGCCTTAAATGCTAAGTGATTGTGTCAGTTTGACCATGGTCCTTAGTCTTTTAGAGGCGCAGAATGTCTCACATCGGTCGAATAATCTATTTGCAGAATAAAGTACTAGCAAAGTAAGAGCAGA
>CAXAHI010000004.1:0-47141 GCA_963968645.1 uncultured Gammaproteobacteria bacterium | reverse complement strand
ACTGGCGTGTCGGGGCCACCCCCGACGGTCTTGATTGAAAAATCAAAAAAATAAACTAAAAATCCAGAATATAAAAACATTATCAAATAGAGCTTAAAGATCAAGACTCTGGCTGCTACTCCAAACCTTATAAAAACCACCCAAATCACATACAATGAACACAATAAAAATAAACCATTAAGCGAAAACATCAATGAAAAAAACCTTAGCCACGGCGCTTACAATAACCACCCTGCTATTGTTGATTACATCTGCTCCCAGCCTCGCACAACCCCCCTACCAGGGCACCATATGGATCGATCCCGACATCATCACAGCAGATGACCCCTCCGCATTCGAAAGCCTCACCTATGCAGGCAGAGGCAACCATGTAGTTTATGATCGAAGAGTGCCGGGCTGGGTGACGATTAATGCGTATTTATTCGATGTCGTATGGGATGACGGTATTCAATCGCAAGCTCAAATCAATCCTGAGTTTGGAAGCGTTAATGCAGCGGCTATTGAGGCTGAAAAATATGCCCGCGCTATTGGAAAAATACCTACATGTCTTCGTGTTGATGTTGATGAAATTTGGATAAATAAAGGTGTTCAACCCTATGGCGGTGGTAACCGCTCAATACTAATCCATACTGGGCAAACTGCAATTTACGAACAACGTGGTGTGTTAGATGAGACGCTAGTGCATGAGGGCAGCCATACATCGCTCGATGCTGCGCATGCCTATGCAAGCGGCTGGATCGAAGCGCAAAATAGTGACCCTACTTTTATTTCTACTTATGCACGAGATAATTCAACGCGAGAAGATATTGCTGAAAGCTTTTTACTATGGATGGCTGTTCGATATCGTAGTGAAGCAATCAGCCAGCAAGATTATAATTTAATAACACAGGCGATACCGAATAGGCTTAACTATTTTGATAATATGGAATGCGATCTTTATCCGTTTGTGAGTGGCGCGCCGGCTGAACATACCGTGCCGACACTCAATCAATGGGGGCTAATAATACTCAGCTTACTATTGCTAAACCTAATACGGGTTGAATATAAAAAAAGAAGAACCTTATAGCTATTATTCAGCTAAACAGATGAGTAGATGGGAGCTAGAACGATGCAGGCACCGTTCTAGTTTCAAACATAAAAATTAGAGAGATATAAAAAACCTTCTCGTTATTTTGAATCAGCCTCTAATGCTTGAATCTCCTGCCAAATAGCTTCAGCCTCAGCCGTCAGCTTCGAATAACCCATAATGTCGCCCTTCCTTTGCAAGAGCATCGCTCGCTCTAACAAAATATCATAGGCCTTTCGGAGTTTCTTTTTAGGATCAGACTTGAATATAGAAAACATAGAATAGCTCTGTTAATTGATAAACGTTTACTACTTATACTCGAAAGAAAAGAAACGGATCACGGCAATGTGACTGTGCTGTGATTATCCGGTACTGTTATCGTGAGGCACTGCTATTATCGTGTAAACAAGCACTTGGCATTATTTTTCTCAATCGCTTTATCGATAGCTCGGCCCAAAGACAAATTACCCGTCGCATCTTGCCCTAGCTCCCACACCAGAATACCACCTACCCGGCCCAGTGCTAACTGTGTTTTAGCTTGTACCGTAGGTATACCATTCCAATAAGTTTCGCCATTATCATCACGCTGAGCATTCGCAGAATCTGCCTTCACTAAATCAGCATAACTCTGCGAGTTTGGTCGCGAGTAAAAGGGAATACCTAAATTTACTTTAGAGCGAGGTAACTTGCGCTTATCCCAATAAGCCAAACTCTCTTTAGCAAAAGCTATATCAGAATGATGCGTTCGCCCAGAGTCGTAAGCCATGACATTCACAAAATCTGCTTTCGATAACGCTTTAACATCAAAATAACGCGCATGCTCCCCAAGTGCAGGTACAGCGATACTAAAAAACTTATCCTGTTTTTTTAACGCTTTAGCTAATTGCTTAACCAACAAAGTAAAGTTTTTTCCTGACTCAATGCCATTAGGAAACTCCCAATCAAGATCCACACCGTCAATATCATGAAGCTGTAATAAAGCAATAACAGATTTAACGAATCGAGCTCTAGTAGTTGAGGAGGCCGCTAGTGTTTCAAAGGCCGAATCATCGCCATCATTCCAACCGCCAACTAATATACCGACTTTCGCACCAATAGAATTAGCACGCCGTTTAAACAGAGAGAAATTTTCGGGAACAGGTAATGGATCTAATCGGCCATTAGGATGTGGCAACACAAATGCGTAGATTGCATGAGTTAAGTGAGTAGGTAATTGCTGAGGAACTTGACGATAATGTGGCAAGTAACCAACAAACCGGTTACTGCCACAATCATCAGTATAGTTAAAACGCAAACTGCCAGCGACGACGCTTTCAGTGAGCAGCACTGATATCAGTGCTGCAATAATAAGACTAAGACGTTTAAATGGCACCGTCTTAAACTACCATCGCATTTTAGCTTTACGTGCTTCATCGAACATACAAAACAGCGCATTCATTTCAAGCAAAATACCGTAGAATAATCGATAAATCGGTACAAAAACGATAATATGTAATGGCTGCCTACAGCTAACTGCAGAGAAAGCCGCAGCTGACATATCAGCCATTAGCAATACGAAGTACCACATATAGGCCGAGCTAATACCATCGGATGCAGCCAACATGATGACCAGAATAACAACACTCAGAACATCGATAATAGGCCAAACAATCGCTTCGACAACAAACCACATTAACCACGTACCGAGGTTGGGTTTTTTATCTGACTCATGCGTCCAAAGATTCCATGCCGCACCACAAGCCTGTAAGTTACCACGGACCCAGCGATAACGCTGACTCAACAAGGCGGTAGGTGTCGATGGACACTGTGTGTAACAAAGCGCAGAAGGCTCAAAAACAATACCGTAACCTGCACCCAGCATAGCCATTGATAACTTAGCATCTTCCGCAAAGGTATCCGACTCCCAAGGTCCTGCAATATCTGAAGGCTTAGGTGGAGGCCCAGGGACCAACTTAGACATTTCTTCTACAGCAATAAGTGCTTCTTTCTTAAATAGCGTGATGGGACCAGGTGCCACGAGTACCGAAGCAAAAAAGCTTTGGAACAAACGACCTGTACCATTCATTAGGGTGTATTCAAGTGATTGCAAATAACTCATTAGGTTATTAGTGTTACGAATGGCAACCTGCCCTGCGCAACCGCCTAAATCAGTATCGGCAATACGAACCAACAATCGCTCGATTGCACCATCCGCTAATTCACTATCGGCATCCATACTGAGTATGTATTCACCTTTAGCGTGCTGAAAACCTAAGTTCAACGCGCTGGCTTTACCGCCGTTAGGTTTATGAATTATCTTTAGCTCATCGGATGATTGCAGCTCGCGTTTAAGACGCTGCATTGTGGCAAGCGTGTCATCCGTCGAACCATCATCAATAACAATAACTTCTTTATTTTGATAACTTGTACCCAGGGCAGACAAAATCGTCGCTTCAATATTTTCTGCCTCATTAAAAGCCGGCAGCAAAATAGTCACTAAGGTACCTTGCAGACTATCTAATTTTTTCAAATTAGGTTGCTTCGACGCCTCTAAAAAAGCGAACAATAACAACACTACATAGCGCGTTAAAAATAACACTGAGAAAAAGAAGAAGAAAAATGCAAAACAAATAATTTGCCAGCGCTCTAATGCATAAGAGGCATCCAGCTCGAACATCGCAGCCATCAAAAAATATATTTGCGCAGCGCCTACTGCAGCTGTTGATAGATACCCAAGAAACAAAAATAATACTTTTTTCGATTGCTGACTGGCAATATATTCCTTGCTATCCGTTCCGGTGTAACCGGCTACATAGCTCATGGTTGCTTTCTCTTTGCAACACGGCGTGGCAATGTATCATCCAAGCTTGTTTCATTAGATCTAATATTGCTATTAGAGATATCATCTGAGTCAAAGCCCTCATAGTAAATCTCATCATTCGCATTATTGTATTCATTCGGCGTGTTGTCATCCGGTGCTGGCGTGCGATTAATAGCCTTGCTTAAACGCTGAATACCAAACAACATCAACATGCCAAGGAATAAATAAATACTCGCAATAACACCTGGGCTTTGCCCTGTTGCACCACCATCAGAAAAGCTAAATGCGCTTATCAATCCACTAAAGTCGAGCGGACGATTAACAAAGCGTGCACGCATATCAATAGCACCGTTATCCACTAAGTCTTTAAGAATATAACCTGGTGGCTCAATAGTAATCGCTACTTCATGCAATTGATTTGATAAAGGCTTCACAGAAGAGATGCGTCCTCGTACTTCAATATCACGCTTTTCTAGCATGTTATTGGTTACGAAAACATTCTCAGTACTCTCTAATTGATTAAGCTCATTAGTTGTCACCTGAACCGATACGTAAACAGTATCAGGACGATAAATAACAGCTAAAGGCGTGCCTTCTCGTTTAATGTTATTAGGTGAAGTATCGCGATAACCGACAATACCATCCCAAGGAGCACGCACTTCAATACTTGGCTGATCTTCATAACCAGCAATGGTTCTTTCAACTTCTTGAAGTTCAACTTTCAATTGATTAACCTGCGAATTAAGACGCTTAGCAGCAGCGACCTCTTCACCGGCAACCGCTTTTTCTACGGGTGCTAACTGATCTATAATCGTCGCTCTTTCACGCTCAATATCTTGCAACCAACCATCAGTGATTTTTGAATAAGAACTATCTCCAGGCTGCTCTGACGCAGATTCATCATCAAACTGTGATGCAGAACTTTCTAAAAATCGCTGCTGTGACTTAAGCTCTTCAAGTTTACTAATAGCAACACGATTAGCTTCACGTTTACGGCTCAGTTCTAATTTTGAAACTAAACCTTCGACTGCAATGCGCTCAGCAAATTCTAATTCTTGCTGAGTTAAATTAACCGCTGCATTTTGTTGATTCATACGATGACTTAATGCATCTAAATCACGAAGAACACGCTGCTCTGCTGACGCATTATCAGTTTCATAACGCTCACCCGAACGCTTCGAAATTTCTTGCTGCTGCATCAACTGGCGTTCTTTTTCATTTAACTCATTCATACGACGCTGCAAAGATTGCAATAACGCAATAGTCGGCGCATCTATAATAGGTGATTTCAACTCTTCAAAGCTGATTTTTTCACGGAGCAAATCACGCTTAAGCATGGCATCTGCACGCTCTTTAGGATCAGGCTTACGATGAAAGCTCACCAAAATATCATCTTTAACAATATCTTTACTACTGCTAGGAAATTGAGCTGCAAAACCTTTTACTGCACGGACTGAGAATAAATCTTCACCTTGCAACAAGCCAACATGCTCAGCTTTTGTATAAGGCAACCAGGCGCGAAACATAAAAAACAGGCTTATGAACAACACTGTCATTAAAAAGAATCGAGCTAAAACGAGCGAAATTGGCTTGCCACCCTTATCTGTGGGTGATGAACTATTTCTGTCGACCCAAACAGTAAACGCATTGGTAAATGCGAATGCTGAGATGCCGACTAACCCACCTACCAATAAGTAGATGACGGTTAAGTTACTTTCCATGATAGAACTCCGAAAATTTATTTATTTATTTTTCAATTATTCAATTATTACAATAAGCGATTAAGCTGACTGCTATTAGCAGGCAATCTAAGTACTTTTTCTTGAGTCGCACTTGGACGCCAAACAGCTTCCGAGCCAACACAATAAGCATTAACTTGTCGTAAATAGTCTTCTGTTAATTGGCCAACAGATGCTTTTAAGTGAATCAGATTACGAATATAGTTATGACGAGCTTCTGAAAAATTATATTCAGCGGCATATAAACGCTGCTGTGCTTGTAATAAATCTACGATGCCTCGATTACCGGCTTCATAACCCGCAGATACAGCACGCAATGCAGTAGACGCACTTTCAATAGCAACTCGACCAGCATCAACACGACCTACGTCTGAATTCAATGAACGTAATTTATTACGTGTTTTACTGTCTATTTCTAACTCAATCTTTCGTAACTCAGATTGTGCAACAGCCACTTCAGCTTTGGCTTTTTTAATCATCGGCGATCGTTTTCCGCCATCATATAAATTCCAATTAAGTGCTAGCCCTATAGACGTTTCAGTATAGCCAGAACCTAATGCAGGATCAGCTGCACCATCTTGATTAAGATGCTGTAATACAGCATTCACTGTAGGTAAACGTTTAGAGTGAACCGCTTTATAACGCTGCTCAATGCTCACTAAATTCTGTCTTGCTTTTTCTATTTCAGGATTATGAGCAAAAGCTCTCTCAATCCACAGCTCTTCGTTAGCAGGCTGTGGAGAAAGCATTGGAAGGTCAACGCTAATATCATCAATGCGCTGGTAAGAGAAAGAAGTCAGAGTACGCAAATCTTCAAAAGCATTTTCTTTAGTACTTTCAGCTTGAATACGACGAATAACCGTTGCATCATGAATTGACTGCGCTTCTAACACATCCGTTAAGGCTATGATGCCAGCATCAAAACGTTTCTGAACTTCAACCAATTGCTGCTTCACTGACGCTTCTTCACCAGCAACCGCTCTAAGAAGGTTTTTCGCATGCAATACTTTTAAGTAACCTTCTACTGTTCTAACAATTAATGCCTGCTTATCTGACTCCATGGCTGATTCAGCCATTTTAAAAGTTGTTTTACTTCTTTTGTATTCATGCCATTTAGGCATATCAACGACTGGCTGAGTAACCGATACCTGCCAATTAGTTTCTGAAAACTCGTCATCAAGAGTAATTCCGTTAGCCGCCGCCTGACTATCGTAATCACGCGAAGTCTGATTCATTCGCGCTGAAGCATTAGCATTGGGGCGAATATTGCCCTTAGCAATTTTTTGATCAGCGACCGCAATATCCCACTCAGCTAAAGTCTTCGCAAAGCTTGGGTCATGTTTGATAGCATCGCGGTATACATCGAGCAAGGTTTCAGCCGATCCTACTTGAGTCATACTTAGCAATGAGGCGGCAACCAATGCTTTTAATACAGATAACGATTTTGGTGAAGACGAAGACATAATGATCCTTGGTTCGATTATTATTGTATTAACTTTGCGCTCTATCACAGACGAGCTGCATAATAAGTGATCAATAGATCAAAAATCAAGCAATTATGCGGTTTTTAATACAACTAACGATAATTAATAGGTTTAACTGACGTTTTTTTCATTCAGGTTTTAACAATAGACCATTAAATATGTATTTGAAAATATTCATAGCTAAAAAATTACGTTAGATTGCGCCAGCAGCCTGAAACTGTAAAAAGACTATTTAAAGACAAGTAAATACAACAATATTATGAATATTGAAGGTGACTGAATGGAGACAGAATACCCCCCAAAGATTAAATATAAGTAATAAAAAAACCGGAGGTAGATAACGAATCGATCAAGCGAGCGCATACTAAGACAGTACGGAAAAGGCGCGGAAGCAAGTAAGGGAATAAATACGGGCATCAAATAATAAATATTTATGGCATGAAGCTTTTGAACTTTTTTGAACAAGCTACCCGATCTAAAAAGGCCAGATAATAGGTACTAGTAATACCGTTGTAACGCCAACCAAAATCGTTAGAGGAACACCCATTTTTAAAAAATCGACAAAACGGTATTCACCTGGACCATAAACCATTAAATTGGTTTGATAACCGATGGGTGTAGAGAAACTCGCTGAAGCGGCAATCATCAATGTAATGGCCATGGGAATTATATCGACATTAAGCTCGACACTAATGGCAGCTGCTACAGGGAATAACAATACAGCCGCTGCTACATTCGATATTAGTGCCGAAAAACCTGCAACTAAAACAAACAGCATAATGAGCGCCGCATGAGGTGACTGACCCACCGTACTAACAAAGTGCTGAGCAATCGAAAGCGTTACACCCGTCTTCTCTAATGCGGTACCTAAAGCAATAGAGGCACCAATAACAATAAGTACCTGCCAATCAATACTTCGCCTCGCCTCTTCTGACTGCGTGCAACGCGTCAGAATCATGGCACCAGCAGCCAACATAGAAGCCTCAAGCATGGACAAAATACTCGTGGCGGCCAATATAACCATGACGAGGAAAATAGTTAACGCTATACCCATTCGCTCATGAGAGACGGGGCTATAGTCATCAATTTTTCTGACCAACAAAAAATCTCTAACATATCGTTGCTGCCGCTCAAAAGATCGTCCGGCTTCTATTAATAATGTATCACCGGGCTTCAAGGTGATATCACCTATGCGACTTTTAATACGCTGCCCTTCTCTGGCTACAGCAATAATAGCGGCACCATAAGTCGAGCGAAAACGTCCCTCTTTCACTGTTTTACCGACCTGAGGAAAGCTATTAGAAATCACTACCTCAACTAAATGTCGCTGTGATCTTTCTGAATCAAGTTTAAAGATTTGATCATCTGCAGGCCTCAAACCTCGCATTTTTTGTAAATCGACAACAGATTCAACATTACCAGCAAAGACGAGCCTATCATTAGCGTGTAACTCTTGAGCTGGGCCAACGGCAGTAATTAAATGTCCGCTGCGTTGAATTTCAACTAAGAACACACCCGGCAAACTTCTTAAACCGGCAGACTCTACAGTTTGTCCTACTAATGGACTTGCAGGCTCTACTAACATTTCAACCGTGTATTGGCGAGTATCTCCAAATTGTCTCTCGCTACTACTGGTTTTTTTGGGCAGTAAAAGCGGACTAACAAAATAGACGTAGACGAGCGTCACTATGACGCAAGGAATACCGACCCAAGCCAAATCAAAAATACCCAGCTGATAGGATTCTTCGGCACCTGCCGCGCGATAATGTGCTCGCAACATACCATCAACAACTAAATTGGTGCTGGTGCCTATAAGCGTACAAGCGCCACCAATAATCGCAGCATAGCTAAGAGGCATCATGAGTTGTGAAACCGCAAATTGATTGCGTTTGGCCCAATCCATAACGGCTGGAATCATCATCGCTACAACCGGTGTGTTATTGACCACAGAGCTGAGTGTAGCCACAGGCAGCATTAAGCGTAGCTGCGCCCAACCAATAGTCGACGGCCGACCCAGCAGGCTACCAGCTAACCATGCCGCACCGCCGGTCTTTGATAACCCTTGAGCAACAATAAACAACATAGCTACGGTAATCATGCCTTGATTGGCAAAGCCAGATAGCGCCTCTATAGGCGTGATAACACCCATAACCAATAACGCCGTAACACCACCCATTAATACAATGTCGGCAGCGTAACGCGTAAAAACAAGCGCAGAGAAGCAAACCAATACGGCTGCTATGGCAAGATAAGATGCTATATCCACATCACTTCCTTTTTCGGCTCACAGTGATTAATTAAAGGGCTTAGGTGTTTTTTTAAAATAACACGTTAGCGATAAATACTATCCAGACGATCCAAAAACGGCTCGAGCATATTAGCGGGTAAAGCATTAATACCCGCTGCTGCTTTACGACCACCGCCGGTTGGAAACTCCATACACAAGGTGTCGGCGTCGGTTTTGTTATTTAAAGGTGCTCGCACACTCACAAGATAACTTCCGTCTGGACGTGATGTTAACACTGCATGCGCACGATCGGGATATTGATTAGCCAGATCATTACCGTAAACGCCACTCACCCGACGTGCCCATTTTTCATCAGGTAATAAAAATGCCGCTGAGGTACTCGTCGATCTTAAAGTATCAGCGCCTTTCGCTTTGCTCATATCATCTTGATAGCCATTCTCAAGCCGATTGAAATGAGTGGCATCATCTTCAATAAAATCTAACGGATTACGATAGTGAGAGAGTAAGCGATATAAATCTGCAGGCTCAAAGTGTAAATCGGCAAGACTGGCACCGTAGCCGTTATAATTAATATAAATACCCAGATTCTCTAAAAGAACTAATTGCTCATTAGTTAAATCGGTAGTTCGTGCCAAGGCTTGCGCGCTATTTTTTAAATTGTCACCAAAGGCACCGACAATAGCCCAATGGCTTAATGCACCGTGAAGCCGACCATTAATTAAAAGACTGGTACAAACATCAGCCGCCGGATTAATTAATGCCGACAAATTCGGATGCGAAGGAATATCACCAGCCACATGATGATCACAGTAAAAAATACTCGCTCCCGCATCAAGGATACGAAGAACATCGGCTTTATTTTTATCCATTGAAACATCAAGCACATTGACTTGATCACCCAAAGCGGCATCAACTTGTGTCAATAATTTGATATCTCGTTTAACGCCGGTAATCAGCTCTGATTGAATCGGCTCGGCATGGCGTAACTGAAGTAATGCACAGATGCCATCTGCATCGCCATTAAAAACATCATAAACAGTCATGTGTGGCCCTATCGCTTTTAAAATTAAATGCTAGACCGCCTTTTTCACTCGCTGGCTAAATACGCAAGATCAAAAACGCTCATACAAAAAAATATTGGCTACGATAACAGGCTTTTAAGACCAGTGGAACCACTGAAAACCATCGATAAGAAGCGCTACTTAGACACATATTAACCAATGTAATCTAAAGCAGCGCCCGTTATTTAAAATAACTATTTTAAACGTATTTTCGATTGATTACGCTTAACCGTTTTCTCACCAATACCTTTAATAGCGACAAGATCATTGGCATGTTGAAATGAACCATTAGCTTTTCGATAAGCAACAATTTCCGTCGCTCTTGAAATACCAACACCCACCAACTGATCAGCTAATTGCTGGGCCGAAGCGGTATTAATATTAATGGTCGCGGGTGCAAGCTGCTGAGCCCTTGGGGTAACTTTGTTTGCCGTTTTTTCTGCGGCATAACTCGGCAAGGTAAGACTCGATAAACTAATGAATAAAACGAAGATAGAAAAAATAACTTTCATGGTAACAACTCCTTGTCAAAAGCACCTTATAGAAAAGGCGCTTAAAATTAACTGGCAATCCCGCCAGCATGGCACAATTTTTTACTTACTTACTTACTTACTTACTTAGCTACCTACCTACTTACGAGGTATGCTTTTCTGTATGAGCAGCTCGTATAAAACACACTAGCAAAAAATTGTGAAGCAATGCTAGCATAAATAAAAACCAGTTGTACAATTTTTGTGTAGGCCCTATAGTGTGTTCTGTCTGGCCATGGAGGCTTGGCATTCTACGTCAATCAAGGAGGAAGTTATGATGACGAAACTATTATCTGCACGACCATTCCCATTTTCATCCGCATTAAAATCCAAACCAACACCGTATCGGCGAACGATTTTTCGGGTCATCGAAAAACCCAAAAGCCGTTTTTTTAAACGCAGTATTATTGGCTTAATCACTACATTTTCGTTAAGTCATGCAGCTATAGCCGCACCGGTTTTTATCAATGAGTTTCACTATGATAATAACGGTACTGATAGTGGTGAGGGTTTAGAAATTGCCGCTATTGCCGGAACAAACTTAGAAAACTGGCAACTTTTATTTTATAACGGCTCCAACGGTGAGGTTTATAAAAGCCTTGATTTAAACGGCGTTATTAGTGATTTAGATAATGGCTATGGCGTTCTTGGCTTTGCGACGACAGGTATTCAAAATGGTCCGGCCGATGCTTTTGCTTTAGTGAATGAACAAGGCGAGGTACTGGACTTCATTAGCTATGAAGGTAGTTTAATAGCAACTGAAGGAGCGGCTAATGGCTTAACGAGTATCGATATTGGTTTAGTAGAACTACCCGATTCGCCTATTGGATGGTCATTGCAGCGACAAGGCAGCGGCAATATGAGTGACGATTTTAATTGGGCAGTCGATACCGCAAGTTTAGGTGGCGTCAATAATGGGCAAGACTTTCAAGTATCGTCCGTGCCATTGCCCGCTTCATTGTGGCTGTTCAGTACTGCATGCATTGGGCTATTGGGACGGCAACGCGCGGCTCATAAAAATCAGCAACAAGATGATGGCAAGCAGGAGTTAATGTCGGCTGCCGCGGATTAACGCTGAAGCCGTTTAATCAAGAGACGCTAGCATCTCTTGAAGCGCTTGTAATGGGTCGTCCGCTTGTGTAATTGGGCGGCCCACTACAAGATAATCACTGCCTGCATCAATAGCTTCTCGAGGCGTTAATGTTCTACGCTGATCATCCGCAACGGCATTCGCGGGTCTAATGCCTGGCGTCACTAATAAAAAATCTTTACCGCAACACGCACGTAATTGCTGCGCTTCTTGCGCCGAACACACTACGCCATTAAGGCCTGCGCTCTTTGCACTATCGGCTAAAAACATTACTTGCTCTTCAACCGAACGAGTAACGCCTGTTAATTGTAAATCTTCATCGGTCATACTGGTTAATACTGTCACCGCAATTAAATGCGTTTTGTTAGTTTGTGAAGCAGCATCTATTGCTGCGCTCATCATTCGATGGCCTCCACTAGCATGTACATTCACCATCCAGATACCGGCGTTAGCAACAACCGCCACTGCTTTAGCTACGGTGGTAGGAATATCATGATATTTAAGATCCAGAAAAACTTCATAGCCCTTGCTATGCAACATATCAATAACCGCCATACCACAGGCGGTAAATAATTCTTTACCTACTTTGGCTCGGCATAACTGCGGTGATAATTGATCGGCTAAATGATTAGCCGCTGCTAAATCAGCGCAGTCAAAGGCAACAATAAAAGGACTTTTTATCTCAGTATTATTAGTAACAACCGTTGAATTCATAAATTTTATCTACACATTTTATAATAAGAATAAGACTTCAATTAAAACAAGCTATCAATTGGCCTCTACAGCCTTAACATGCTCCATTTGATCCCAGCTTTTACAGCTAGGGCAGCGCCAATGCAATTGTCTACCTGCAAAGCCGCAGCTGGTGCATTGATAATTTAAACGCTTTTCTATTAACCGCTGAACTAAGCTTTGAAGCGAAACCACATCACTCGCTACATCAGGGCTCAAACTTGGAATCTGCAGGCTTATGACTTTATTTAAACCCGCTAACGAAGGACGATCTTGTAAGTAGCGTGACAATAAATCATGTGCTTGCTGCTGCCGTGAGGGTTCGCTTTCAGCACGAATTAATAATTGGTCGACCATAAACAACAAGGCAGTAATCGATGGATGTTGAGTAACTTGTGATTCAACAAAGCTTAATACCTGATTAAAACCGCCTATGGGGTCCACCGCAACATAGGCTTTATATAATTCAGGTAAGCACTCAGACATCAGTGAAGGGTTTTGTGTTATCGCTCGCGATAACACTTTGATAGCTTGTTTATGTCGGCCATCTTGATTTTCTAAAGCGCCCATTAACAATGCGGCTCTTATCGAGGTTTTATCTGACAACAACGCTTTATCTAAATATTTTCTCGCCATGGCAGAATCGTTTTTCTGATTGGCTTCTTCAGCTAGCTCACAATAAAAATGGCTAATCATTTGCACCAGCGTTCGGCGCTTATTTGGTGCTGATTTTACATAGCGACTGCTAACTAACGCTTCAGCCACCTGAATAGCATCAGACCATTCCCTCTCGTCTTGAAAAATATCCAGCAAATACCGCTGAGCAATACCGCGTAAATCTGTCGACTCGGCGATCACCTCTTTCAACAGCATTTCGGCTCTATCTAATAAGCCAGCAGCCATAAAATCTCGCGCCAACTCTAAATGCACTTGATGCTGATCGGCAATATCTAATTGAGGCCGCGCCAATAAATTTTGATGTATCCGAATAGCGCGATCGACCTGTCCTTGCTTACGCATAAGCTTACCCAATGCTAAATGGGTTTCGAGCGTATTCGCATTCACATCCAGAGATTCAACAAAAGCATCAACGGCTTTATCTGGCTGTTCATTCAGCAGGTAATTTAAGCCTTGGAAATATGTCTTGTTAAGCGATAGCGGAAAAGAATCTGCAGCGGTTTTTTTTAATGAGCGACGCCCCAGAAGATAACCGATGCCAATCGCCACAGTAACTAGCGCAATGAATGCAATATCGACCATGAGCTAAGAGGTTTGTCCGGTCATTAATTTTGAAGTGGTGCGTAGCCGTTTCTCAACTCGTAAACGTGCCTGCTTTTCTTTTATTAGCATTAAGGAAGATACGGCCAAACCGAAAAGCCCACCCACTACAAAGAAAATAATTAACCAGCTAGAAACCGCCAGTTCAGGGAGTTGCGTCCACAAAAGGTTAATACCTATAGGGGTCTGGTTATGCGTAATAAACGCTAAACTCAGAACAAAAACCAAAATAGCCATAATGACCAAAAAGATGGTTTTTAAGATACGCATAAGACGCTCGATGGTTGCAGAACAAAAACATCATTATAACCGTCCAGCGCCTAAGTACATTACTCTATGAGTAAAAATAATCGATTAATTGACCAGCAATGCAGCGATAAACGCAGATGACTAACAAAATGCACTGATTAGGTTAAGGAATACATAGAAATATGAATAAGGCTAAAACGGAGAAAAAATGAACGATATTAGGCTCTCAATTTGAAAGCCTCTAGCTTAGATAGAGAGATAGCTTTATGCAGCGAGGGAAAAGCTAGGGGCCAAAATTGACTCCCTATAAACAATTAAGGGTTAAAGTACGTCGCTTGAAAGCGATTCAAACTATCATTGACTCGATCTCGCATCTCTTTACCTGGCTTAAAATGCGGTACATGCTTGCCCGCTAACTGAACCTGCTCACCCGTTTTAGGGTTGCGGCCAACGCGTGCAGCACGGTAATGAAGGCTAAAGCTGCCAAAACCACGAATTTCAATACGCTTACCCGATGCCAGCCCATTAACCATTTGGTCTATCACACACTTAACGGCTAGCTCGACATCTTTAGTCGAAAGCTGTATTTGACGCGCAGCAATGCGTTCAATTAATTCAGATTTAGTCATGATCTTGTCCTAAATACCCAGTTTCAGAGCGTAGTTGCAAGCAAACACTTGCGGTCTTAGCTAATGAGTATAGCCAAGGTTGCGATCTGTTCCACATAAAAGCACATTAAAATTGTTGGCACAATACCGATGTTGATCAGCAAGACACTGATTTTCATCATATTTTGGAAAAAATTCGATTAAATAGAGGGGAGAAGCGTTAGATTACCACCAGAAGTACGCTGACTTCTGGTGGCGTCTAACAGAAACAAACAGTCAGATTGACTATTTATCGTCCATTTTGGCTTTAATTAAATCGCCAATGGTTGTTGCTGAAGCGGCAGGTGCTGGCTCGGCATCACGGTGCTGGCGCATCGCTTCTTGCTCATCAGCTACATCTTTCGCTTTAATAGAAAGACCAATTACTCGGTTTTTGCGATCAACGCTGATCACTTTAACTTCAAGCTCTTCGCCTTCTTTCAGAACATTACGGACATCTTCAACTTTCTCACGAGAAATTTCAGAGCCTTTAAGCGTTCCTTCGATATCGCCACCTAAATCGATAATAGCTGCTTTCGCATCCATTGATTTAACGGTGCCTTTAACGATCTTGCCTTTGTCATTATCAGCAACAAAGTCAGAGAACGGATCTTCTTCAAGCTGCTTAACACCTAACGAAATACGCTCACGCTCAGAATCGATAGCAAGAATCACTGTCTCGATTTCATCGCCTTTGTTGTATCCGCGAACGGCGTCTTCGCCCGTTTCTGTCCAAGAGATATCAGACAAGTGAACTAAGCCATCGATGTTGCCGTCGAGTCCGATAAAGATACCGAAATCAGTGATCGACTTAATCGTACCTGAGATTTTATCGCCTTTGGCATGAATTGAACCAAATGCATCCCAAGGATTCTGTTGACACTGTTTGATGCCAAGCGAAATACGGCGACGCTCTTCATCAATATCAAGAATCATCACTTCTACTTCATCACCCAAGTTGACGATTTTTGAAGGATGTACGTTTTTGTTAGTCCAATCCATTTCAGAAACGTGTACTAGACCTTCAACGCCGCTTTCTAATTCAGCAAAGCAACCGTAATCAGTTAAGTTAGTGATAACACCTTTAACAATAGTCTTTTCTGGGTAACGACCTTTGATATCGCCCCATGGATCATCACCTAATTGTTTCAAGCCCAGAGATACGCGATTCTTCTCACGATCAAATTTCAAGATCTTAACTTCGATCTCGTCACCAACAGTTACGATTTCGCTTGGGTGCTTAATGCGCTTCCAAGCCATATCTGTAATGTGAAGTAGACCATCAATACCGCCTAAGTCAACAAAAGCACCGTAATCGGTAAGGTTCTTAACGACACCTTTAACGCGCTGACCTTCTTCCAATGTCTCGAGCAATTGATCACGCTCAACACTGTTCGCTTGCTCCATAACGGCGCGGCGAGAAACCACAACGTTATTGCGCTTAGCATCCAGTTTAATAACTTTAAATTCTAGTGGCTTACCTTCTAAGTGAGCGGTGTCGCGAATCGGGCGAACATCGACCAAAGAACCCGGTAGGAATGCACGGATGGTTTTAACATCAACTGTAAAGCCGCCTTTGACCTTGCCATTGATAACACCAGTAATAACTTCTTCTGACTCAAACGCAGCTTCAAGCGTTTTCCACGCTTCGGCACGTTTGGCCTTTTCACGAGAAAGTTTCGTTTCACCAAAGCCATCTTCAACAGCTTCTAATGCAACTTGAACCATGTCGCCGATTTCAACGGAAAACTCACCGCTTTCATCTAAAAATTCACCGCGTGGAATAACGCCTTCTGATTTAAGACCGGCGTGAACCGTTACCCAATCACTATCGACGTCGAGTACGACACCTGTGATTATGGCACCAGGGTGCATTTCAATGGTTTTTAAACTTTCTTCGAATAAATCTGCAAAGCTTTCGCTCATAGTGAATAACCTATATGAGGGTCAGACGGCGCTATAAGCAGCGAACATAGGTTCGATACTTGGCTGTACTGTCCCGGTCCATGCACCCAGCGGCATGGAGCTGTTTAATTAAGCCGGTAATAAGCATGCTGGCGTAAAGCCAATTACCGACGCGGTTTGTGCATCAATCGCTATATTTCTATAAAAATCAATACGTTATATCTTGTTACATCTTACTAAAGCCCTTTATATTTCTTACAAAAGGCCTCGTTTTTCGGCTTCATCTAGTATCTGCTGACAAACTTCATCAATCGACTTCAAGGTACTATCTATCACCAATGCATCGGGCGCAGGTTTAAGCGGTGCAATAGCGCGATTCATATCGCTATCGTCACGGGCTTTTATGGCCTCAACGAGGCGCGGGAGGGTATCACTTTGGCCCTTATCGAGCAACTGTTTATGGCGGCGCTTTGCTCTCTCTTCAACCGATGCGGTCAAATAGACTTTTAATGGCGCATCAACAAACACCACAGTGCCCATATCGCGGCCATCGGCCACTAATCCTGGCGCCTCGGCAAACACTCGCTGCCTAGCCAATAATGCTGAACGCGCTGCCGGCTGTAATGCAATTTTTGATGCCGCCATAGCCACATCTTCGGAGCGAATAGCGTCGGTGACATCCTCACCTTCTAACCAAGCGCGAATGCCTTCTTGGCCAGCAATCGATTCAAATTTAATATCTAAAGCGCTCGCCATCACCGTTAACGCGACTTCATTATCGACAGCCACATGATGATTCATGGCAGACAAAGCCAATAACCGATAAAGCATTCCGCTATCGAGCAAATGCCAATTCAACCGATCGGCTAACCGCTTACAAATAGTGCCTTTGCCTGCGCCACCTGGGCCATCGACAGTAATAATAGGGTTCAACATACGTTTAATCTCAATCGGGGACGCATTAATCAGCAAGAACTTGTAGCGTCAAACCCACTTCGGTGGCTAGCGCAGCAAAATTAGGGAACGACGTTGCTACGTTATCGCACTCATGAATCACGATTTCACACTGGGAGCGTAAACCTGCCATCGCAAATGACATAGCAATTCGATGATCATCACAGCTTTGAACATCAACACGCGTTTGATTCGCTCCGATGTCGCCACCCACAATAATGGCACCATCTTCTGTGCCCGTTGCATCGACACCTAATAAAACTAAACCATCGACCATGGCTTGAATGCGATCACTCTCTTTAACACGTAACTCTTCTGCACCACTCAATACGGTTTTGCCGGTAGCGCAAGCCGCAGCTATAAAGAGTGCTGGAAACTCATCAATAGCTAATGGCACAAGCGCTTCTGGAATATTAATGCCATGCAATGGGGCATAGCGAATACGAATATCAGCAACCGGCTCACCACCTACTGTTTTTTCGTTAGACAATGTAATGTCTGCGCCCATTAAATTTAAAATTTGAATAACGCCTGTGCGTGTTGGGTTAATACCCACATGTCGCAACTGTAAATCTGAACCCGGCACAATAGATGCCGCCACCATAAAAAAGGCTGCTGAAGAAATATCCGCAGGAATATCAATTGTTTTTGCTTTTAACTTACCGCCACCTTGTAATGTCGCGCGAGGGCCATCACGATTAATTTCATAACCAAAGCCGTCTAGCATACGCTCTGAGTGATCACGCGTTGGCGCAGGTTCAACCGTTGATGTCTCACCGCTTGCATATAAACCTGCAAGCAACACACATGATTTCACCTGCGCACTCGCCATAGGCAAAATATAATCGATACCTTTTAATTGGCTATTGCCTTTAAGTATTAACGGTGGACGACCGTTTTCTCCTGTCTCAATATCAGCGCCCATTAAACGCAATGGATCGGCCACTCGTCCCATGGGTCGCGAAGACAATGATGCATCACCCGTTAACGTAACAGGAAAATTTTGACCTGCGAGCAAACCTGCTAGCAAGCGAATTGATGTGCCTGAATTACCTAAGTACAAAGGTTCGCTGGGCTGCTTCAAACCGTGCATACCAACACCGTGCACTAAAACCTCGCCATTTTCTGGCCCTTCAATACTAACGCCCATAGCCGTAAACGCTGACAATGTTGCCAGCGCATCATCGCCCTCTAAAAAGCCATGAATCTGTGTATCACCTTCAGCGATAGCACCAAACATAATTGAGCGATGAGAAATCGATTTATCACCCGGAACACGAATATCACCCGAGATTACCGTATTCGAGTCTGTCGCGTTTGCACCTAAGCCAGGACCTGCAATGAATTTCACGTTAATTAACCTTTCTAAATTTAAAGAATACAATACAGCAGCGTTTATTTTATATCATTATTATTACGCGCTACTTTTTTAAAATGCGTTTCTATCTATATTTACTTCTATCTATAACAACTTCTATTTATAACCGCGTCTATTTAAAAGTATTTATTTTTTAGTGCGCGCAGCCAAATCAGCAACAAAATTATCACGCGAATTTTTGACATCACTGAATACCATCTCTAAGGCATCACCGTCATTACTATCAAGCATCGTTCTAAGTTGCGCTATCCATTGTTCAAAATCATCAATCGATGAACTCAACTGTGTTTTATTGGCCAATAAAATTTCTCGCCACATACGCGGATCAGAACTCGCAATGCGCGTAAAATCTCTTAAACCACCCGCAGCAAAATTAAAGACGTTTACATTCTCATTGTGATTAGACAGCTGCGCCACTAAGGCATAAGCCAGCAGATGCGGCAAATGACTCGTTAACGCCAACACATGATCGTGCTCAGAAACTGTCATCTCAAATACTTCAGCGCCAACGGCTTGCCACAACTGACTCACCTTGGTGAGTAATACTGGATCCGTTTGTGGACTAGACGCAGGATCATTAATTAATATCACACGATGATTTTGATAAAGATCATCTTTTGCCGCACTCACACCGCTCTGTTCTGAGCCTGCAATAGGATGCCCCAAAATGGCATTGCTCGGCACTTTATCAAAATGTCCTGTTAAGGCATCGGCTATATTGCCTTTTACACTGGCTACATCGGTTACCGCTACCGTTGAAGGCAAAAGCTCTAAGGCCTGAATCATTATCGTTTCGGCTAAAATAGTAGGCGTTGCTACCACCACACAATCGGCACCTTTTAATGCCGCAGCCAAATCTAGCTCAGCAGAATCAATCACACCATTGGCTAATGCAGTTTGTAGCGTCGCCTCTGTTCGACTCCAGCCTACAACTGTACCGACCACACCGGCTTTTTTAGCTGCCAATGCAAGTGAGCCGCCCATTAGACCAACACCGAGAACCACCAAACGCTCAAATATAATCATAACTATTTATCCGACTTTGATGTTTCGAGTATCTGCGTTAACGCTTGCAGGAATTGCGTATTTTCATCTTCTAAGCCAATACTGACACGCAAGTGATTAACCAAGCCATAATTAGCAACCGGCCTAACAATAACGCCCAGCTGCAACAATTGCTGATTTATTTCACTCGCCAAACACGACGTTTCAAAAGTAATAAAATTCGCCGCAGACTCAATATAATTAAGCCCTAAATGAGTAAAGCCAGATTCTAATTGCTGCATACCGGCATCATTTAAAGCAACAGACTCAGCTAAATAAGCTTCGTCATCTAACGCCGCTTGTGCAGCAGCTAAAGATAATGAAGTCACATTAAACGGCTGCCTAACACGATTAAGCATATCGGCAATAACTGGATCAGATATCGAGTAGCCAACACGTAAACCGCCTAAGCCATAAGCCTTAGAAAAAGTGCGTGTAATAATTAAATTGGCATAACGTTTTTGTAAAGCGATGCCATCAGGATAGTCGGCCTTATTAATATATTCACAATAGGCCTCATCTAACACCACAAGTACCGATGCAGGAACAGAATCTAACAATGCCACTAAATCATTATGATTAGTGTAAGTACCGGTAGGATTATTAGGATTAGCAATATAAATGACACGCGTATTATCTTTTACCACGGCAGCCATTGCAGCAAGGTCATGGCCATAATTACAGGCATCAACAACAATAGACTCAGCCCCAGAACGTGCGGTCGCTAGAGCATAAACTAAAAAACCATATTCAGAATAAACTGCAGATGTATCACTGTCTAAATAGGCGCTAGCAATCAACTCAAGTATGTCGTTAGAGCCCGCCCCCAAAGTAATAGAAGCCGCATCAACACCGTGTCGCTCGGCTAATATTTTTTTTAAGTAAAAACCATTACCATCGGGATAACGATTAATTTCTTGCGACGCTGTCGCTAATGCTGCTAATACTAATGGCGACGGACCACGAGGGTTTTCATTACTTGCCAACTTAATAAAATGATCAATACCTAATTCGCGGCGAGCCTCTTCTATAGGCTTACCAACCTGATAGGCCTGCATAGACTGAATAGCAGGACGCGCCAATGTAATGAAAGGAGATGTCATGATTAATTAATATGCTCTAATTAGAGTGTTCAATAGTCGCCGTACTTATGGCCGAAATAGCCGAGCCTTAAATAACGGCTGCCGGATACGAGCCAAGTACTTTTACAAAAAATGACTGCTCTGCGATAGCATCAATAACACGCTTAACCGCAGGGTCTTGGTGATGGCCTTGAAATTCCATAAAAAACACATAGGCCCAGTTTTCTGTGCGCGACGGTCTTGTTTCGATACGCGTTAAACTAATACCTTCGGCTTCTAACGGCGCAAGTAACTTAAATAACGCACCGGGTACGTTACGAGTAGAAACAATAATAGAGGTTTTATCTTCGCCGCTCGCTTCAACTTCATCATGGGTGATGACTAAAAAACGCGTCGTATTTTCAGCATAATCTTGGATGTTAGACGCCAGACAAGAAAGCTCATAATGCTCGGCAGCAAGATCACCTGCAATCGCAGCAATGCTCGCATCTTCTGAGGCTATTCTGGCAGCCTCACCATTAGAGCTAACTGCTTGCACTTCTATTTTAGGATAATGCTGTTGTAGCCAATGTCGAGACTGTGCAAGCGCTTGCTGATGCGCACAAATTTTTGTTATCTGCGTATCGGCAACACTGCCTTTTACTAACAAGTTAAGGGCTATGGGTAATTCAAGCTCACCACAAATCTTTAGTGGCGAATTAATAAAGTTATCAAGTGTATGTGTCACCATGCCTTCAGTAGAGTTTTCGACTGGTACGACACCGTAATGACAATTTTTGCGCTCTACCGCTTCAAAGACTTCAGCGATATTGGCAAACGGACGGGTAATCACTGAATGACCAAAATGCTTTAAGGCCGCTGCCTGAGTAAACGTACCCTGCGGACCAAGATAAGCAATCTCCATGGGCTGCTCTAACGCAAGACAAGCCGACATGATTTCGCGAAAAATATGGGCAACTTCTTTCCCATCTAACGGGCCTTCATTGCGCTCCATCACTTTACGCAACACTTGAGCTTCACGTTCTGGACGATAAAACAAAGGCACTTCGACATTGGTATCAACCGACGCTAACTTAACATCGGCCACACGTTTCGCACAGCCAGCACGCTCATTGATTAAGCGCTGGATTTGCTGATCAATTTGATCAATCTCGCCTCGTAAACTCTGTAAGTCGTCTTTGCTCATGATAATCAGTACGCAGTAAAATAAATTATCACCGCCATAACAGCGGTGAAGGAGTTAGCCATTCGTTTTTGCAAAATCGTCCATAAACGAAATTAATGCATCAACAGCTGTTTCTGATACCGCGTTATAAATGGATGCGCGCATACCACCGACTGAACGATGACCTTTTAAGTTTAATAACCCTGCCTGCTCAGATTGCTGCAAAAATAATTTATCTAAGCTGCTGTCGCCAACGGTAAACGGCACATTCATTGATGACCGACTTTGCAACTCAACTGGGTTAGCATAAAAATCATTTGCATCAATAAAGCCATAAAGCTTTTCATACTTACGACGATTCATTGCTTCTATAGCGGTTAAACCACCCTGCTCTTTTAGCCATTTAAAAACTAAACCTGCCATGTACCAACCGTAAGCCGGTGGCGTATTTGACATAGAGCCTGCATCGGCATGTACTTTATAATCTAGCATAGAAGGCGCTAACGGGCTTGCCTTGCCTAATAAGTCTTTGCGAACAAGAACAATGGTTAGTCCCGATGGACCAATATTTTTTTGCGCGCCAGCATAAATGACACCAAATTTATTCACATCAATTGGACGAGATAAAATAGTTGATGACATATCAGCAACTATTGGCATGCTCACTTCTGGCGTCCAGAAAAACTCTACACCACCAATTGTTTCATTTGGCGTGTAATGCAAGTAAGCCGCATTTTCGTCAATATCCCAAGTATCAAAAGCAGGGATAGAAGCAAAATTATTATCTTCACTGCTCGCAACTACTTTCACATCGCAATAGCGCTTAGCTTCTTTAATCGCTTTTTTAGACCACTGCCCCGTATTAACATAATTGGCTGTGGTTTTATCGCCAAGCAAATTAAGTGGCGCCGCCGAAAATTGTTGGGTAGCTCCGCCTTGTAAAAATAACACGGCATAGTCATCAGAAATATTCATTAACTCGCGCAAATCCGCCTCGGCGGTTTCGGCAATTTCAACAAACTCTGCACTGCGGTGACTCATTTCCATCACCGACAAGCCCTTACTACGCCAATCGAGTAATTCGCTTTGCGCTTGACTTAAAACCGCTTCAGGTAATGCCGCAGGACCGGCACAAAAATTAAAAAGACGACTCATTTACTACTTTTCTCCTAATTAAACGCGCTAACTTCATACCAGCTTTCACTGCATTTAAGTGTTAACTACGCGTTAAAAAATAATTATTCTTCTGATGCTGAATCATCAGCATTAGGTGTATCTGATTTAACTTCATCACTTGCTGCTTCGCTAGCATTCGCTTCTGATGCAACAGTAGACTCAGACTCAACAGCCGATTCTGACTCAGCATCTATCACTAAATCTTCCTCTTCTGGCTCATCAATACGCGCTACATTCATTAATGACTCACCCTCTTTAAGACGAATCGCACGCACACCTTGTGTGTTTCGACCTAACTCAGAGACTTCATCTGTGCGACAGCGAACCAATGTGCCTTGATCACTAATCAGCATCATTTGATCACCTGATGTGACCTGAATAGCACCGACCAACTGACCATTACGCTCTGATGTTTGCATGCCAATAACACCACGCGTGCCTCGACCTTTAACGGGGAACTCATCAATAGCTGTTCGTTTACCGTAGCCATTCTCACTGACCGTTAGCACACGACCTTCAGGCTTTGGAATCATTAGCGAGATTAAACGCTGCCCCTCATCAAGGCGAATACCACGCACACCGCGCGCCGTTCGACCCATGGCTCTTACTTCTGATTCGCGGAAGCGAACGGCTTTACCAGCGCTGCTCACTAATACAACATCTGATTCGCCATCAGTAATCGCTGTACCAATTAATACATCACCTTCGTCAAGCTCTAACGCTCTTAAACCAACACTTCGCTGACGCGCAAAATCGGTTAGGGCTGTTTTCTTAACCGTACCACTGGCCGTAGCCATAAAGATAAAGTGCCCTTCTGTATACTCTGCAACAGGCAAAATGGATGTAATTCGCTCGCCTTCATCTAATGGCAATAAGTTAACCACTGGACGACCACGAGAATTACGCCCTGCAACAGGAATTTGGAATACCTTCATCCAATAGACTTTACCGACATTCGAAAACAACAAAATCGTATTGTGGGTATTGGCAATTAACAAATGCTCAACAAAATCTTCATCTTTGACTGAAGTGGCCGATTTGCCCATTCCACCGCGACGCTGCGCTTGATAATCAGCCAATGGCTGCGATTTAGCATAGCCACCATGAGAAATGGTCACGACACGATCTTCTTCTGTAATTAAGTCTTCAACCGTAAGATCACGCTTACTCGCTGTGATTTCAGTTCGACGCTCATCACCAAAATTTAGAACCAAATCGGCTAGCTCTTCACGAATAACGGTAAGCAAACGCGTAGGATCACCCAATATCTCAAGATAACCAGAAATCTGCTCAAGACGCTCACTAAACTCTAGCAATAACTTCTCATGCTCCATACCCGTAAGGCGATGAAGACGCAAATCAAGAATGGCTTGCGCCTGAACAGGCGACAAATGATATTCACCGTTGTGCAAACCAAAGTTCGCTGGTAACTCATCGGGACGACATGCTGCGTCACCGGCTCGCTCTAACATTTCCATTACGCTGCCAGGCAACCACGGATTAGCCATTAGCTTTTCTTTCGCTTCGGCAGAACTTGGAGATGACTTAATTAAAGCAATAATCGGATCAATATTCGCTAAAGCAATAGCCCAACCTTCTAAAATATGGCCGCGCTCTCTTGCTTTTTTCAACAAATAAACCGTTCGACGCGTAACCACTTCGCGACGATGCTTAATAAAACACTCAAGCAGGTCTTTTAAGTTTAATATTTTCGGCTGACCATCGACCAAGGCAACAATATTGATACCAAACACATTTTCGAGCTGCGTTTGAGCATACAAATTATTAATAACAACTTCGCCTAGCTCACCACGACGAAGCTCGATAACGACGCGCATACCGTCTTTATCAGACTCATCACGCAGCTCAGATATGCCTTCAATTTTTTTATCTTTAACCAGCTCGGCAATTTTTTCGATTAATCGCGCCTTGTTTACCTGATAAGGCAGCTCATGAATAATAATTGTTTCGCGCTTGGTCTTTTCGTTAACTTCAACCTCAACACGGGCGCGAACATAAATTCGACCACGACCGGTGCGATAAGCTTGAACAATACCTGCACGGCCGTTAATGATGCCGGCTGTTGGGAAATCAGGGCCCGGTAAAAACTCCATTAAGCCATCGATATCCAACTCAGGATTATCAATTAACGCCAATGTCGCCTTAACCACTTCAACTAAGTTATGCGGCGGAATATTGGTGGCCATACCAACAGCAATACCTGACGAGCCATTAACCAGCAAGTTAGGTACACGGGTAGGCATAACCTCAGGAATAGTTTCCGTGCCATCGTAGTTAGACACGTAATCAACGGTCTCTTTGTCGAGATCGGCCAGTAACTCATGGGCGATTTTTGACATGCGAATTTCGGTATAACGCATCGCCGCCGGTGAATCACCATCGATCGAACCGAAGTTACCCTGACCATCGACCAACATATAACGCAATGAAAACGGCTGCGCCATACGAACAATCGTATCGTAAACCGCCGAATCACCGTGCGGATGGTATTTACCAATAACATCGCCGACAACCCTTGCGGATTTCTTATAGCCCTTATTCCAATCGTTTTTGAGCTCATTCATGGCATGTAAAACGCGGCGATGCACCGGTTTTAAACCATCGCGAACATCAGGCAAGGCTCGACCAACAATAACGCTCATGGCGTAATCGAGATAAGATTTTTTCAGTTCTTCTTCGATATTAACGGGTAGAATTTCTTTCGCTATCTCACCCATAAAACACGTTTCCCCTTGCTTACACCTTTGAAAATAAAGATGAATAAAAAGCTCAATAATTGACTTGAATAAAGCCCGCGATGATACCACAACAGACTGCAATAATGTCAGTGTTAATGGCAGTTTTAGCCACCTAAATAGGCCCTCATTCGCTGTTATTTTGACCGCTATGCTACACAGCGAATAGATGCCGATTTATCCACCAAATTAAGCGCTAAAAAAGGGCCTAAACAGAGAGCGAAACAGAGAGCTTAGCAGCCTCTTTATAGACTATCGGCAAGGCCGATTTGCACAAGAAATACCCATCACCAACGCAGCTACAACACGAAAGCAATCAATCGCGTATAATCGCTTACTAACTAAGCCCATTTATCATCTTGCCAACGGTATCTAACAACGTGAATCCGCCCCCAATCGAAATTATCAGCGCCCGCTGGATCATCCCCATGGACAGCGACGCGTCAGATATTAACGCCGCTGAAAACGTAAGCGCAGAAACAACGGTTTTAAGTGATCACGCTGTCGCCATTCAAGACGGCATTATCATAGCGCTAGCCCCGCGCGATCAAATTCTGAACGATTATCCCGGCGCAGCGCATACCGAACTCAACAAACATATTTTATTACCAGGCCTCATTAACGCCCATAGCCATACAGCCATGACATTATTACGCGGCATGGCTGATGACTACCCCCTTATGGAATGGTTAGAAGAGCATATTTGGCCTGTAGAACAGCGCTGCATTAGCTACGATTTTGTCCGTGATGGAACCGAGCTAGGCATTGCTGAAATGCTACTGTCGGGCACCACTTGCTTCTCTGATATGTATTTCTTTCCCGATGCCACTGCAGCGGTAGCCGAAAAGCTTGGCATGCGCGCACAAATTAATTTTCCGATTTTTGAAATGCCTTCAGCATGGGCGCAAAATGCCGAAGAGTATTTTGACAAAGGGCTTGCTCTATCTGATGAGTATCGCTACAGCCCACTCATCAATACCGCATTTGGACCTCATGCACCTTACACTGTCAGCAATAGCAGTTTTGAGCGTATCGTTATGCTGGCAGAAGAAATTGACTGCAACATTCACGTCCATCTGCATGAAACAGCCTTCGAGATCGCCTCATCGATTGAGCAATACGGCATGACACCCATCGCCAGACTTAACGAGCTAGGCGTGCTATCACCCCGAACACAAGCGGTTCACATGACCCAGCTTGATTCCGCCAGCACAAGCACACTGTTAGAAACTGGCGTAAGCGTTATTCACTGCCCAACATCCAACTTAAAACTCGCCAGCGGTTATTGCCCCGCAGCCAACTTGTTAGAACAAGGCGTTCGTGTCGCGCTGGGCACCGATGGCGCCGCGAGCAACAACACACTCAACCTATTCGAAACATTGCGAAGTGCCGCCCTACTTGCTAAACATGAATCAGGGAATGCTACGACACTCAATGCTAGCCAAGCTTTACGCATGGCAACATTAGGCGGCGCAGAAGCATTAGGTATTGACGATATTACGGGCAGCATTAAAATTGGCAAACAGGCAGACATTATTGCCGTCGATACGCACAGCCCTGCAATGCAACCAATGCACTCGCCTATTTCGCAACTGGTTTATACAGAAGCGGCATCGGCGGTTAGCCATGTATGGATTGCCGGCAAAGTAAAAGTAAGCAACCGACAACTCGTCGATTTTGACTTAGATGCTCTACTGGCAAAAAGCCAGTGGTGGCGGAACACAATAGCCAAGGTAGAAAAAACGTAATCATGACTAAAGAATCTAAAGATAACGCTATAGCCAACAATGTTGATCCTTCAGAAATCGCTAAATTTGAAGCCCTAGCGCATCGCTGGTGGGACACCAGTAGCGAGTTTAAACCGCTACATGAAATCAACCCCTTGCGTGCCAACTTTATTGATCGCCTATCACCGGTTGCCGAAAAAAAGGTTATCGATATTGGCTGTGGCGGCGGGATACTTTCTGAGGCACTGACTCAACGCGGCGCACAGGTGACAGGTATTGATATGGGTGACGCACCACTCGGCGTTGCAGAGCTGCACGCACTAGAAAACAATTTAGACATTGAATATAAAAAAATTACTGCCGAAGAAATTGCTGCCGAACGCCCAGGCCAATACGATGTAGTGACCTGCCTAGAAATGCTTGAACATGTGCCTGACCCTGCCGCTATCGTGCAAGCTTGCGCCGACCTATGTAAACCTGGCGGCCATCTTTACTTCGCCACTATTAACCGTAATCCTAAAAGCTATTTTTTTGCCATTTTAGGTGCTGAACATATTCTAAAACTACTCCCTAAAGGCACTCATGATTATGAAAAGCTGATCAAGCCATCGGAGCTGTACCGCTGGATAAGAGAGAGTAATTTATTATTAAATGATTCGACGGGCATGACTTACAACCCGTTTAGCAAAAAATATAAATTACATCCCACTAATCTGGATGTTAATTATTTATTGCATGCCACTAAACCCGAATAATAGTCATACTTACAAGCGTAAAGCTATAAAAAACGGGGATAAACGAGAAGCACCATGTCTAACACTGCACTACTAAAAAAGAATGCACTTCAAGGCGTACTATTTGATCTCGATGGCACCTTAGTCGACACTGCTCCAGATTTTGTTATTGCGGTAAACCAACTAAGGCGTAGCCAGCAACTTGAAAGCCTCCCGGCAGAAAGTATTTTTGAACATGTGTCTAACGGCTCTATCGCGCTAACCCAGCACGCGCTAAATATAACGCCTGAACACGCCAATTTCGCCGCGTTAAGACAAGCATTATTAGATAATTACCTCAACTGCATTGGTCAATACTCAGCACTTTATAGCGGCCTAGATGATCTACTCAAGCGATTAAATAATGCCGCTATTCCATGGGGCATTGTTACTAATAAACCTATCGCCTATGCGCAGCCTCTTATCGAAAAACTACAACTCTCTGATAGCTGTGATGTATTAATTTGCCCCGATCATGTCGCCCAAGTTAAGCCGCATCCTGAAGGGCTTTTTATGGCCGCCAAAAAAATCAACTGTCACGCTTCGACAGTAGCCTATATTGGCGACCATGATCGCGATATTGAGGCAGGTCGCGCCGCAGGCATGAAAACTATTGCCGCCGCTTACGGCTATATTGGTGAAACACAAAATGTAGAAGACTGGCATGCAGACAGCATCGCCAAACAACCACAAGATATTCACTCCACATTAGAACGGTTATTTTCATGCACAATTTAAACGAGCTTATCCATTACAAACCAGCAGCTAAGGCATTAGCAGGTCGCAACATTTTAATTACCGGTGCGGGTGACGGTATAGGTCGCGCAGCCGCTCTTAGCTTTGCGCACTATGGCGCAACCGTTATATTGCTAGGCCGCAGCGAAGCTAAACTCGAAGCCGTATACGATGAAATAGAATCAAGCGGTGGCGAACAACCGGTTATTGCCACATTAGATCTGGATACCGCCACTCATCAAGATTACCTTAATCTCAATAATGAAATTATCGAAAATCTAGGCGCCCTGCATGGATTACTTCATAACGCCGGCATACTCGGTGAAATGAAACCTCTCGCTCAATACAGTGAAGACACCTTTGCTCGCGTAATAAATATTAACCTCACCAGTAATTTCTTATTAACCAAAGCTGTACTGCCTTCATTAGAGCTCGCTGACAATGCATCCATTATCTTTACCTCCTCTAGCGTGGGCCGAAAAAGTCGAGCCTACTGGGGTAGCTATGCGGTGTCTAAGTTCGCGACCGAAGGATTAATGCAAACCTGGGCCGATGAGTTTGAAGGCACATCTAACATTCGCGCTAACTCGCTGAATCCTGGGGCAACACAAACGAGTATGCGACGCCAAGCGTATCCTGGAGAAACTCCGAGTGATAACCCTACCGCCGAAGAAATAATGGGAGCTTATTTATTTTTAATGAGCGCTGACAGTGTGAGCGTTAATGGTGAGCAGTTAAACGCACAAAGAAACAAAGAAACAAAGAAACAAACTTTAAAAGCACCTACAGAATAAGGAGTGGCTGGACGCTTATCCGCTTCTCAGGTAACCTTGCTTTTTTGCTCGCACACTACATAAATTGACAAAAGGCTCTTCTAAGTTGAAAACATTACAGCACTTATTCGATAACAATATTGCCTGGGCAGAAAAGATAAAAGCCAGTGATCCCGACTTCTTTAATCGCCTCTCAGATCAGCAAACACCTGACTACTTGTGGATAGGCTGCTCCGATAGTCGCGTACCCGCTACTCAAATTGTTAACCTGCCACCCGGCGAAGTATTTGTGCATCGTAATATCGCCAACGTGGTTGTGCATAACGACACTAACTGCCTTTCTGTTATTCAATTTGCTGTAGAAGTATTAAAAGTTAAGCACATTATTGTTTGTGGTCATTACGGTTGCGGTGGTGTAAAAGCAGCTGTAGAAGATCAAGATCATGGTTTAATTAATGAATGGTTGCAGCATATAAAAGAGGTGGAACAAAAACATTTTGTCGAGCTAGAAGATCTAACCCCTGAACAAAAAAATAATAGAATGTGCGAGCTAAACGTTATTGAACAAGTCAAACATGTGAGCGAAACAGCGTCCGTTCAACAAGCATGGAAAAACGGCAACGCAGTATCGATTCATGGTTGGATCTACGATATTAGCGACGGCATATTGCATGACTTAGATGCCACGCTGCCTGCCAGCTAACGTTTAACTAGCGTTTTACTAACGCCTCAGCTAAGCGCTTATCGACCCACCGAAAGGTAAGATTAATTCTGGGTGACATAGCGCGGCGGCTTTTTGCAATTTGATGCAGCCAGTGCCTCTGTGTCGCTCCACGCATAATCAATACACTGCCATGCGGCAATAACACATTGGTTTTTAGCGCTTTATTAAACTTATGCTTTAACTGAAAGGTACGTTCTTGCCCCAAACTCACTGAGGCAATAACAGGCTCGCGGCCTAATTCTGATTCATCATCCGCATGCCAGCTAACACTGTCGGCACCATCACGATAAAGGTTAGCTAATACGCTATTAAATTGCGCTCCTGCCAATTGCTCAACGCGCGCCTTAATAGTTTGTAGCGATTCAGTCCAAGGTAGGCCATAGGCCGTTATACCCGAGTAGGTATAGGGAACACGCTCATCGCCATACCATGCCGATAAACGAGGGACGTTATGTGTCTTACCGTACATGGTGATTTTTTCTTGAGTCCACGCTAACGTGTCTTGCAGTTGCGTAAAATATTCATCGGCTTCTTGAGCAGAAAACCCATTTCTATACAGCGTTAACTCACCATCGACTAATGGTATCTCCTGTACAGCGCTCTCCGCATCCACTACTAATGTATTAGTAGCATCCTGCGCCGGTGAAAAGAGATCCATTGTCATAGTTTTTTAGAGAATATCATTGCCGGATGAAAGAGCGCCATAATGATGAAACTGACGCTACTACTCACTACGCAATTAATCCGTAACGCTCGTTTAACACATCAATAATTTCAGCTTGCGGATTATCTGACTGCGGTAATGCACGGCCCATAATTTTCTCAGCCATACCTACATAAGTAGCCGACACAGCCATTAAAACCTCTTCTGGTAGAGCGTTATCGCGTGCAAGCGCACTTCGCTCAACCATTCGATCTTTATTTAATAAAATATCTGGATCTGGAAAATGATTCAGCAATAATTGACGAAAAGCTTCTTTAGAATTTTCGACAACGTTACCTTGACGATACTGCCCACCATCCCAAATACGCGATGAATCTGGCGTGCCGACTTCATCCATATAAATGAGTTTGTCATTGCCGGCAGCGTCTTTTACATAACCAAATTCGAATTTAGTATCTACAAATACCTGATCGATTTTAGCTAAAGCATCGCCAATAACATCAAAACCTTCGCGTAATAATGTTTCATAGCGGCCAATATCGTTTGGTTGTTGAAATTTAAACGCTGCGAAATTCTGCTCTATATCGGTGCGCGTAATATTAACGTCATCGACTTCTGGAACGCCAGGAATCCCTTTAAGAATACCCTTGGTCGATGGTGTAATAAGTAACTCAGGCAGTTTTTGATCACGCTCCAAACCTTCTGGCAAATGAATACCACAAAATTCGCGCTCGCCTTTGGCGTAAGAGCGCCACATTGAACCGGTTATATATTGACGAGCAATGGCCTCAATCATGACTGGGCGGGCCTTTTGAACAATCCAAACCAATGGATGCGGCACAGCTAAGATATGACTGTCAGCAAGGCCCTGCTCACGAAACAATTCAAACCAATGATTCGAAATAGCATTTAACGCAGCACCCTTACCAGGTACGCCGGCCATTCCGCCTTCACCTTGCCAGATACATTCAAACGCTGAAATACGATCACTAATAACCATGACCGCTAATTGAGCATCAGCAGCAACATCATAGCCTTCAGATTGAATTAAGCGCTGACTATCGGCATCGGACAACCAATAGACCGAACGGACTTTTCCGCTATGAATAGCTTGATCAGTACGAATAGGTAAATTATTGCTAACGGCCAACACACGGCTGGCAGGAGAACTGGCGGTATTCATTAATATTCTTCTCTTAGACGTCAAAAGCGACACAGTATAAAACAGCCGTTAGTTGATCGCTAGAGAAAGAGATAAATTTACCGCGTAAGGCTCAGCTCAAAGGGTAAATATCGAATCTCGTGGCCTTACCTGTGATGGATGAGGCCGGCTTACGGCCGCCAAGCCATTCGGCCCCTGGCGCTCGCTTAACGACTACCTTGCTGTTCGCCAACGCGAGAGCGGCTTCGATCATACCCTCGCCTTCACTATTTACAAGACTCTGGTTGTCAGCAGTAATAAGGTCGCTATCTTCGTCGAAATGTCCCGATGGCTCCGTCGATGGCATAGTCTTTGCCGGTATAGTCTCTTGATGGGTCGTCAAGCGCTGCAAAAAAGCCATATTCTTTTTAACCGCAGCGCTTTTTTTTAAACCGCGCTTACTCTCATTATCGGCATGAGCATACATGGGGTCTAAATAAATCACATCAGGGCGACTGGTCGACCATTGCTGCATAAGCGAGACACTATTCGCTTCGACAACCGTCATTCGTTCAGCTGCAGATACCAGGAAATCACTTGTGTTATTTTGCGCTCGATGAACAGCCTGCTCTAGCAAATAAGCCAGCAATGGCATCTGCTCAGCCAATGTCACTTGGCAACCTGCGGCCGCTAACAGAAAAGCATCATGACCAAATCCTGCTGTTGCGTCTAAAACAGTTAAGGGCTGCGTTGTTTTTTTACGACCTAACACCGCTCTAACAACATACTCACCTTGCAACGCTGAACTATTCGCTCGCGCAAAAAATCGAGGGTCAGAAAAATCAACACTCACAATAGCCGCACTATTATCTAAGTGAATTCGCCATTGATCATGATCAAATATAATTTTTATTGCATTAGGGTTAGCCGCGTCTTTTTCTGTGGAAATAATAGAATAACCACAACGCTGCGCCAATTGCGCTACCCGCTCAAGTTCAAAATTATGAGCATGAGAAGCATCAAATATGAGATAAGCTAAAGGATGGCTTCGTTCGCTCATGCGTTTCCAGTACCTACCCATTTCTGAGTTAGCGCTGATAGCTCTTCTAATTTAAACGGCTTACTTAAAAAATCATTCATGCCCGCATCAAAGCAATGAATTCTATCTTGCGGATCGATATTGGCTGTCATCGCAATAATCGGTATGCGTGATTTTTCGCCGCTCATTTGTCGAATGGCACGCGAAGCATCATAGCCATTCATTTTTGGCATTTGGCAATCCATATAAATTAAATCAAAATGCCGACTGCTCACCGCATCTAACGCTTCCAAGCCTGTTTCAGCAACAACAACATCACAACCCAATTTATCAAGCATCACATTAGCAACACGCTTATTCACAATATTATCTTCAACCAACAAAACCGAATAGCTAGAAAGGTCGGGGAGGCGAGAGATATCATCAACTTGATTCTGAGGCTGATCCAAATCTAAAAGACTCAACATAGCTGATGAAAAAGCACTCGCGCGCAAAGGCGGTCGTGTTAGTAATATATTATCTGTCATTATCACGTCACTCTTAACCGTTCTTGAAACAACAATCGTATTAAGATGATGACGCTGCACTAATTCTTCAACCTCACTCCAGACACTTTCAAAGCGCTCATCTACAGAGCAATATAACATCAGTGTCGGCATTGGATTTAAATCGGTATTCGTTGATGCTGAAAGCTTTTCTAAGGCGACTTTTAAGCAAGCGATATCAAGACAAATCTCCGCTTCCATTTTATAAAAATCACTTAGACTTTGGCAGGCCTTACATATCTCAACGGTACTGCCATAAATAATAATAGGGCGAGCCAATAACGGATACGTTTGCTCTTTTATAACAGGGCTTACTAACTCTGGTCGATAAGAAAAAGGGATACGTACATAAAACTCACTTCCCTCATTGATATCGCTGTGCACACCAATATCACCATGTAAGAGCTCAGCCAGCTTTTCACAAATAGAAAGACCCAGCCCCGTGCCGCTATATTTTCGCGTCATAGAACCATCACTTTGTGAATAGGGCAAAAATATTCTATGCAAATCTTTTTCGGATATCCCTATACCCGTATCTCGAACGCCTAACCGTATCCATAGTTTACCTTGCGCATCCACTTCTTTTTTAGCACTAATCAATACCGACCCATGATCGGTAAACTTAACCGCGTTATTAATTAAATTATTGAGTAATTGACGCAGCTTATTAGGATCTGATTCAACCAATAAAGGTAAGGCGCTGTCATAGTCCGTTAAAATATCAAGACTCGCCGCATCCGCCGACTGCGCATGCAAAAACATTAATTCCTCTAATAGCTGATGCAAATCAAATTCGATATTACTCAGCTCAGCTTGATCGAGCGACAGTCGTGAAAAATCGAGTATATCGTTTATTAAAATCATCAAAGCTTCGCTCGATGATTCTGCCAATGTAATTAATTCTTTTTGATCGCGGTTAAGAACAGTATCACTGAGTAAATTAAGCGTGCCGAGAATACCATTAAGGGGTGTACGAATTTCATGACTTACATTGGCCGCAAACTCCGCTTTTAATTTAGCCGCCGCTAAGGCATGGTCGCGAGCCGTCGCAAGCTGAAGCTCCCTATCTTCTAACACTTCCATCATTTGGTTAAACGCATTACTCAATTGCTGCGTTTCTTTTGAGCCCGATAAATCAACCCTAAGGTTGTTTCGTTCACCACGCGCACCTGACGCCATAGTCTCAACAAATTCTTCAAGGGGCCGTGTCAATGCACCACTCAATCCATTTAGCGCTAATACTAATACCGTCGCACCAATTAACAATACGACAACGTTACCAATAATAATATTATAACGCGCGCTGTATAGTTGATCTTTCGCAATAAGTACTCGCACCCGACCAATTTTATTTTCTTGCTTACGTGTCGCTTCAAGATCCTCTAATTCAGGCTCAGCACTATCGGATTTTACTGGGCTAGAAAACTGCCAGTAATCTTGCCCATCATATTCCAGTACCGAAACCGAACTCTCATCCGTTTGCTGAGGTGACTCTTGCGGTAATACTTCGACCCAAGGAATAGCATCACCCGATTCGGCAAGTAAAATACCTTCCAATTCATAAATAGCCACTTGAGTAACACTAGGAAAAGAATGAACGACTTCTATTGCTTGCTTGGCAAAAGCAGGGCTGCCTAACAATACCGGCAGTGAACTTTGCTTAGCCAGTACACCCGTAATATTTTTGCCATTCTGAATAAAATTATTGGTGAGTGATTGGTTAATAATAATGGAGGTACCAATCGATACACTCAGCACCATCACAAACATGCCTAAGGCTACCAATAAGGTAAGTTGCGAACCCAGTTGTCGGTCAGAGATGACCGCGCTAGAAGAGATACTGTCCTTTGCTTTGAGCATTGTTTACTATCCAATTCATTAGATAAACTCTAAGCCTATGCCTTCATCCGAGACATGGGCAACACGCATTTTTACTGGCTCAGAATTAAGCGTACCCGTATGTCGCTTAATCGTTACACGAACCTCAGTATCGATAGGCGGCAATATATGCACGCCGCGTAAAGCAAAAAAGCCACCTTTAGATGCATTTTTTGCTTTTAATGAAATAACACCTAACGCCGGGTGCTGTAACTCTAATTGGGCATCACTAGCAACGCGCGGATACCTTCTATTTTTATTAATATCCATAAACCCTTTTGAATCAATGTGCGCTAATCAATGTGTAGCCAATCAAATCCGGCATCTTGGTCAGCCACTAAAATACGCTCATGATAAGGAAAAACATCTTGCAGTGCGTCTAGCGCTAATGTTTCAGTATTATTCTGCTGGCTAATATGCGCCACCACCAACCACTGTATTTTTTCATGATCAAAATGAGACAGTAAATTACGTGCCTGATGATTACTTAAATGTCCCCAGTCGCCCAGTACACGCTGCTTAAGACTATAAGGATAAGAGCCCGCCTCTAACATGCCGACATCATGATTACACTCTAGAACCATCGCATCACAGTTACTATAGGCATCAATAACATGTGGCGTATAGCTGCCTAAATCGGTCAACACACCTAATCGTTTTTCACGTGGAGGATGATCAGCCTCAACACCATTAACGGTAGCCGTTATAACAAACTGACAAGGTTCGCGAGCATCGTGCGGCACAACTACGGGCTGAACAGATAAACCGCCAACATTGATCGCTGTAATATTATTAATGAGCGTAACTTGAGGTAACTCATCACAGCCACTTTTAACCGCAGTACCATGTGTCATATAAACAGGCATTGAATGTTTACGCGCTAAGGCTTTAACACCTTTAATATGATCGCCATGCTCATGCGTAATAAATGCAGCGTGCAAATCACTGACCGCTAAATCGAGCCGCTCTAAGCCCGCAGTTAAATTGCGTAAGGTAATTCCGCAGTCAATAAGAATCCGCGTACCTGCCGACTCAACAATTAATGCATTACCGCGACTACCACTACCCAGTGAAGCAAATCTCATAAAAACCCAAACAAACGCAGATATACTAGGATAATTTGCCTTGGATTCGGCGTAATAAAAAGGCTTGCTCATTAATACGCAATGAAGGCCCGGCTTCGCGTTGCACATAAATAATTAACGCACTGCCATCTTGCTTAGTGCTCAATGATAAAGGATCAACTTCATCGGCAGGCAATGACTGATCAGCTTTACCTATACCTAATAAGCGCTTGAAGAAACCGCGCTTTTTTTCTTTTTTTGCTTTTGGAATTGAATGAGCATAATAAACGCCAGCACTTCGATTTAAATCAGTCACTTCAAAAGAGGCCTTGTTCAACGCTAAAGCCAATGATGCCCAAGCGCGATCAAAAGGCAGATATAAGGATAAATAAGGACGCCCTTCAGCATCATAATTAAATATAACGCGACTTGCCGACCCTATGCCTTGCGCTAATAATGAATGTGATGGCTGGTTCGGTGCACTCGCTAAATGCTCAGAAAGCAGCTTCACCATATTATCTTCACGCATTTGCGAAGTTGATACCTGACTCCAATTCGGCGCCGTATCTATTGAATCATTTAAGGGCATAGATCGCTGAACAATTAAAATCTCTGTCGTGTTTTTTTGCACGCCAGCTTTAAGCTTAAACCTAAACTGTTCTTTAATGGCCTGTCTAATCGATCGACGCTCACTGGTCTCAGAAAAAGCCAAGTTGGCTAAATCAATATCGGCCAATACCGACGTA
The DNA here is from genome assembly GCA_963968645.1 of uncultured Gammaproteobacteria bacterium. Lineage (GTDB taxonomy): Bacteria > Pseudomonadota > Gammaproteobacteria > Pseudomonadales > UBA7434 > UBA7434. The sequence goes on along the minus strand of CAXAHI010000004.1, from coordinate 8,948 downwards.
TCCATTAAAGACGAAGACAGCCAATCGGTTTCAATTAAACCCAGCGTGCCATCCGCAGTATTTAGCACAATATTATTACTTAATAAAAAGTTCGAGACTAACGGCCAAACTTCGCCTGGAGAGGCATTAATAAGAATCCACTGCTGCTGTTCAAAGCGCTGCACACGAACACTGCCCTTATTATCGAGCGTATCCAAAGGTTCAACTCTTGGCACTTCAAACTTAGCGGGCAGAACCTGCGATAAGGTTAAATCAGGAATAGGGTATTCATCACGAATACTTTCTGTCGTTATACCCTCAGGTAAAACGATGTCGGCCGATTGCTCCGCTTTCAAGTAATCATTACTCTGGCCTGGAAAGTGCCCCTCTTCACCAAACAACCAACTACAACCTGAAAGGGCAACAACACTAACTAGCATCAAAGATTTCAGCGCCAACTTTATGTTTGAGGCTAAACCTAAAGAAAAGATGTTTTTTGAGTTTTTCATGCAACAGTTTCCATTTACGACGTTATCGATAGAAGTATGACTAGACACGTCCAATTTAATTCGCCGTAGTTTGAGTAGCTTGCTCGACTGGCTCACCTGTAATATTGGCTAACGCCAAAGCCGCTTCAATTTTTGCATGGTACTGTGCATCCAAAACAGTTAATGGCAGACGAATAGCCTCGCCCATTAAGCCCATTTTGGCGAGGGCCCATTTAACTGGAATCGGATTCGCTTCAACAAATAAATCATTATTGAGCTGCGCTAAAACTTGGTTCAAATCACGAGCCTGTTGTTTGTCTTGCTCGCTACCGGTACTTGCGGCCATCGCTAAACGGCATAGCTGCGCCATTTGTAGCGGTGCCACATTGGCTGTTACCGAGACATTACCGGCACCGCCCATAAGCATAAACTCAACCGCTGTCGCATCATCACCTGAATAAATAGCGATTTTATCGCTGCAGCTCGCCAAGAGCTCGGCACCACGAGTAAGATCACCCGTGGCATCTTTGATACCAATAATATTCGGTAACTCGGCTAAACGCGCCGTTGTAGATGGCAGCATATCTACCGCTGTTCTACCGGGCACATTGTATAAAATATTGGGAATATCAACGGCTTCGGCAATCGCTTTATGATGAAGATACAGACCTTCTTGCGTCGGCTTATTGTAGTACGGTGTTACGGTTAAACAGGCATCGGCACCTACGCGATGAGCCGCTCGGGTCAGCTCAATCGCTTCAGAAGTAGAATTAGCACCCGTGCCTGCAATAATAGCAATGCGCCCTGCGGCTTGATCGACGACAGCTTTAATGACGGTGTGATGTTCTTCAACATTTAATGTGGCCGATTCACCGGTGGTGCCAACGGCGACAATCGCATTGGTACCTGAGCTAATATGCCAGTCGACCAAACGCTGTAATGCGGCATAATCGACACTGCCGTCATTTAGCATGGGCGTGACAAGTGCCACTATACTGCCTGAAATCATTGATTCTTCCTCAGAATGACTGAATCGCTGCCACTAAAAAGCGTTTTTAACCAAGGCTTAATAAAGGCACGACTTACCCGCGTCATGTTACTGAGGCGGGCAAGCCAGCACAAGGCTTTAGGGCCTTGATTAGGCATAATCCCGTCATCAAAACCAACAATAAAGCCTTAAAAGCAAGCCAGTGAAATCTAGCTGGTGTAAACTCGCGCTATCGCCAATTAAAGCGTGAGATTTAATGACCGTATCAGTAGGTTAAATCCAAAGAAATACGCAGCTCGCCGTTCGGACCCATCGGGATAATTGACCTAGAACGACCAACAATGAAAAGAATTATGAATACACCCACCCTAGCACTCCAAAAAGTCACCGTCTCGCTTATCATGCTGGCCTGCCTGATGTTATCGATAGGCGCCAAAGGGTTTGGTGACAAGACCGCCGATAGCCCGACTGTCCGCCCGTTTAGTGATGGCGATGAAAAGTACCTGCAGCAGGGTCGCGATAGAATCAATCAGCTAACTCGCCGTCACTTTGGTAGTGCTTTACAGCAGCAGCGAGCACACGATATCGCATTACTACAACGCTTACTCGACAATAAGCTAGTCACAGCTAAGGACCGACGCCTATTACAAGATATGGGGATTGTGCTGGGTGATTTATTACTGCAGCAGTTTAATCTTCGTTGGGTGATTTATACCGACAAATACGGCCCCTCACGCGCCTTACAGTTAAAGCATAGTGAGAATTTTTTATTCCCTATCACCATGATTTCACGACGAGCAGAGGTAGGAGTAACAGTAGATATTACTGAGCTTTATGATAATGCATCAATAAAAATTGAAGATTACAAAGCAGCCGCAAGACGCTTTTATTAAACAGGCTTATATCGAGTTAATAGATCTAAACTCAAACCTAAACCCGTCTCACTTTTTAATCTGACAATTAAGCCTTCTGAAAATCTGGAGTGTTAGCCAATGTCATCGGTGCCAACATCGCTAACAACCGAAACCAACACACTATTTTTTCGGATTGTTAACCTTAAGAGATCGAGACCTTACACTCTTCTTTTTAGCAGTAGCTAGGCTCAATTTATATTTCGCCTCACTGACCTTAGCCGACTCCATTGCCTCAACCAGCTGAGCTGTTTTTTCATCCAAAATATAATGCCCACCAACCAACCCTAAAACCTTTAACTGTTTGTTAAAATTTTCGATTACTCTGGCCACCACTTTAGATAAACGCGAAGGGCTAACACCTCGACGCTTTAACTCTCTTGTTGTCATTCCGTCGACTAAAAAATGGCGAGCCACTTTGCGGTTTTCGGCTGACATAGTAAGGTCTATCATCGACACATCAAATTGTGTCTGAGTCATAAGTACTTTCATCGTATCAAATGTGGGTAAGATTGTTTCCAACTTACCAAGTCCTTGTAATTGCTCAATGTTTCTCAGCAGAAATCCAAAACTATTTTTTACCGACAGCATTATGCCCACCTTTGTCTCAATTCCTTAACGACAATTTGATACATTTTTTTATCACTCACCCCCGAAATTCATAAATCAAAAGGTAACCCGAAAAAGCACTTAAAAGAAATTAATCGCATCTATTAGACTCAATTATTATTGTTTATGGAGAATATTTTCTATCTTAAAAGCGCCCATCAAGTAGATTATTATTATAAGCTGTGAGTGCTGGCTTGATAGTTTTTACATTTGCCTGCTAATAAAAAATACTCAAAAAAATGTTTCACCCTATTTCACTCATGAACTAGACCAAAACCAGCCGCCACTGTTGCGGCCTTTAAGACCGATTTAGCTCTATTTGGAGCACAATTTTTAGCAAGCTCGCTGCAATGATTAACTATTTATCATGAACTATTTATCATAAAGCCGACGAACTAAAATGGTCGTATATAGCCTTACTATTGAGCCCAATAACGACGTAAAATAAAAACATTATTCCGCTATTTACACAGCTATGTTATATCCATTTAATAGCTACTGAATCGCTACTGAATAATCACCGTATAACCATTATAGAACCGCTATAGAACCTCTATATAACCTCTATATAACAACAGAACCTGGAAAAAAATGCCTCTACTCACTTCAACTACACGCAAAGCATTACGACCAATTGTCATTGTTTTTATTGCCATAGCCGTTTCTTATTTACTGTATTTAAGTAAACCCGAACCCGTTCAACAGGTTCAAGAAAAAATGCGCCTGCTAATTGATGCCGTTGAAGTGCAAAACGAAACACGCCAAATCAGTATTTATTCACAGGGTACTGTTACACCCAGTACAGAAACCGCACTTTCTTCAGCTGTGCAAGGCCGAATAATTGAAGTGGCCGATAATTTTGTCGCTGGCGGATTTGTTCAACAAGGTGATTTATTACTGCGCATTGACGACCTAAGCTATAGAACAGCCGTAGCGCGAGCGCAAGCCTCTGTAGCCGCTGCCAATACTCGCCTTGTCGAAGAGCGCGGACGTGCAGATGTCGCCTACCAAGATTGGTTACGCTATAAAAAAGAGGGGAAGCGATCGGCTGAAGCCAAGTCACTCGCATTACGAGAGCCGCAAATCGCAGAAGCCTCTGCCAACTTACATGCCGCCAAAGCCGACCTCACTAAAGCAGAAGAAGATTTAACACGCACCAATGTCATCGCTCCCTATGATGGCTTAGTTCGCCAGCGTAGCGTTGATGTAGGCCAGCATGTAGCTGTAGGCACTGTACTGGGTATTTGTTTTGCCACCGATGAAATCGAAGTACGCCTTCCTGTGGCCGAGCATAAATTAGCATTACTCGCATTACCCGCTCTAGGCAAAAAAACTATGCAGGGAACTATGCAGGGAGCCATGCAAGCAACTAGTCAAAAAACCATACAAGCCACTCCCATTCGGCTCACAGTTAGTCTTAATAAAACCGAGCATCATTGGCTAGCTAATTTAACGCGTGTCGAAAGTGTTATTGATGAGCGCAGTCGCATGCTCTATCTCGTCGCAACAGTGAATGACCCTTACCAATTAAAAACACAGCAAACGGACAAACCCCCATTAAGAGTAGGCACTTTTGTTAATGCCAGCATTAGCGGTAAGTCTTTAGATAATATTGTGCGTATCCCTCATGATGTACTTCAAACCGACAGTACTGTCTGGCTAATAGACAGTAACAATAATCTTCAGCGCCGAACTGTCAGTATTATTGCTAATGACAATCAATACGCCTATGTCGACAGTGGCTTAACCAGCGGCGACAAAATCGCCATTGGCTATATCGATAGCGGCAATATTGGTAACCAAGTCAGCATTGCTAAATTAATAACACTTCCTATGGATAGCAAAAGCCATTCGCAAGCGACAGAGCAGGTTGCACTAAAAACCGTACCTGACAATAAAGCCCAGCAACCCGTGCGCGAAATATAAGGACGTTTATTAATGTCAGATTTACCCAGTAACGATAAAGCCGCGTTTCCCAATGGCAATGCTGATGATCCGTCCAATGATATAGTCTCATGGTTTGCTCGTAATCATGTCGCTGCCAATTTACTGATGATATTCATTATTGTTATTGGCTTAATTTCACTGACCAAAATACAAAGAGAGCTGCAGCCAGATCTTAATATAGAAGCCGTTCAAGTCACCATGGCCTACCCCGGTGCTGCTCCCGAAGAAGTCGAACAAGGTGTTACCAGCAAAATTGAAGAAGCTATTAAAGACATTACCGGCATCGAAAAAATTAGCTCTTATAGCAACGAAGGTCTCGCCACAATACAAGTCAATTTACTCCCAGGCTTTCAGGTATCCACATTATTAGATCAAATAAAAAATCGCATTGACGGCATCAGCAACCTGCCTGACTTAACAGAAACTGCTGTTATAGAACAAATTGAAATGAAGTTTCCTGTTATACAACTACAGGTGAGCGGTGATCTCGAAGAAAAACAATTAAATAAAATATTACGCGGCATCAAAGAAGAGATTCTTGCCTTCCCTGAAATATCTTCAGTAGAATTATTCGGTCTTCGTGATTACGAAATATCCATTGAAGTTAGCGAAGAAGCTTTAAAGAAATATAAACTGACATTACGTGACGTTGCCTACGCTATTAATCGCTCATCTATTGATATGGCTGGCGGAGCTATTCAATCTAACACCGGCGATATTTTATTACGCACACAAGGTCAGGCATTTAATCAGCAAGACTTTAATCAAATAGTTTTACGCAGCTTTGCCGATGGTAGCCGATTATATTTATCCGATGTCGCCTACGTGCGCGATGCGTTTTCGCAGCGCGCTAAACTCACATTATTCGACGGACAATATGGCGCCGGCCTGATGGTTTATGCCGTCGGCGATCAAGACATTATTGACACCACCGACGTTATCAAGCGCTATGTTGAAAAGAAGAAACACACTCTGGCTGACAATGTTGAGTTAAGTTACTGGCAAGACTTTAGCCACTATATTAAAGAGCGCATGCAGTTGATGAGTAAAAACCTCACCATTGGCGCTTTATTAGTTTTTCTTATTCTCTTAATCTTTTTGAATTTTAATCTAGCCTTTTGGGTGATGGCCGGTTTGCCCGTATGTTTTCTTGGTACAGTTACAGTTATGCAAATGAATGGCATTAATGTATCGCTCAACATGATAAGCCTATTTGGTTTTATTACAGTGCTAGGCATCATGGTTGATGACGCTATTATTATTGGCGAAAGTATTGACTCAACAACCAAAGAAGACGGTCATAATTTAAATGCGGTTATAAAAGGCGTAAAGCGTGTCGCGATTCCTGCTACCTTTGGCGTCTTAACGACCGTCGTATCATTTGCCCCCACAGTGACACTGGACAGCGTATTCGCCCCCTTCCCTGCGGCAATGGGCTGGGTCGTTATTCTTTGCCTATTATTTTCATTAATTGAATCGAAGCTAATACTGCCCGCGCATATTGCTCACTCACGATTAACACAATTACCATTAATCGATGCTATAAGCCAACGAACCAATCGTTTTTCTGCCCGCACTAATGAAAAGCTTGATCAATTTATTGAGAACCTATACTTACCTTTGTTAAAGCAATGTATTATTCACCGATACACCACCTTGGCAACATTTATTGCGGGTCTCATTATTACTGGCGGCATTATTGCCAGCGGCATTGTCTTGTTAGTTGTTATGCCTAATGTACCGTCAGAGATATTAGGTGCCAAAATTGAAATGATTGAAGGCACACCCGATAGTCAAACGCATGCGGCAGTAGGCCAAGTAACCGAAGCGCTCTATCAAGCCAACCAAGATTATATTCAAGCATCCGGCGATAAAAACGGCTTTATAAAACATACCTATGCTTGGGGTTCTCCCGGCGACAGTGCTGAATTTATGTTGGAGTTAACGAAAGTTGAACATCGCAGTATCGACAGCTACGAAATCATTCAACGCTGGAGAGAAAATGCCGGCGCCATTACGGGCACCAAAAGCCTCGTCTTTCGCGCCGCAGAAGAAATGATTGGCGACCCAATCTCATTTAATGTTTCTGCCGACACTCGCGAAGAGTTAGTGGCTGCCACTGCTGAATTACAAAAAATTATTGCCAGCTATGAAGGCGTATTCGATGCGAAAAGCTCACTCAACAATCAAGTGGATGAATTAAAACTCGATATCAAACCCTCAGCAGAAGCATTAGGACTTAGCTTAAGCGATTTAGGTGGCCAAGTACGCGATGCATTTTATGGCATTGAAACTCAGCGCATTCAGCGTGGTACAGACGAAGTCAAAGTCATGGTTCGCTACCCGCGTGACGATAGAAAATCCTTAGCTGACTTGGATAGCATGTTTATTCGTACCGATGCTGGCGATACCATTCCTTTTTATTCAGTAGCCGACATTACCAGCCAACCCAGCTACGCCTCAATTGATAAAATTAATGGTCGCCGTGCCGTCAACATCTCGGCCAAAGTCGATAAACTTAACTTCAACCCCGACGCCATTAGCCGCCAGATTATGGATGAAGACTTCCCTCCATTGTTAGCCAAATATCCCAGCCTTCGTTTTGAGATGGAAGGTGAAACCAAAGATTCTGCCGATATTGTGAATGGCTTAGCGGAGGGGTTTTTACTCGCCCTTATTGCCGTTTATGCCTTATTAGCTATTCCGCTGAAATCGTATTCTCAACCATTAATCATTATGTCCATTATCCCCTTTAGCCTTATTGGTGCTATTGCTGGGCATTTAATTATGGATACCGCCTTTTCAATGATGTCATTTTTCGGCGTTATCGCGCTAATTGGTGTAGCAGTGAACGACAGCTTAATCCTTACCGATGCAGTCAATAGGCACCTAGCGAGCGGTCACACAGTATTAAACGCAGTTATACACTCATGTAAGCGCCGCTTTAGAGCCATATTAATCACATCTTTAACCACATTCTTCGGTCTGTTTCCGATGCTCTTAGAAAGCAGCCTACAAGCGCAGGTTATACAGCCTATGGCGATATCACTAGCTTTCGGTATCGTCTTTGCGACAGTGATTACCTTACTGTTAATACCCTGTTTATTCGTTATTTTGAATGACTTCAAGCGATCAAACGAAGAGTTGCTGGTCAATAAAGAAGCATAAATTTAACGTTTGTCATCGATACACGAGGCAAAAGCCCTTTTATTTCGCGCGGTAAATCTATACCATACGCGGCCTGAACAGGGCCCTAGGTAGAGAAAGCGCTAGTCGAGGTAAGCCCCTCATCATTGATAGCCATTGAGTTGGAGTAGTTCATGTCACGCACACGTCACGCAGCCGCAAATGAAGAAGAGTCGGAGATCGATTTAACCCCGATGCTCGATGTTGTTTTTATCATGTTGATCTTCTTTATTGTTACCGCCTCTTTTATCAAAGAGTATGGTCTTGAGATTAATCGTCCTGACGATGCTCCTGAAGTGGATATTCCCACTGAGAACCAAAATGTTTTAATCAATATTAATGCTTCAAGCGAAATATTGGTTGATAACCGTCGTGTTGATATCCGCTCGGTACGGTCTGTTATTCAGCGTAAATTGGCTGAGAATCCTAAAGGCTCGGTTATTATTAGCGCGGATTCTGAAGCGAAGGCGAATACTTATGCGGCGGTTGCTGATGCAGCTCAGCAGGCGAAAGAGGGTATTGCTATTACGCTGGTTGTTAAAGACGACTAAAACGAGCTGTTTTTGGTTTGTTTTTAAGCCCGGTGCCGGAAGTCATCGGGTTTTTTATTGGGTGATAGAAATGTTTTTTCTTTCGAACTTTTTTTAAGGTCAAGGTCAAAAAATCTGGTGTAAAGTTTTATTCATTGGTTTTTTAGTGTTTGTTTTTTTTTGAGTTTTCAATCAAGACCGTCGGGGGTGGCCCGACACGCCAGTCACTTTTCTTTGCTTGTGCAAAGAAAAGTGACCAAAAGAAAGCACACAATCTGACGAAGATTGACCCCGATATAACCTATTCGCT
>CAXAHI010000003.1:0-49091 GCA_963968645.1 uncultured Gammaproteobacteria bacterium | reverse complement strand
AATCAAAAGCCACCTCTAAGGTATCAATAATTTCTGGCTTTAAATTCGCGTTACCAATAAGTGATGGATTATTATCTGCAAATAACTCACTGAACGATGGCGCTCGGAAAGCACGACCGTATAAAAACTTTGTGGTTAAGTTATGTGTTGTCGCCCAAACCAACGCAATACGAGGATTAACGGAATCACCAAACTGGGTAAAAGTGTCATAACGAACGCCTGCCGTTAATTCCCAATCATTAGCAAAGGCCCATTCATTTTGGAGTGAAACATAATAATGCTCACGCTCTTCATCTCTAATGTAAACCTCAGCTGTACCACTTACATCGACAAGTGTTCCAAAAGCACTGCCAAAGTTTTTGGTTTCACTGGCTTCAAATTCTTGACTTCGAAAACCAACCGCAATTCTTATATTCATAGAATCACTTGTGTGTGTACTAACCACCTCACCGAATGTTGTCTTCTCTAAATAACTAGGGTTCCCAATAACACCATCCTCGAAAGGAAATCCTGCAAACTCAGCACCAGGAGGAAATAAAACAAAATGCGCGTCCAAATCTAAAACAGTAAATCCAAGATTACCGTTAAAAGTCCATGCTTTACCAAACTCAAGCGGCTTAATTAAAAAGTTAGATCCGTAGTAATCATTTTCATCATAACCTGCAGGATCTAAAGCCTGTGCTGCTCCAGAACCAACACCTGCATCGACTAAATTCCATGAAAACGTATCAAGCTCCCATATGGCAGTCGACACATTCAGTTTAGAGTTCCACATTTCATGACGATTCTCTAATGGCCCGGGGGCAAAAGAGGCGGTAGGATTTCCCACTAACGGCGAAGGCAATAATAATGATTGCGCATCATTATTAATTAAACGATCTCGATCACCATCATTACTCGCATAATCAATTGATAAATTGACATTAAGGCCGCCAAACTCTCGACCCATCCGTAACCAAGCTTCTTTACTTTGAAAAGAGCCCACGCGCGAGCCGACATCCCAGCCATCAATACCTGAATGTGTTTTGGTTGTAACACTTATAACGCCAGCAAAAGCATCCGCACCATAAACTGCAGAACCTGGTCCACGAATCACTTCGATACGATCAATATTATTGACCGGCAGTTGATAATTAAAAGGACGCGCACCCGTAAACAACTGAGCCATACGAACACCATCAATTAACACCATGACTTGTGGGTTTTGTCCTGTATGAATACCGCGAATAGAATATATGGCGTCTTGGCGGTTAAAGGAACTTGAAACATGTAAACCAGGGACCATTTCGAGGGCCTGATCTAAGGTAAGCGCACCGGAATTTTTGATATCTTGTTGCGTAATGACGGTAGCGACTGAAGGGGCAAAGCGAACTTGCTTTGCTGTTCCTGTAGCGATACGAATCAGCTCTTCATCATCGTAAAGCCCTGTCAACTCATCAATATCATCTTCAATCTGCGCAAAAAGTATTGGGCAGTAAGCTATAGCAAGTAAGGATATTAGTTTTATAGTATTCATTTTTCAGCTCTCGTTTTACTTGGTTGAGCCTTCCTTGTCTGTTGTGGCTATGCGGTGATGTGCTGTGCCACTATTACGCTCAATTCAATCGATCGTTATGTAATCGATTGTATTTTCAATGCTTTTAAAAAATCCCTAGACTAAAACTATAGAACATTTTCTAAAAATCACACACCAAGCGGCTACAAGTTCTAAAAACTAACAGTTTTATTGCATCTGAATTGTCAATGAGGGGCAACACGGTCTCTATATCGCCAGAAGAGGCAATTAGCCACAAACTAATCGTGATTACAAACTAGACAGATTAACTTCATGCTTGGCATTTTGGAGAACGGTTAAGCGTGATTTCATAGGGGGTATTTCGTCACCATCGATTAAGACGTCAAGTAATAAGGGTCCAGATAAACCCGCTAACTCATCATCATCGATATCACTCAGATCTTCCCAGCATTCGATAGTATGCGCTTTAGCTCCAACTGAACGGGCTAAAGCCGCAAAATCGACAGAGGGTAAATCTGCGCCTATTTCTTCTGCTTGATTCAAGCGCTGACCATGCTTAACCATGCCCAAGGCTTTATCATTCAGTATTACGTAAATAACCGGTAGTTTATGCTCTACCGCTACAGTAATTTCTTGTCCCGACATTAAATAGGCGCCATCACCGGCAATACAGACCACGGGTGATTTTCGATTACCTAGTGCGGCACCAATGGCACCACCAATCGCCCAGCCCATCGCGCCAAAACCCATTGCAATAAAAAAGCAATTTGGCGATTTGAGGTGCATATAATGCGTTGCCCAACTCCAGGCATTGCCCGTTTCAATAAAGAAACGTGAGTTAGGCGCACATTTTTTTACCAATTCATTCATTAAACGCTGAGGCTTAATAGGTAAAACATCGCAGAGAAGCTTTTCAGGATCACAAATATCAATGCGAGCCGGTATTAGATCATCAACTAATTGCTGAGTAGGCTCAATAGACGCTGATTCAGGTATGGAGTAATTGCGGTAAGCAATATATTTGGCGTCTAAGCCGGTAACTAACTGACTAAACAAGGCGCGAAGATTACCGTAAACATGCAAGTAGGCCATAGGGGAGCGATCGAAACTCGCCACCGATGAAGCCACATGCACTAAACGATCATTTAATAATGCCTGCGTATCCCAGCCAGCAGTATCTAACTCGTTAAAACTCGTACCCACGGCCATGACTAGATCGACGGTATCATCGGTTAAAGCCCGCCTAGCACTATCATGACCCGCAAAACCAAATACACCGCAATAACGTGGATGGCCAGTACCTATCCAGCGCTTACCGGCTGGCGAAGTAACTATATTGGCACCGACCAAATCGGCAAATTGTAAAATCTCAGTGGCCGCCTCACCGCAATCTTCGCCAATAAATATAGTAATGCCACGACCCTTAACACGCGTAGCTTCTACAGCGGTTAACAGTGCATGGTAACTACCATCATCAACCGCTACAGGTTCACGAAGAAGGGTTGCTACATTAAAGCTGGCTGCGGCATTAGGGACAGGTAACGATAAAATATCGGCAGGAATACTTAAATGAACAGGACCGCGCGGGCGTCTAAAGGCGGTTGATAGCGCTGTAAATAATTTCCCTTCGAGTTGGTCAGGGTGCGATACCAATGAACTATAGCGCGTACAGTGATCAAACATAGAGACCACATCGACTAAATCACTCGATGATTCTTGAAAACCTTGCTGGCCAAAACTGGGCAAAGCCGTTTGTGGCGTAATCACTAGCATTGGCACACGGTCGACATAGGCATTAGCCACACCGGTTATTAAATTCGTCGCACCAGGGCCTGTAGTAGAGCAACAAACACCTAATTTACCCGTCGATCGAGCATAGCCATCGGCCATAAATGCGGCACCAGCTTCATGCCTAGCAACAACTAGTTCGGGGCCATTAGATGATCGAGATTTCTTTCGCTCAAGCGCGCGATGATGATGAATAGCTGACTGGGGGATCTCACCCTTACCTCGGCGAGCCAGAGCATCAAATAAGGCTTCAATAGCACCACCGGGAATACCATAAACGTACTCGACATCAATTTGACTTAAATAATCAACAATAAGGTCGGCATAAGTAAAGGCAGGCTCACCAATAGCGGCTGACTTATCTTTGCCCGCTAAAATCGGGTGTATTTCAGTCATTGATATTGCCTTCCTTAATAAGTGCAGCTATAAAAAAATATCTTATTTATATTGAGATGCTTGTTATTTAATCGACTATACGACACATTTTTACAGCTTTACATTCACATTGTCACCTAAATTGTTGGTTTTAATGGAAAATTCACAGATCAATTAAAATACAACAGAATCCATAAGGCAAAATAATGAAAATCTGCCAAACTTAAAGAACAGCAAAACGACTTATTTCAATCACTTACTCTTAAAGACTGCATTATCGGAGAAAGACCAAATCATGGATGCTGGGTACAATTGAGCAAAGATATAGCGTCTAAACCCGCGCTTTTCAATCGCAGCCATCGCCTGACTAGAAACATTGTCAGCGTGATGGCTTTTCTGTGCCTGCTCATAAGTACATTACTAAGCCAGTCCGTCATTGCCGCTAACGCTGCTTCATCGCCTATTAAAACAACCGTCATTTTGCCTATCGCCACGGGCGCAGCAAAAATGATTTATGACGAAGTTATTTCAGGCATCGCCTCTCATCCTGAGCTTGATGTCTCAACGATTGCTATAAGCAGCACTGAAAATGTAGCCGCCGTAGAAGAAAGAATTAAAGCTAACGAAAGTGAATTGATTATTGCCGTGGGAAACCGAAGCTACAAACTCGCCAAGGCATTAACAACCGATATTTTAATTATTGCCGGCGGTATATCAGGTAAGCCTAACGGCATACCTACCGTCAGCTTAACCGGTGATCCAGCTCCAGCATTTAAAGAGCTCAAACGCATAGCACCCCATATCAAGAATATCAGACTAGTTTATAACGATGAAATAAATGGCTGGTGGTATACACGCGCACAAAAAGTCGCAGCCGACTATGACCTAAAAGTGATTGGTTACCTTGCCACTGATATCAAAGAAGGCGTTAAACTCTATGAACAACTCCTTGACGATGCAACACCGAAAACCTCAGCTGTTTGGATACCGCTTCGTAGTGTTGTGCCATCAAAAACTATTTTGCCGTTATTACTTGAAAAGGCTTGGAGTAAAAAATTAGCAGTAATATCTAATAATCCTTCACATACAAAACTCGGCGGATTTATTGCGGTATATCCCGAGCATAAAAAAATGGGCGGCCAATTAGCGCAATTTGCTACTCAACATTTTAAAGGGGAAGACATTGATAGAATTATTGGCACAGAAAACTTAAATTTTGCTATTAACCTTCGAACTAGCTCGCACATTGGCATTAGATTAAGCGCCAAAGAACGCGCTAGCTTTGACAAAATATTTCCTACTCAACGGTAGATTGAAAAATGGAAATATTAAAAACCGAATTAAAACAATCTACCGCCATCGCACCCGATCAGCGTAAATTGAAAAAAACCAAAAGCCGCAGCTTTCAGGCAGAATTATTTGCACGATTCTCTATAGCCGGTTTTGCACTCGCCATTATTGCCGCTTTCGCTTACTCCTATATGGCCAGCACCATGATCTCTCGCTTTTATGAGCGCGAGGGCATTCAAGCAACTGAAAATTTTGCGCAATTAAGTGCGCTCGCTCTTCTCTACGATAGTGGTGAAAACGCTAAAGAAGCTGCGCTAGCCACACTTAACTTTCCTAGCATTAAACACGTTGCGATTATTAGTGCTGAAAATACGATTCTACTTGATGAAGGTGAGACGAATGAAAAAATTCTATCATCACTCGATAAATCAAAGTGGTTAGACAGCAGTGCGCGCTTATTCCCAAGCAGCAAAGCAACGTGGCAAATAGCTGCGCCGGTTTATACCGTTTTCAATGATGATTCTGATCCTGATTTAACATTGGACGATGAAGAGATTGAAGAAACCTATTTAGGTTATGTGGTTATACAAGTAGACACATCCGAAGTTCGCAGCTTTCAGCTCGATATTTTTCTACGCAACTTAGTGGTTGGCTTAGGTTATGGCTTTGCATTTGCGATTATATTAAGCCTTACTTTGCGCCGCCTGTTAAAGCCGATGAATGAATTAACGAGCGTCATGGAAGAAACAACCGATGGCGCGTATAAAAGCACCGACATCGATCCGGAAGCGTCGCTAGAAGTCATCAAGATTGCAGATGTATACAACCAAATGATCTCCAAGCTTGCAGAGCGAGATCAAAAGCTACGCGGCCAAAAAGACTTATTAGAAACTGAAGTAGCATTAAGAACTAGCGAGCTAGTTCAAGCAAGAGATACAGCACTAGAGGCCAACAGACATAAATCTGAATTCCTTGCCAACATAACCCATGAGTTGCGAACCCCACTACAAAGTATTCTTGGCTACACAGAAGTAGTTAAAGAAGTACTCGAAGATGAAGGTATTTTTAATTGCGAAAAAGATGTTGATAAAATAACGCATAACGCCGACCATCTTTTAAGTTTGATCAATTCAATTTTAGATATCTCTAAAATTGAAGCAGGAAGGATGGAAGTCAGTAGTCAAAACGTTAATATAAAATCATTATTAAATCGCGCTGTCGACACCGTAGCTCCGCTAATCGAAAAAAATAATAATGAGTTAAAAATCATTACTAATGATGCTAACAGCGCATTCCTTGTCGATGAGAAAAAATTATTTCAAATCCTTTTAAACTTATTAAGTAATGCGGCTAAGTTTACTCATGAAGGCACTATTACTTTATCGGCAGCGATTAAAAACCAAAACTTATTAATCGAAGTCAGCGACACAGGCATAGGCATTGATCAAAAGCAGCAAGAAATTATTTTTGAACCCTTTAGACAAATTGATGGCAGTGAAACAAGACAGTTTTTAGGCACTGGCTTAGGACTTTCTATTACGATGCATTTCACGCAATTACTGGGCGGAGAAATGAAACTAAGTAGCGAGGTGGGCAAAGGCTCTTGCTTTAGTGTATCCATACCGAAAAAAACTGACTTGTCAGATTCGACTGACAATCATTAATCTTTCGTCCTTCTACCTTTTTTTCTATACAGCAATTCACTTAGCTACCTAACTAATCACCTAACATGCAACCTAACAAGCCATCTAAAAAACCACCTACTTAACTATTTATTATCTTTTTTTGACTTCGGCCAGAAAAACCCTAGCAACCATGGCCAAAATTTATTCCCTTGCAGCACCATACGATCTAAATCATCAAACTGCTTTTGCAACGCTATTGGATCTGCAAAAAAATCGGCCCGCGTTTTAAATTCAGCTTGCGGGTCAAGATCTTTAATTTTTGTCGCCGGATTACCAGCGACGACAGTATTAGCAGCAACATTCTTACTCACCACAGCGCCTGCTGCCACTATACTATTTTCACCAATAGTAACGCCTTTTAAAATAGTGGCATGGTCACCAATCCAAACATTATCAGCAATAGTCACCGGCTTACTGACTTGAGTATGTGAGACGCGATCATAAATGCCGTGCCAATCCGAATCCGTAATATAAGCACCGTTGGCAATCATACAGCTATCACCAATCGTAATACTTTTAGCTGCACTAATGCGAACCCCTGGCGAAATCATCACATAATCACCAATCGATATTTCTCCCTCACCTGGGGTCTCTCCCCAAATACCAAGAGAAACATGACGATCGGCCTCAGCAACAATCGTGGCGCAGCGCCCCAAGGAGATATCATCACCACTAACGTTTATGTACCATGGCCCCATGAAGGTTCCATAATCACCCATTGCAGAAAAATGAGGCCGTAAATAATTTTTGACATACCAACTACGTAATGTCAAATACGTTTTTTTTACCCAGTAAGGCCGGCAATCTTTTTGCATCACTTTTTCTCTCTATTTTTATAAGTCATCATTCATTAAGACAATATAGGCATTGGTATATTTTATTAAACGCCACTCAAAAGATGATAATAAACAAACTACGTTATACCATGTGATTCGTATTCAATCGATTAGTGAGCCGCTATTGCTTAATACTTGCTTATTCATCAGGATTTATTAGTCCGAACTTATGAAATCAGAACTACCGCTATCACCGTCGACCTTATCGCCGACGTTATCAAGGTCTCGCAGCGTTGTCAGCAACCAAGCTGCCGAACATGACAATCTTTCTGGGGTCGTCACTAAGCACCTGTCGACTGAATTTAAGCGGCCTATTGCTCAGCACAATATCGATGCCTATCAATATGCCATATCACAGATCAATAAACCCCATGTCATTTTTGACTCTGGCTGCGGCAACGGTAAAAGCACACTGAATTTAGCAGAAAAATATCCTAACGCTTTCATTATCGGTATCGATAAATCTCATCATAGAATCAATAAACTGGCAGCTGAAACCTCAGCAACCGAGCATAAAAAAAATTATTGTCATGTAAGAGCCGATCTTATCGATTTTTGGCGACTAGCGGCTAACGACAATATTAAGCTGCAGCATCACTTTATTCTTTACCCGAACCCTTGGCCTAAAAAGCATCATCTTAAACGCCGCTGGCATGGCTCACCGGTATTTGGCCAAATTCTTGCCCTTGGCGGTAAAATTGAGCTACGCAGTAACTGGCCAGTGTATCTTGAGGAGTTTGCTATGGCGCTAGCCTTGGTAAAACACACCGCTACTGTCCAGCCGCTTACAGTCACTGAAGCAGACTATATTTCGGACTTTGAAGCGAAGTACCACAGCAGCGAACAAACACTTTGGCAATTAAATGCCAATCTAGATATTGACAGCGACTAAGCTGACGACCAGAATCTTTCTATTGTGATTCAGCCGTTTTCGGAGATTTTATTATTATGTCCAAACAGAACCTATCGTCAGATAAAGACATGAGTATCTTAAAAAATGAAATATGGGATTGCATTCGCAAAGAGGCTACTAAAGAAGCCGCTAATGAGCCTATTCTAACGAGCTTTTTGCACACCACTATATTGAATCACGATGGTTTCGCTTCTTCGCTGGCTTTTCATCTATCCAATTTACTCAGTTCGGCTACTGCGTCTGCACTCTCTTTGCGTGAAGTCATCAATGAAAGCTTTGCGCAAGACAGTCATATTATTGATGCAGCCATTAAAGATATCGCCGCGATTCGTGATCGTGATTCCGCCTGCGGTGAATGTGGAACTCCCTTTTTATATTATAAAGGCTATCACGCGCTGCAATCCTACCGTGTTGCTCATTGGCTTTGGACACAAAACCGAAATGAGCTAGCGCTGTTTTTACAAAGCCGTATTTCCAACTGCTTTGGCGTCGACATTCACCCGGCTGCTAAAATCGGCTTTGGGCTTATGCTCGATCACGCTACAGGCATTGTGATTGGTGAAACGAGTGTAGTAGGTAACAATGTATCGATTATGCAATCGGTGACGCTAGGCGGCACAGGTAAAGACACACGTGACCGCCACCCCAAAATAGGTGATGGCGTATTGATTGGCGCAGGTAGTAAAATTCTTGGCAATATCAATATTGGTGAAGGCGCACAGGTTTGCGCAGGCAGCGTTGTTCTCAATGATGTGCCAGCACACTCAGCGGTAGCAGGCGTGCCGGCTCAAGTGGTAGGCACACCGAATGAAGATATGCCTTCACTTTATATGAACCAGCAATTAAGCTAATTAATGTTGATTAGTATTCCGTGTTTTAAAGATGTTCACCCAGTTTCGTCCACAATTTAGGAGCCATAGTGCAGAGAATTACGTTAAAAGTTGGTAGTAGTGTATTAACTGAAAATAATGCGATTGCCAAAGAAAGAATGCTAAATCTAGTTTCTCTTATTGGTTCACTAAAAAAAATGTATGAAGTGGTTCTGGTATCGTCTGGAGCAGTTGCAGCTGGCTACACTGCAATGCGGTTAGATCGTAAGGAGCATATCAGTAAAAAAGTACTCGCCTCTGTTGGCCAGCCTATTCTGATGAGTAATTATAAGCAACTGTTTGATATTTATGATATCGACATCGGTCAAATACTCACTACAGAAGAAGATTTTGACTCAATCACCCATATCGATATTTTTAAGCAAATCATCAATGCACAGCTCGAAAACGATATCCTGCCTATCGTGAATGAAAATGATATCACCACAACGTCCGAACAATTGTTTGGTGATAATGATCAATTAGCTGCACACGTGGCTCATCACACTAACTCCGACCTACTAGTGATTCTGAGCGATATTCATGGCTATTATGACAAAAACCCAGCTGAACATGATAACGCCAAAATTATCCCTTGTATTTCTCACCTACCCAAAGAGACCCTTTCCCAATCACATACACCAACGAATAAATTTGCAACTGGCGGCATCGTGACCAAGCTAAAAGCAGCGAATTACCTTTTAAATTACGGACAAAAAATGTTTTTATGCAGTGGATTTGACTTAACCACAGCAGAAGCCTTTTTGCTGGAAGGTCGTCAAATTAGCGGGACGTTGTTTGTTGCCGATGAACCGAATTGAATTCGGCTCATGCTAATGTATATCTATGACTAGCTTAAATATATTAATTTCCGTTTGCTAACAATCCGCAATCAGTCAACCTCTGAACTCTTTTTTCTATTTTTGAAACGCTAGCATCTGTAAACACCTTCCTATTTTTACTCAAAAATAGAAAGGTGTTTTACATGCAATACCATTTAAATGTTTAACGATAATTTTGGACTATTGGCGATATTATTCTATTGATGGTATTGAGGTGAATACTGTTTTACAGCAGCAATAAAAGCTCCCGCATGCTCAGGGTCTATATCGGGTGTAATACCATGGCCCAAGTTAAAAATATGGCCGCTGTTATCTGAGTGATGCCCAAATGAAGCAAGAATTCTTTGCACCTCTGCTTCTATCGTTGCTATTGGTGCGCGTAAAATAGCTGGGTCCATATTCCCCTGCAGCGCTACTCGCTCACCAATTTGGCTTCGCACTTCACCAATATTGACTGACCAATCCAAACCTAAAGCATGACTACCACAATGACTCATTGCGTCTAACCAAGGCGCACCGCCTTTAGTAAAGGCAATAACCGGCACAACGGTTCCATCGTCTCGCTCAACGTTTAATTGGCTAATGATTTTTTGAGTATAACGCAAAGAAAATTCTAGGTAGGCTGAGTCACTTAACACGCCTCCCCATGTATCAAATATTTGTACCACTTGCGCGCCAGCATCAATTTGCGCATTCAAATAAATCGCAACAACCGTTGCCAACTTATCTAACAATAAATGCAGTGCCGCAGGATCTTTATACAACAAAGTTTTTATTTTTTTAAATTCTCGTGTTGAACCACCTTCAACCATATAGGTTGCCAGTGTCCAAGGGCTACCTGTAAAACCAATCAAAGGTATGCTGCCGTTTAGCTCGCGACGAATCATGGTTACCGCATCTGTCACGTATTGCAGATCAGACATAACATCAACCGATAAATTTTCGATTTCGGCCATCGATGTAATCGGTCGCTTAAATTTAGGTCCTTCGCCCTCTTCAAAATAAAGCCCTAAACCCATAGCGTCAGGAATAGTCAGAATATCAGAAAACAAAATGGCGGCATCAAGCGGATAGCGTGCTAATGGCTGTAAAGTCACTTCGCATGCCAGCTCTGTATTTCTACACAGCGACATAAAGTCACCGGCTTTTGAACGCGTAGCGCGATACTCCGGCAAATAACGCCCGGCTTGTCGCATCATCCATACGGGTGTGTAATCGACAGGCTGTCGCATAAGCGCGCGGAGAAAAGTATCATTTTTTAATGCTGGAAACATAAAGACCGTATCCAAATAAATTGAGGCCCTGACGAAAGTCTAGGGCCATAAGAAAATACTAAATAAAAATCGTAACACTAAAGTGTATAAGTAAAAGCTGGCGCCCTTAAACCTACACTCTAAGGGCTAGACATTACGACCTACACATTAAGGTAATCAAGAATACCTTCAGCAGCCTGACGCCCTTCCCAAATAGCAGTAACAACTAAATCGGAACCGCGCACCATATCGCCACCGGCAAATACTTTAGGGTTAGCTGTTTGAAATTTGTAACCTTGCCCTTCAGTGCTGACGTCATCTTTACGATTACCGTCTTCATCAGTGACTTCAACGCCACCCCAATTGTTGGTATCAACACTGTAATCCTTAAACCACTCAGCTGGATTAGGACGAAAACCGAAGGCAATTAACACAACATCGGCAGGCAATATTTCTTCGCTGCCTGGAATCGGCTCAGGTACGCGACGACCACTTGCATCCGGCTCACCTAGACGCGTCTCAACTACTTTGACGCCTTCTACTTTACCATTACCGACAATTTCAATCGGCTGTCGATTGAATGCAAAATTAACACCTTCTTCTTTGGCATTCGCGACTTCACGACGTGAGCCCGGCATATTTTCTTCATCACGACGATAAGCACAAGCAACAGAGGTTGCCTGCTGACGAATCGATGTACGGTTACAATCCATCGCTGTATCACCGCCACCTAAGACAACAACACGCTTACCTTCCATATTTATATAATCTTCAGGTTTCTTTTCCCAACCCATATTGCGATTAACGCTGGAAATCAAAAACGGCAATGCATCATATACGCCCGGCAATGATTCACCTGGAAAGCCGCCTTTCATATAAGTGTAAGTACCCATGGCCATAAAGACCGAATCATATTCATCAAACAATTGCTTGATGCTCATAAAGTTATCGGCACGGCCGGTATTTTCCTCACCGACTTCAGTATTTAATTGAAACTCAATACCCATGCCTTCAAAAATTTCACGACGCGTTTGCATCACTTGCTTTTCTAATTTGAATTCTGGAATACCAAAAGTCAGCAAGCCGCCTATCTCTGGATGCATATCAAAGACAACCGGTTTTACGCCGCCTCTTACCAATACATCGGCACAACCTAAGCCCGCAGGACCAGCACCAATAATGGCAACTTTTTTACCCGTAGGTACAACGCTAGATAAATCCGGGCGCCAACCCATCGCGATGGCTGTATCGTTAATGTATTTTTCTGCCGAGCCAATAGTCACTGCACCAAAACCATCATTCAGAGTACAAGCCCCTTCACACAGACGGTCTTGCGGACACACTCGACCACACACTTCAGGCAAGGTATTTGTTTGGTGACTTAGTTCAGCTGCCTCTAAAATATTACCTTCGGCAATTAACTTTAACCAGTTAGGAATAAAGTTATGTACTGGGCACTTCCACTCACAATAAGGATTGCCACACTCAAGACAGCGATGCGATTGATCGGCAGCCTCGGTTGACGTGAAAGGCTCATAGATCTCTACATAGTCATGGGTTCGTGCAACCATAGCTTTCTTCGCCGGATCGACGCGTCCCACTTGCACAAATTGAAAATCGTTATTTAATCGTTCACTCATACATCAAATCCAAATCGAAAATTTAGTTACGCTGCGCGCGAACGCACACTATCGAGCAGCACAGCTAAATTAGCCGCTTTTGGTTTTACTAACCAAAAGAGTCTCAAGTAATCGTCAAAATTAGCCGCTAAATGCGCGCCCCATTCACTTCCTGTTCGCTCTGCGAACTCTTGAATAATGCCACGTAAATGCTGCTTATAAGGTTCAAAGCTCTCGGTGTTAATACGACAAATCTCTACTAACTCATGATTATAACGATCAACAAATTGTCGATCTTCATCGAGTACATAAGCAAGACCACCTGTCATGCCCGCACCAAAGTTGTAGCCCGTATCACCTAAGACAGTCACAATGCCGCCCGTCATATATTCACAACAATGATCGCCCGCACCCTCAATAACGGTATGAGCGCCAGAGTTTCTTACTGCAAATCTTTCGCCGGCTCGACCCGCTGCTAATAATTTACCGCCCGTTGCACCATACAAACAGGTGTTACCTAAAATAGGCGTGTGACGCGATTCGAAAGCACTGTTAGGCGGCGGCACTACAACTAACTCACCACCGGCCATACCTTTGCCCACATAATCATTCGCATCACCGGTTAAATGCATATTTAAACCACCGGCATTCCATACACCAAAACTTTGACCGACGGTGCCAGTTAAATTAAGTTGTATTGGCGTATCGGCCATACCCGCATTACCGTGCAAGCGAGCAATTTCACCCGACAAGCGCGCACCAATTGATCGGTCACAGTTAGTAACATCATAGTCATAACTGCCGCCCGCTTTTGTTTGAATAGCCGTTAAAGCTTTTTCAACCATAATCTCAGCAAGTTTGCCTTGATCAAACGGACTATTAAATGGCACCTGACACGTCTGCGGTGCATCGGCAGGAATCGCATCGTTATACAACATTGGACTCAAGTCCAACTTGCCCTGCTTAGCGGTATGACCCGGAAGCATTTCTAACAATTCTGTGCGGCCGACTAAATCACCAAGACTAGACACGCCTAGCATCGCCAACCATTCACGCGTTTCTTCTGCGACAAATTTAAAGAAGTTAGTCGCCATTTCTGCGGTGCCAATGTAATGCTCATCACGCAGTTGTTCGTTTTGAGTGGCGACACCTGTCGCACAATTATTCAAGTGACAGATACGTAGGTATTTACAACCCAGCGCAACCATTGGCGCAGTACCAAAGCCAAATGTTTCGGC
The DNA here is from genome assembly GCA_963968645.1 of uncultured Gammaproteobacteria bacterium. Taxonomy (GTDB): domain Bacteria; phylum Pseudomonadota; class Gammaproteobacteria; order Pseudomonadales; family UBA7434; genus UBA7434. The sequence goes on along the minus strand of CAXAHI010000003.1, from coordinate 34,867 downwards.
ACCCAAAATAGCCGCCTTAATAACATCAAGACCCGTTTTTAAACCACCATCGGTTTGCACGCGAACTTTACCGCGCAACTGATTAATACGAAGCGCCTGATGCGTTTCTGCAAGACCTAATTCCCAAGGTGAACCTGCATTACGAATCGATGTTAATGGACTCGCCGCCGTACCACCGTCATAACCTGAAATGGTAATCAAGTCGGCATAGGCTTTTGCTACACCTGCGGCAATGGTTCCTACGCCCGGCTCAGAAACCAATTTAACAGAGACTAAAGCCAACGGGTTAACTTGTTTTAGATCAAAAATTAATTGTGCTAAATCTTCAATCGAATAAATATCGTGATGCGGTGGCGGTGAAATTAATGTCACCCCCGGCACTGAGTGACGCAAGCGTGCAATTAATGCATTCACTTTACCACCAGGAAGCTGACCACCTTCGCCTGGCTTTGCGCCTTGAGCAATTTTAATTTGCAACACTTCTGCGTTAACTAAATACGCAGGCGTTACACCAAAACGACCCGAAGCAATTTGTTTTATTTTTGAAACACGATTCGTACCGTAACGCGCAGGATCTTCACCGCCTTCACCGGAATTCGATCGACCACCCATGCCATTCATGGCCATGGCTAATCCTTCATGCGCTTCGGGTGACAACGCACCTAAAGACATACCCGCTGAATCAAAGCGCTTAAGAATAGCTTCTATAGGCTCAACGTTTTCAATTTCAATGGCTTCACCATCGGTTTTTAATGCAAGTAGATCACGCAGTGTCGCAATGGGGCGATCATTCACTAAGGTCGCATACTCTTTGTATTGCGAGTACTCACCACTTTGTACGGCACGTTGTAATGATTGCACAACGTCAGGATTAAACGCGTGATACTCACCACCGTGAACAAATTTTAGTAAACCACCTTGATCAATCGGCTTGCGATTTAACCAAGCTTGCTGCGCAACAATTTGCTGATCATTTTGGAAGTCGACAAAGCCTGCTCCCTTAATACGACTAGCAACACCGCAGAAACATAGGTCAACAATTTCATCGGCAATACCAACGGCTTCAAACAACTGTGCACCACGATACGATGCGACGGTTGATATACCCATCTTCGAGAGAATTTTTAACAGGCCTTTATTAATGCCTTTGCGGAAATTAGCAAACAATGACATTGGATCGCCAAGTAATTCACCCGACTCAATTAAATCTTCAATCACTTGGTAAGCAAGATAAGGATAAACAGCCGTGGCACCAAAACCAATTAACGTGGCTATATGGTGAGGATCACGAGCGGTACCACTTTTAACAACGATGTTGGCATCACAACGCAAACCTTTTTGAACCAAGCGATGATGCACGGCACCCGTCGCCATTAAGGCGTGAACCGGTAAACGCTCACCCGATAACTTACTGTCATCAAGCACTAAAATAACTTTACCATCTATAACGGCAGCTTCTGCATTGTCACAAATAGCGCTTATGGCTTGCTCAACATCCATTACCGATGTATCAAAATTTAAGTCGATATAATGGACAGGGAAATAATCCGCAACATCTTTATCTAACGCCTTACCTCTGCCTTCTGGATCACAAACCGCGCGGAATTTACCCGGCGATAAAACTGGCGATGCAAAAATCATACGTCGCGCATGGTCTGGCGTTTCTTCAAATACGCTGCGTTCAGAGCCAATACAAGTTTCCAATGACATAACAATGGATTCACGCAATGGATCGATCGGAGGATTGGTAACCTGTGCAAACTGCTGTCTAAAATAATCATATAGCGAGCGCTGCTTTTTCGATAATACAGCCATCGGCGTATCATCACCCATTGAACCTGTCGCTTCCTGACCCGACTCAGCTAATGGACGCAACACTTGATCACGCTCTTCAAAGGAAACCTGAAACATTTTCATGCTGACATGAAAAGCATCACGATCAATACTGTCAGGACCTTGTGGAACATCACTCGATTGACCAAAGTGACTTTCAACGCGAATGGCATGCTCTTGTAGCCATTTTTTATAAGGCTGGCCTTGTTTTAACTTCGCATCGATATCGGCGGTATGAAGCAGCTCACCTGTCACAGTATCTACTGCCAACATCTGACCCGGTCCAACACGGCCTTTATCAACAACATCTTCTGGCTTGTAAGCATAGGTGCCTGTTTCAGATGCCAAGGTAATAAAATTATCTTTAGTAATAACGTAGCGTGCTGGACGCAAGCCATTACGATCAAGCATACAAACAGCCTGACGACCGTCGGTGACTACTAAACCGGCCGGACCATCCCAAGGCTCCATATGCATGGAATTGTATTCATAGAATGCGCGTAAGTCGGCATCCATCGTTTCAACATTTTGCCAAGCGGGCGGCACTAACATGCGCGCTGCACGGTAAAGATCGACACCACCCACGGTTAACACTTCTAGCATATTATCCAAGCTAGAAGAATCAGAACCCGAGCGATTAACCAATGGCGCTATGGCATCAATATCACCGAGCGCAGGTGATACAAACTTTTTGCGTCGCGCATCAGACCAATTTCGGTTACCCAAAATAGTATTGATTTCACCATTGTGCGCCAACATTCTAAACGGCTGCGCTAACGGCCACTGCGGTAAAGTATTGGTTGAAAAGCGCTGATGGAATACGCAGATCGAAGCGGCGATGCGCTCATCGGCTAAGTCAAGATAGAAGCCCGTTAAATCAACCGGCATCATCAAGCCTTTATAGGCAATAACTTGTGTAGAAAAACTACAGATATAAAAATCAGGCGAACCCGTTAGCGCTTTTTCGAGTAAACGACGAGCGATAAACAATTCAGCTTCATGGGCATTATCTTTGCTCTCTTCTGAGTCAGCAAAGCCAATAAAGAGTTGGTAAATATCAGGCATATTGCCGAGTGCAATTCGACCTAGCACGCTGCTATCAACTGGAACTAGACGCCAGCCCAGCGGTTTTAAACCTTGAGCAACAAGCACGCTTTCTATCTGCGCTTTCTGATCAGATTGAATGGCAGCTTCGCGGTTAAGAAATAACATCGAGACCGCATAATTTTCAGGTAGCGTAATACCGGCTTCATCTTTAGCAACTGTGCGAAGAAAAGCGTCAGGCTTGCTAAACAGTAAGCCGCAGCCATCTCCTGTCTTACCATCAGGCGCAATTCCGCCTCGATGCGTCATACATGTTAATGACTCGATAGCAGTAGATAGCAGGCGATGACTAGCATCACCCTTAAGGTGGGCGATTAAACCAAAACCACAGTTGTCCCGGAATTCCTCAGGACGGTAAAGACCTTTACTCATATAACGCTTCCAAAAGAAGAAAAACTTTAATTATAATAATAACTTACACAACACCATTGAGATCAAAAAACGCAGGTCAGACCAAAATGGGGGGTGTATTCTACACGTAAGCGCGATTGTGAACAATTACACATTTTCCGCGCTCAAGCACGCATTTTCAAGGTAGCAAACCCATCGCGTGCAAAAAATAAGTGAAACAACTCATTAGAGAGGCTAAAAGCCCATAGATCGAGGTTATCGAAGCACTATCTCAAACATTATTCTCATTACTCAGCCTCGTACTCGCAAGGCCATTTTAAGCATTAATAGCACTATTTAATATACCTTGTAAGGTGCAGCTATTGATCGGCAGCTACGGCAGCACCAAAACGTCGGATATCAGCCTGAATACTGGCGATATTTCTTGGCCAAGGGCGTAAACGTTGTAAACCCTCAGGTAACTGCTCAATACTCAATTTAGCGGCCTCTCGACCAGTATAAGGTCCGTTAACAACAACGTACCAAGGACGTCCATTATGCCGCGTCTCATAAAACAACAGGTCGGCCTCACCAAAATACTGCTCTACTAGCTGTTTGGCCCGCTTTGCATTGTGTGTACCAAAAATCTGTAATGCATAACCCACTTGCGGCCATGCCATTAAACGCTTATGCGCTGAATGCGTTTTAGCCTTTACCGCCTCTGCTGATGGCTCAACTCGCTCAACAACGCTGTCTGAGGTCGACGCTTCGACCGCAGAGATTGTATCGGCATCTCCATTATCGGCAGTCACCGTAATAGCTGGGCTGCTCAGTAATGCTGAATCACTAAGATTAGTATCCTCCACTAAAGCATTAAGGACCTCCCTAACCTCTTCAACGGTTTTATCAGCCGGCATATCATCTATAGCAGAAGCAACCTCAGAGGCGATGGCCTCATTAACATCACTCGTCTTAGATTCACCTTGCTTATCATCAATAAGGCTATCAACGCCTAATGACTTAACCGCTAAAGGCTCAATTTTTGGCAACTCAACCTCGGCCCGAACGGCAGGCTCTAATACAATGGGCTCGGGCTCAGCAATAACCTCGGCAGACTTTTCGTGCCTCCAACCTATTACGATTAAAAGCGTTAAAAAGATCAATGCTAATAGATGTGTTATCGGAAAAGGTGAGCGCTCACTTTTGACATTATCCATACCCGCTATCAACATACTGCGCGCAACGGAGTGAATCTGCGCAAGACTGCCCTGACTTCGATAGCTGAGCGCCTGTAATTGCATCTCACTTAAAGGGAATTCACCACCATAACCCACCGCATCAAGCCTATATTTAACATAGGCACTCACATCTTGCTGGTCAAAAGTAGCCAGCTCAATGCGATTTAATAAGAGATCGCTTTGCTCGGCAGCAGCTTCTAACACCGCTGTCGCCGCCTGCTCTCCCACCAATAAAACGCCTAAATCACCATCGGCAAGCGCAAGTAATTCAAAAAGCGCATTCACAACATCTGTGGGTAAATCTTGAATATTATCAATACAAAGAAACGACTGTCTTTCACTGGCCGCATTGTCTCTGAATAACGCTAGTAATTGCTGAGTAATACCCGCCAAGTCCATGACGTTATCGATCATTGACTCAACGCCAAAACCGCTAGCAATTGCGATAAAAAACTGACTCGGCGTAACCATTAACAAAGCAGGAACAACTGCGACATCAACATCGCTTTCTAGCTCACTAATCAACGCCTTTAAAGTCGTCGTTTTACCACAACCAATATGACCTGTTAAAAAAACCGGCGTACTGCCATAGCGCGAGTAATGTAGCAGAGATTCCACCGCCTCTTTGCGGCCACCACCAGTAAAATATAAACCACTCGCTCCCGTATCCGAAAATGGATCACGCTCAAAACGGTAGTTACTCAAATATTGTTTAAACTGTTCTTGGCTTTTAACACTGCGACCAGCATGGTTAACCGAGCCACTCGCCGAACTGCTAGACACAGTCGCGCTACCAGGCAATGCATGACCTCGATGATTCAACTGTTGGGTTTGCTTATTAGACATAGTCAACGTTACGCAGTAGGTTTTAACACGGAGCTTAACGAGCGCCCTAAATAATCAGCCAGTGTTAGCTTAAGCATTTCAATATCAACATCATCGGCGATAAACGCATCACCTATGGCGCGCAGCAACACTAAACGCAATTGGCCATTGAGTACCTTCTTGTCCATTCCCATCAACTCAATAATACCGTCGACATCGGGTAAGCCGGCTGGTGGCGTAATGGGTAAACCTGCCGCTTGAATCAACTTCTCTCCGCGCTGCACATCCGAAATAGGCAAGAGCCCTAATCGATGAGATAAATCAAGCGCCATTAACATACCAAAACCGACGGCTTCACCATGCAGCCAAACTTTATACTGGGTGGCCGTCTCTATTGCATGGCCAAAGGTATGACCAAGATTAAGAATGGCGCGAATACCACCTTCCCGCTCATCAGCGGCAACTACTTTGGCCTTATTTTCACATGAACGTGCAATCGCATAGCGTAGCGCGTCACCATCACGACTCATTAATTTGTCGATATTCTCTTCTAGCCAAACGAAAAATTCAGCATCGCAAATTAAGCCGTATTTAATGACCTCTGCCAAACCCGCTTGAAATTCACGAGGCGGCAAGGTCGACAAGGTTTGCGTATCAATTATCACGGCTACTGGCTGATGGAATGCACCAATCATATTTTTGCCGCGTGGATGATTAATCCCTGTTTTACCGCCAACCGAAGAATCAACCTGTGCTAACAATGTAGTGGGAATTTGGACAAATTTAACACCACGCTGATAACTTGCGGCTGCAAAACCTGTCATATCACCAACAACACCGCCGCCTAAGGCAACCAAGGTTGTCGATCGGTTATGGCGCTTTTCTAGCAAGCTATCAAAAATCGTCTCAATGGTAGCCATCTGCTTATACTGTTCACCATCAGGCAGCGTAATAGTATCTTTGGCTCCAGTATTCTTTAACAGCGCATCTAAATAAAGCGGCGCAATCGTCTCATTAGAAACCACAAGTACTTGGCCATCGCCGATATGCTGCTGTAACAAAGCCGCATCAGATAAAAGCCCTGAGCCTATAATAATGGGGTAGCTGCGATCGCCTAAATCAACGGTAAGATGAATGGTATCTGATGTCATAAATTGCGCGTCTGTCGTTGAGTGTCTGTCGTTTAAACTACTTAAGAGCGTTTAAGGGGGTTTTATCATTGGTTTAAGTGAGCTTAATGGCTTAAGTATTACTCTATAGAAAGCACTTAACTCATATAGCTCGATCAAGACCCCTGTAGCCTGAACCTAAAAGAGATTCTAGTCATGAGGTGGGCCTCATATATGGGTAAGATTTTAACACAAATTAGCCGTAGACCAATTCATGATATGCGCGAATTAATACGGCTGTAGGCGCTCAAATATCACTCAATTAGTGGCCGTAAGCCATTCAATTGACAGATAAAAGAGGTATGCAATTAAGGAGAGGAACTAACGATTTTAATTATTCGGCTTCAACAACACTCATTACTGCCTTAGCAATATCGGCGGCTGTAGCGCGAGGGTTTTTATTATCAGTAGGAAAAACGACCTTCGCAACCTCTCTATACAAGGGATCTCTCATTGTCATCAAATCAGTTAATATAGTCTTAGGGTCGCCCTTATTTAACAATGGACGAGATCGATCTTTACCCGTTCGAGATAACTGCTGGTTAACCGTTGCATGTAAGTAAACGGCCACACCATGCTCTCTCAGGAGTGCGCGATTATCTCCGCGCATAATGATACCGCCACCTGTCGCAATCACTGCAGGTGCCGACTCACAAATATCATGCAGCACCTTATGCTCTCTAAGGCGAAAGCCTTCTTCGCCTTCTACATCAAAAATCCAAGGAATATCTGCCCCGCATCGCTCTTCAATTTCATGATCCGTGTCAATAAAAGGCAGAGACAACTCGGTCGCCAAATGGCGACCGATAGTTGTTTTTCCAGCCCCCATAGGGCCAATTAAAAAAACTTTTTTAAGCGATTTCATACTAATTCATTATTAATAGTGGATGAGATTAAACTCATTCATTTATATCACAGCAATGAAAATAACGGTACTAAAGATCACACCTAACCGAGGTAATTAATCCAGCACGCGGTCCGTCAAGATTCTTGGCGTAATAAAGATCAGCAATTCATTTTTCTCATTACCGACTATTGTCCGTTTAAACAAATGGCCCAATATCGGCAAATCACCTAATAATGGCACTTTAGTTTCTTGGTACAACTCACTTTCGCGGAACACGCCACCCAACACAATGGTTTTACCATTATCAACTAAAGCCTGAGTACGGATTTCATTTTTCAGGATAATTGGCACCTGCGAATTATTCTCACCAAATACAAAGTCTTCACTACGTGAATCTTGCGTAATAACTAAATCAAGAATCAGTCGATTATCGGGCGTAATACTCGGGGTCACTTTTAAGCTTAAAACAGCTTCTCTAAACTTAATCGTTGAACGACCACTTGCTGACGATTCAACATAGGGAATTTCTTCACCCGTCTTAATTTCAGCTTCTTGTTTGTCACCAGTAATAACACGTGGCTGAGAAACAACCTCACCTCGACCTTCAGCGGCAATCGCGCTTAACTCTGCATTTAATGCAAAGTTGTCGCTAAGAAATCCTACTGCGATAGATTGTGGCTGACCAATCGAATCGCTAATACCCAAGTCAACAAAGTTAGCATCAGGAAATTGAATCGAACCATTACCATTTACAAAATCGAAAATACTAGTGAGTTCATCATCATCAGCGCCGACTTCATTTAATAAAGAGTCGAGACTACCCGCCACACCAAAGCGATCACCACTGCCTTGTTCGGCTGCACCACCACCCCACTGAACACCGACCTGTTGATCGAAGTTATCTGTCGCGACCACAATTCTGGCTTCAACTAACACCTGTCGTAGCGGCACATCAATATTCGCAATTAAACGTCGGAACTCTTCAATTTTATCGGCTGTATCTGTGATCAACAACGCGTTGGTTCGCTCATCAACAACTACTCTGCCGCGCGGCGATAAAATGCTACCCGTTGAGCCTGCACCACCCTCTTCACCTTCTTCGGCATCACTATTATCAAATAACTTAAAGAGCTCACGCGCACTGGCATAACGAATACGAATAAACTCTGTTTGCAAAGGTGCCAATTCTTGTAGCTGTTTTATAGTTTCAATTTCTTGACGCTCTCTCTCAGCGATTTCTGCAGCAGGAGCAACCATCAACACATTACCGACTTGACGCTTATCAAGCCCTTTCGTTTTCAATATCAATTCTAACGCTTGATCCCATGGCACATCTTGCAAGCGTAATGTAATACTGCCATCAACCGAATCACTGGTAACTAAATTCAACTCGGTAAAATCAGCAATTAACTGTAAGACCGAGCGAACTTTAATATCTTGGAAATTCAAAGATAATTTTTCACCAACATAAGCAAAGGCTCTTTTCTGCTCTTCTACTTCTTGTAAGGTGAGTGGCCGAACACTTAACACATAAACATTATCTGTTTGGTAGGCAAGGTAATCATACTCACCTTGCGGATCAATCATAATGCTTGTGTCTGAACCTTCTTGCTCAACATCAAAAGCACTTACAGGCGTTGCAAAATCAGTAACATCATAATGGCGCTGTAACTGACTAGGTACAGAGGCATCGGATAATTCTATGCGAATTTTTTGACCTTCAAGACGGACATCAACCTCGACTTGATCATCCGACAACTCGATGACCACATTACCTTCACCGGACTCGCCGCGCTGAAAATCTATATGCGTAATACCAACGGCATAATTATTTTTCTCAAGTATTTGTTGGCCAATAGCAGGCTCAGCATCCTTATAAGGATCTAAGACCTCAGCATTACCCACTTCAATTAATAATGAGTTACCTTCAATCGTCGTTGTATAGGGTGAGAGCTCAACTAAATTAATAACAACGCGCGTTCTATCCTGAGTCTCTAACACAACAACACTTTGAGCATTACCATAAGATAAAGTATATTTTTTTTGCGCCAAAGAACTCTGCACACCGGGTAAATCAATGGCAATACGGGCGGGCTTCTCAATATTATAAGCAGTGGGCTCAGGAGGCGTTTCATCAAATTCCATCTTAATTTGAAACTTGCCACCCGGTACAGAATTAAAGCTTATATCCTGTAAATCAGCAGCATATAGCGACGCCGAAAACAAAAAAGCAATAGCACTGGTGGCTGTTAATTTAATTAACTTAACCAACCTAATCAGCATTAAAGATAATGTCGCGCTTCGCATAAGGTCCCATCCAGAATGGTTTATCATCGTACTCGCCTTCATAATTAAATGTTTGAAAAGCATTAGCTATCTTCCTTCAATTTCAATGTTCTTGGTCGCTCTATCCAGGAGTCAGGGCCATTAGCAATAATTTCTATTAATGCCATTGAGTCATGTCGAATATCAACAATACGACCATGATTTTTTCCAAGATAATTACCATCGAGCACTTGGTGAATAGAACCCTTACCGTCATCGACTAACGCCCAAACTATTCCGCGACGCTCGAGCGTTCCAACCATTGAAATAGCTTCAATATTAAAAGTTTCCAACAATTCTTTAGCGCGCTTTTTATTAGGCTTTACATCACTCGACATTGATAAATTAACGATTTCTCGAATTTTTACAGGCACTTCAAACGGCGAGCGCATAGCCGCCGCATTGTATCGAAAGGCTTGATAGGTTTTAAAAATAGGGATAGGCGCAATAACGCCCTGCGGCTCAGTACGAACCTGCGCCATAAAATCATCAAGGTCTGTATATTCAGGCGAAGAACAACCCGACAATAAAAGCACCCCAACTAAAGAGGCTAACGGACGTAAATTCATATTCATTGCTCACCCTCATCTTTATATCGGTAAGTCTTTGCAAGAATCTTCATTGCCATCACACCAGGCCGCTCTTCTATTGGTAAGATTTCAAAATTATGCAAGGTAACGATTCTAGGCAAGCCAGAAATACCACTAACGAACGCACCTAAGTCGTGATACGAACCCGTCACATCAATATCAATAGGCAACTCAATATAAAACTCTTGTGCCAACTCCGATTGCAATTCAATACTCTGAAACTCTAAGCCGTTATCAACACCTGTGGCGGTAATATCTTCTAGCAATCCAGGCACCTCAGTATCCGAGGGCAACTGGCTAACGAGAGCGCCAAATATTTGCTGCATCTCTTCCATTTGTTTACGTAAGGCGTCAAGGTTAGCGGCCTCAAAAGCTTTTTGTTTAAACTCAACTTTTAGTGACTCTTCTTTAGCTTGCGAAGTATTAAGTTGCTCAACCTGCGCTTTAGTAAAAAAGCTATATCCCAGCAATAAACAAATCGCAAAAACAGCTACAAGAATAAATACCTTAACGACACTCGGCCACGATCCGGGGTTTTCCCAATCGAGCTGATCAATCTCAACCTCAGAAACCGCTTCGCGCCATGACGAGAATTTCTGTGATATTGTTTGTGTTAATGACATACGCACTATTCCTCTGCGTCAGCAATTGATGGTGTAGCGCTAGTTGACAATGTCACTGCCAAACTAAAACTATTGGCTTGCTCACCGAATGCAGGATTAGCCACTACTGCCGTTAAATTAGGATCGGAAAACCAATCTGAGCCATCTAGCCTACGCATTAAATTAGACACTCGATTATTTGACTCTGCCGTTCCGTCAATAGTTAAGCGCTGCTCGGTTCTTAATAAGCGCTGGTAATAAACACCGTCAGGTAATGTCCTGACAAACTGATCAAAGATACGCACTATAACGGGACGGTTACCTTGCAAGCCTTGAATAATATTCATGCGGTCAATCAATTGTTCGCGTCTTGATTTAAGCGCGTCGATCTCTTGCACTTCTTCATTTAAAGAATCTATATTCTTTTGCATATAAGCATTGCGAGCACTTTGACTTTCCATTGCGTTATTCATAACAAAATACACAATACCAATTATTAAACCGGCGCCAATAACCACTGAGCCTAAGTTACCTAAAAACTCCTGCTTCAGCTGCTCTCGTCTGGCTTCACGCCACGGCAGTAAATTAATTCTGGCCATTAATCAAAACTCCTCATAGCCAAGCCGCAGGCAATCATTAACGATGGCGCGTCATTACTCAGCGCCTCGGCATCGACTTTGGATGAAATACTCATATCGATAAAAGGGTTAGCAACTGAGGCTGGCGTAGCTAATTTTTCTTCAACTAAAGCAGCTAGACCTTGCATTGCCGCAACGCCGCCGGCTAAAACAATATGATCGACGGCATCGAATTGACTTGAAGAAAAGAAAAACTGTAATGAGCGTGACACTTGCTGTAACACTGCATCTTCAAACGGAGCTAATACTTCTTGCTCGTAATCATCAGGTAAGCTGCCTTCTTTTTTAGCTAATCCAGCTTCTTCTTCAGACATACCATAGCGACGTTGAATTTCTTCGGTTAGCTGCTTGCCACCAAATAACTGCTCACGCGTATAGACCGTTCGGCCATCGGTGAGTACGCTCAAGGTTGTCATCGTTGCGCCAATATCGACAATCGCTACCGTCTCACCTTGATCACAGCCAATTGATTCTGCTATTTGATCAAAAGCACGCTCCATATCATAAGCTTCAACATCAACGACCTTCGCTTCAAGCTCTGCAAGCTCTAAGGCATCAACACGCAAATCAACATTTTCTTTGCGGCAAGCGGCAAGTAAAACATTGCAAGCACTTGGATCAGTCTCAGAAATACCCTGAACCTCAAAATCTATAGCCACTTCATCTAATGGGTAGGGAATATATTGATCGGCTTCCGCCATAATCTGCGCTTCCATAGCATCGTCATTTAAATCCGCATCCATTGTAATCACCTTAGTAATTACGGCAGATCCAGCAACGGCAACAGCAGCATTCTTTTGTTTTGTTTTGGATTGGTAAATTACCTGACGCAAGGCATCGGCAACGCCTTCGGGATCGGTAACATTTTTCTCGATAACAGCATTCGGCGGCAGAGACGCCACTGCATAAGCCTCTACACAATAGCGACCACCCGAGTGACTCAATTCAAGCAACTTAGCCGACGATGAGCTGATATCCAATCCTAATACGATAGGTTTTTTCTTTTTAGCAAGCCCTAGCATCTCATAGCATTCCTAATTAACACTTTTCATTTAACGCCGCCAAAAACGGCGCTTATTTAATTTTCATTGATTAAATGTTTGTATCGATTGTCGAGAACTCTCAACTGGTCATAGACAGCAATTTTTCAACAATGTCTCAATCTAATCTCAATACTCCCTATAAAGCGTATCAAGATAGGTATTCTTTCTCTGACGGTATTGGCCAAAGGGTAGTCTATATTTTGTGCTTATTAGAAAATTACCACCATTCGCTGCCGCTTTTTCGCTATGCTTGCGCAGTAGATTCCAAATACTCACATGAAACCGACAAATAATGCATCGTCACCTTTCTTTACCTACCAAAATTTTTACATTGCTTTTACTTGGCGGTCTCGCTGCTGTGCTCATCATTTGTGCAACCTTTTTATACCTTAGCCCAAAGTTACCGCCCGTGGACGTACTCCGCGAGGCAAAACTACAAGTCCCATTGAGAATCTATTCACAAAATGGCGAATTAATTGGCGAATTCGGAGAAAAACTCAGAACACCCATAAAAATGGAAGCCGTTCCGGACCATTTTATTCATGCTTTGCTGTCCGCTGAAGACGATCGCTTTTTGCAACATCATGGCGTTGATTTTGCCGGCCTATTAAGAGCAACGTCTCAATTGTTTTCGAGTGGCAGAATTCAAAGTGGCGGCAGCACGTTGACCATGCAGGTTGCACGTAACTTTTTCCTTAGTAGTGAGCAAACCTTTTTACGTAAATTCAATGAAATTTTCTTAGCCTTACAAATAGAAAGAACACTCAGCAAAAATGAAATTCTTGAACTGTATGTCAATAAAATGTATTTCGGTAAACGGGCTTATGGCATTCAAGCCGCTGCTAGCGTCTACTACGGAAAACCCATCGAGACATTAAACTTATCTCAACTGGCCATGATTGCAGGCTTACCCAAAGGGCCATCTACCAACAACCCTATTAGCAATCCTACGCGCGCACGGATTCGACGTGATTGGATATTAGGCCGCATGCTTAAGTTGGAATATATCGATGAACAAGAATGGCTGGTCGCGACTAGCCAGCCTGTTAGTGCTGAATATCATAGCCAGCAACTTGCATTAGATGCAGGCTATGTGGCTGAAATGGCAAGAGCGATTGCTATAGAGAAGCTAGGACGAGCTGCCTATACCGATGGCTATATTGTTCGGACAACAATAAATGCCAAACAACAACGAAGCGCACAACATGCAGTAGTCAAAGGTTTACATGCCTACGATGCTCGGCATGGATATCGCGGCCCAGAAAAAAAACTTGAAGTCAGCGACGATGAAATAGCCAATAAAGAAAGCTGGTTATCTTCATTAAAAAAAATGAGAACAATTCAACAGCTCGCCCCCGCTGTCATTTCCGGCATTAACAAACCCATTGCCGAATTCCCAAGTATCGATTTATTTACAGCTAACTTAGAAGACGATATAGACACTGACTTAAAAGAAGAGCAAGCGACTGAGGAAGCACAGCCTAAAGAAGACCGCATAGAAATACTATTGGCTAATGGCAGCACCGTTGAATTTATCTGGGACAGTAAAAAAAATCCGCTGCGCCTTTATGTTAATGAAAATAAACGTCAATCAAACCCAGAAAAAATTAGTGAATTACTTAGCGTTGGCGATGTTATTCGTGTGCGTATCGACCAAGAAAACAGCGCCCCCATTATTAGCCAAATCCCTATGGCCAGCGCCGGGTTGGTCGCCTTAAATCCAAGTAATGGCGCCATTAATGCTTTAGTCGGCGGCTTTAACTTTCAATACAGCAAGTTTAATCGTGTGACACAAGCCTATCGACAAACAGGCTCTAACTTTAAACCTTTCGTGTATGCAGCAGCATTAGAAAACGGATTCACGCCTGCTAGCGTTATTAATGATGCACCTATTGTTTTTGCCGATAATAAACTCGAAAGTGATTGGCGACCTGAAAACTCTGGCGGCAAATTCTATGGCCCCACAACATTAAGACGCGCTTTATATTTATCAAGAAATTTAGTATCTGTGCGATTACTTCGCGAATTAGGCATCAATAATGCAATCGATTATTTAAATCGATTCGAGTTTAGCGACAAAGCACTGCCTAGGGATTTATCTTTATCATTGGGCAGCTATGCCATGACCCCACTTCAGGTAGCAACTGCTTATACGGTTTTAGCCAACGGCGGCTACCAAATACAGCCGCACTTAGTGACTGAGATTGAAGATCGAAAAGGCGACATCATATTTTCTAAGCCGATAAAAATCGCTTGCTTAGATTGCAATATAGACACCACAGTTAATAAGCCAACTGTAGAAAATGAAGGCATAGATGACGAGCTAGAAGAAGCCGACTCATTAGAGGCCTTACTGAATAACTCGCTGGTTAATGGCAGCTTAGAAAATAACTTAATGGATGGCAGCTCAGCTGATAGTGAAGCGCTCGCCATTCAACAGCCAGTAATAGAAACAGCAGCAAAGCAAATTGTTGACCCTCGCGTTGTTTATATTATTGATAGCATATTGCAAGATGTTATTCGTCGCGGCACAGGAACAAGAGCCAAGGTGTTAGGCCGATCTGATTTAGCGGGAAAAACCGGCACCACTAACGGCCCTACTGACGCATGGTTTTCTGGATACCATCCAGAATTAGTCGCTACTACTTGGCTAGGTTTTGACGACAATCAATTGTTAGGCCAACGAGAATATGGCGGATCTGCCGCGCTACCTATTTGGATAGATTTTATGCGCGACAGCTTAAAAGGCGTAGCAACCGCAACTCGAACTCAACCGCCAGGCATGGTGTCTGTAAAAATAAATCGTCTTACAGGCTTGCCATCGACAGCTAATGATTCGCAAAATGTGTTTGAGTCATTCCTTGAAGAATATGTACCAGAACAAAACCCTCGCTCGTCGAATAATTCCAGTATTAATCAACTAATACTGGATGAAGAATTATTCTAACGCTTGCTAACTGCTGCTTGAATTATTATTTAGAGAATGGCTCAGCCGATTATTAAAAATTACGCAGGATAATGTTTCGGATACGGACGCTGAGCAACACCTGTCTCAACTGCCGCTCTTGCCACCGCTGAAGATACCGCCATTAATAAACGCGGATCCAATGGCTTAGGAATAATATATTCTTTTCCAAACGCTAAACTATCAACACCACAAGCAGCAACTACCGCTTCTGGCACTGGCTCTCTAGCCAAATCTTTTAACGCATGTACCGCCGCTACTTTCATTTCCTCATTAATAGCCGTTGAGCGAACATCGAGCGCACCACGAAAAATATAAGGAAAGCCTAAAACATTATTCACCTGATTAGGTAAATCTGAACGGCCTGTTGCCATAATAATATCATCACGCGTTGCATGAGCTAATGCCGGTGCAATTTCAGGGTCAGGATTTGAACAAGCAAATATCACCGGATTAGGCGCCATTTTTAATAACGCTTCTGGCGATAATAAATTCGACCCTGATAAGCCAATAAAAACATCGGCATCCACACAGGCATCATCCAATGTGCGTCTAGCCGTCTCTCTAGAGAACTCTGCCTTGTATTCATTGATATTGTCTCGACCTTGATAAATAACGCCTTGACGATCTAGCATTGTAATTCTATTGCGAGCAGCACCTAGGCTTATCAATAAACGCATGCCAGCTATTGCAGCTGAACCCGCACCCAAACAAACGATATTTGCCTGCTCAAGCTTTTTACCTTGAATCTCTAAAGCATTAATTAAACCCGCCGCCGTCACAATCGCTGTGCCATGTTGATCATCATGAAAAACAGGAATATCACATAATGCTTTTAAACGTAATTCAATATCAAAACATTCTGGGGCTTTAATATCTTCGAGGTTAATACCGCCAAAAGTTTTCGCAATGTTTTTTACAGTATCCACAAATACATCAGGGTCTTCGCTATCAACTTCAATATCAATAGAATCGATATTGGCAAATCGTTTGAACAATAAGGCCTTGCCTTCCATCACGGGCTTACTCGCCAACGCGCCTAAATTACCCAAACCTAATATCGCGGTACCGTTACTAATAACCGCAACCAAATTACCTTTAATTGTATAGTCATAAGCGGCTTCAGGATTCTCGGCAATCGCTCGAACAGGTTCAGCCACACCAGGACTATAAGCTAAGGCGAGATCACCTTGCGTTTCTGCTGATGTCGTTATCTCAATACCAATTTTTCCCGGCTTAGGGTTTGAGTGGTAGTCGAGTGCGGCTTGCTTGGGTGCTTCATTAGAAAATCGAGTAGACATACATTAACCAGAATCAATTATTAAAAGATAACGCGGATATTTAATGCGAGCATTAACATGACTACTAACATTAGTATCGACACAGATTAGTGATATGAGTGGAACAAGGAAAGCAAAGAGAGTGGCAATTTTTTTACTTAAGGAAAGTGAACTATGAAATGCTCAAAAAAAGCTAACAGCTATAACGCCTACATTTACTCGTGCGCGTGACTCAATATTCGCAGGTAATGGCTGCTTAACACCTACTTAGCATCTACGTAACCAGCGATTGAACAAAGTGGGCAGACACAAAAAATCCAATCAAATATTAATATTCGATTGGATTTAGTGATACATCTTAGAGGCTTTAACTGATAAACAACAATTAAGAAGCCAGAACTAAAAAGCTACTTTTTAGTTCCGCGATTGCCAAAACGCTTGTTAAAGCGATCTACACGGCCGCCAGTATCAAGTGTTTTCTGCTTACCGGTATAAAAAGGGTGACACTGTGAGCAAACATCAATAAGAAAATCTTTGCAAAGTGTTGAACGTGTTTCTACTTTTGCGCCGCAGCTGCAAGTGGCTGTAACAGTATCGTAATTTGGATGGATATTAGCTTTCATGTCTTCTTCTTACTCCAAACGCGGGACGCCGCCATCTCATTCACCATCATCCAGAGCCAATCTCCGGAGGGCAACCAGTACGGTATCCTCTCAAGGGCCGGCGATTCTAACAGAAAAGTAGCCGCAATCAAGCGATCTATGGCGATTTAACTGTCGATTTAACTGTAAGAGACCTTTTACCTTTTTTATTGATCTAGCCCAATTAGCCCCCTCAACAGTCAGTTAGATGAGATCTGGACGAGCCAACAAGGTAAACTGTCGGCCCAAAATCGCTAGCTATTAAGGATTCACACGCTGTAATGAGTGCCGGCCCGTCAAAACTTGTCCAAGTGGTTATTGCCTCGCCCGTAAGGCACCATTTCGACTATTTACCCGCCGAAGGCCAAAATGCGACCGATTATAGGGTGGGCACCCGCGTAGAAGTCCCTTTTGGTCGCCGTAATATGACGGGCATCGTGATAGGGCACTGCCAAGATTCATCGATTCCGATTAATAAACTGAAGGCAATTCGCCAACAGCTCGATACTGTAGCCGTAGTCAACGAGGATTTACTCTCATTAGCAGAATGGATGAGCAGTTATTACCACCACCCATTTGGTGACACCTTATTAAGCTTACTGCCTAATCAGCTGCGCAAAGGCGGCAGCATCGATGCCTACAAGCAATGTTGTTGGAAAATCAGCCATCACGGCCTCGGCTTACCCGATAACGCTTTATCGCGAGCCCCCAAACAAGCCGCGCTGCTAGACTTTCTTCGTGCTGCAGAGCTAGCCACCGCCGATACGCTGACGACTGAAAGCTCACTCAAAGAGCTAGGACATAGCCGCGCGTCAGCCTTAGAGCTTGCAAAGAAAGACCTAGTAACCCCGTCAGAGCAAGCCTACTACCCTGCCGACTGCCAGAGTCTATTGCTCGGCCAAGCCAAAGACCAACCACCAACGCTTAATGATGAACAAGTGTCTGCTGGCGCTTTAATAGCCGATCGACTCGGCAGCTTTGACACTGTATTACTTGAAGGTATTACCGGCAGCGGTAAAACCGAAGTCTATTTGCGCGCCATCGAAAAAGTCTTAGCGAATGACCAACAAGTGTTGGTGTTAGTGCCAGAAATTGGCCTTACCCCGCAAACCATTAACCGCTTCGTTAATCGCTTTAATGTCCCTATCGCTATTTTTCACTCAGGCCTCACCGACCGAGAGCGCCTAGCGGCATGGACGGCAGCCAAAGATGGCGTGGCTCGCATTATTATCGGCACACGCTCGGCTGTGTTTACGCCCATGGCCAATGCCGGCCTCATTATTATTGATGAAGAACATGATGGCTCCTATAAACAGCAAGATAGCCTTCGTTACTCGGCGCGTGATATCGCCATTATTCGAGCGCGCACTAAAAGCATTCCTGTGGTTCTCGGCTCTGCCACTCCTTCTCTAGAGACGCTGTTTAACGTACATACAAAAAAATATCTGCATGCGACTCTTAAAGAGCGCGCCGGCAGCGCCAGCCCACCCAGTATCGAAATATTAGATATACGCTGTAAAGAATTGCATGAGGGGCTGAGCGATAACGCCATTGCCGCTATTGGCGAAACGCTCTCTAGCGGGCAGCAAGCGATGGTTTTCGTTAACCGTCGTGGGTTTGCGCCACTATTAATGTGTCATGACTGTGGCTGGCATGCTCAATGTGATAACTGCGATGCGCGATTAACGCTGCACAGTCGTCCGCGTGAACTCCGCTGCCATCACTGTGACTATCGTGCTCAAGTGCCATCGGCCTGTGCGCGCTGCCAATCATCTCGCTTACTGAATGTTGGCCAAGGCACGCAGCGAAGTGCCGATGCTTTAAGCGCTTTGTTCCCGCGCTTTCCCGTTATTCGAATTGATAGAGATACCACGCAGGGCAAGCAGGCCATGGGTGAGCAAGTTGATATTATCAACCGCGGCGAACCGGCCATCTTAGTGGGTACGCAAATGCTGGCTAAAGGCCATCACTTTCCTGCGCTCAACTTAGTGATCGTGCTTGATATCGACCAAGGCCTCTATAATCCCGATTTTCGCGGGCCAGAAAAAACCGTACAACTGCTCACGCAAGTGGCTGGCCGCGCAGGCCGAACAGGACATGCCGGTAAAGTGCTCATTCAAACTCACCTGCCTGAGCATCCATTACTACAAATATGGCAAACTGAAAGCTATCAAGGCATTGTCGAAACCATGCTAAATGAGCGCTCACTACGCTCGTTACCGCCCTATGCGCACATTGCATTAATACGCGCCGATAGCCACAAGCCCGAACACGCCATGCAATTTTTGAACTCACTCGCTATGCAACAAACCAACATGGTGAATCAGAGCGGCTGTCAGCTTATTGGCCCTCTAGCGGCTGTTATGGAAAAACGTGCGGGCCGCCATCGCGCTCAGTTAATGATTAAATCCGAACAACGTAAATCGCTGCATGGGGCAGTAAAACAGCTTATTCAATGGTTGGATCAAAGCAAAAAGCCAACGGGCTTGCGCTGGAGTATTGATATCGACCCGCAAGATGTCATCTAAACGCATCGTTCGCTTGTCTATAGATAGTCGACTAGCGATAATAGCCGAACGTTTTGTATAAGATAACGAACAAACACCACTCAGCCAACCGACAAGCATCAGCAAGCGAGATAGACAGTTAAATGAAAGAAGCCTTACAGCAATTGATTAGCCAAACAATCACCTCGCTGATTGAAGCAGACAAAATTCCGGCTATCCCCTTACCTTTTATCAAGGTTGAGCGCACCCGAGATGCCAGCCATGGTGACCTCGCCTGTAACATCGCTTTAGTGTTAGCTAAACCCGCCGCTATGAAGCCGCGTGATATTGCCGAGTTAATTTGCGAGACATTACCGGCTAATAGCGTTATTGCCAGCACGGATATTGCCGGCCCCGGTTTTATCAATTTCTTTTTAGCTAAATCGGCACAAACCGATGTTGTGGGCCAAGTTCTTAGTGAAGCCGAGCTGTTTGGTCGTAACAAAAAAGGGCTTGATGACAACGGTAAAGCTAAAACCGTTCAAGTTGAATTTGTATCAGCCAACCCAACCGGCCCACTGCATGTTGGTCATGGTCGAGGGGCAGCCGTTGGTGACAGCATTTGCCGCTTACTCGATGCTAGTGGCTGGCAAGTGACGCGTGAGTTCTACTATAACGATGCCGGCCAACAAATTAACAACCTTACTCGCTCCGTACAAATGCGCTGTAAAGGCATTGGCCCAGACCATGCCGACTGGCCAGAAAACGGTTATCGCGGTGAATATATTAGCGAACTCGCAGCAGACTATATGGCCGGTAAAGCGCTTGAAGATGCCGCAGCACCCGCCGATGCCGACAATGACGAAGCGATTCGCAACTATGCCGTCGCTTATTTACGTCGCGAACAAGATATTGATCTCAAAGCCTTTGGTGTTGAATTCGATGTTTTCTCACTAGAGTCTTCTTTATATACCGAAGGCAAAGTCGAAAGCACGGTGAACACTCTTATTAAAAACGGCTTCACTTATGAAAAAGATGATGCTCTATGGTTAAAGACCACCGAATTTGGTGATGATAAAGACCGTGTTATGCGCAAGTCCGATGGCGGCTATACCTATTTTGTACCCGATGTTGCCTACCACCATGAAAAATGGAAACGAGGCTTTAACACGGTTGTTAACGAACAAGGTGCCGATCATCACAGCACTATTACTCGCGTACGCGCAGGCTTACAAGCACTGAATGCAGGCATCCCTCAAGGCTGGCCCGATTACGTCTTGCATCAAATGGTCACCGTTATGCGTGACGGGCAAGAAGTTAAAATATCAAAACGCGCGGGCAGTTATGTCACGCTAAGTGATTTAATTGAACAAGTAGGACGCGATGCCACACGCTACTTTTTAGTAGCCCGTAGAGCCGATTCGCAACTCACTTTTGATATTGATTTAGCGCTTCAAAAAAGCAATGATAATCCTGTGTTTTATATTCAGTATGCGCATGCACGCGTGTGCAGTGTTATGCGTCAAGCCATAGAAAAAAATATAACTTGGGATAAAGACGCTGGCCTAACCCACCTAGATAAACTAACGACAGATACTGAAGTTGCCCTATTGAAAAGTATTGCTGCGTATCCAGAATGTGTTGCATTAAGTGCACGTGAATTTGCGCCGCATAATATTGCCGCTTATTTACGCGATTTATCAGCAGCTTTGCATAGTTGGTACGCAAGCGGCAACCAAGATAAAAGTAGTCAATTGTTAGTAGCCGATGCAGACATACGAAATGCCCGACTTGCATTAGCCGAAGCCGCACGCCAAGTTATTGCCAACGGTTTATCGCTATTAGGCGTTAGCGCGCCTGAAAAAATGTAATATAAAACATCTATTAATAGTCGGGCGTCAATAGTCGGCTATCAATAAATAGATTATTCATAAACAGGTTATTAATAAAAAAGATGATGCATTTCTTAAAACCGATTATTGCTAATAAGCGAGGCGTTAGCGCAAAATCTAAGCGTGCTTCTAGCTTACGCAATAAGAAGGCGCGCAAAAAATCAAAAGCCTCCGTGTCGACACTGCGCCTAATCGCTACCGTCGTTATTGTTATCTTATTTAGCTTAGGACTATATGCGCTTAATCAGCTTGAGTCAGCTAAAGTCACTCGCGCCAGTAAATCAGCGATAAGCACTACTATTACAGAAGAAAAGTCACTGCCTAGCAAAGAGGATGATTATACTTTTTATAGTCGCTTAAAAGATTTCGAAGTCGTCGTTAACAAAGAATCCGCTTATAGTAGCAGTCGCAGCACCGATGACAATTATATTTACTTAATTCAGGCAGGGTCATTTAAGACTAAAGCACAAGCTGAAAAACTACTTGTGGAATTAACCTTGCTAGGTCTTGAGCCCAAGATTAATAGCGAAAAAAATACCTCTGGCAATTTATGGTATCGCGTTCGGCTTGGGCCATTTACTACACGTGGCGGCATGACAGCTGCAAGATCAACTATTATTTCAAATAATATAGAAGCCATGGTTATGAAGCGTAAAATATAATTTATCGCGGCTAAGTATTTTCGAAAACCTACTGAACACCTTCTAAAAAATTAACAGGCAGCCTTCATTGATACCAGAAACCATTGAGTTACATAAAGCATCAAAACAACTCGAACTGGTTTACACCCACAATCAGCGCTTTCACTTAGATGCAGAATACCTGAGAGTACATTCGCCTTCAGCCGAAGTACGCGGCCATCATTCTGGCCAAGCCACTTTGCAAGTGGGTAAAAAAAATGTAGGCATTCTATCTATTACCGCTGTTGGCAACTATGCGTTACAAATTAACTTTGATGATCAGCACAATAGCGGCATTTACTCATGGGAGTATCTGCGTGAGCTCTGTGATAAAAAAGCAATTTACTGGGGAAATTATTTAGACCAGCTTGCTGCAAGCAGTGAAAGTCGCGACCCTGACGTTACAGTCATAAAATTATTTAATCCACACTAAAACGAATTCTCAACAACAACAAAAAACAATATCAATAACAGTTTCAATAATAATAAACCAATTATAATAAGGAACCACCCCATGGATACAATTGTTAAAATCATATTTGCAACAGCGATGCTACCATTATTGATTAATGTTATTGCTGCTTACTTTCGCAATAAACAACTTGGCTACATCGACAATAGAAACCCGCGTCAACAAGCACTGAAGCTCACAGGCATAGGCACTCGCTGTTATTCAGCCCAACAAAATTCATGGGAAGCATTGGCATTAATTTCAGCGGCTGTGCTTTGCGCATATCTAATGGGCGCCAGCGCCGAACAAATGCTGCTACCCGTACAGATTTTCTTCGCCGCACGCATAGCTTATATCGCTTGTTACCTAGCGAATTGGGCTACGCTACGATCTATTGTCTGGATCATCGGACTAGCCGCTTGTATTTCACTTTTCCGTTTAAATGGTGTGGCATAACACACTTTTGTGCTGCGCCTTGCACAGGTACAATAGTGCCCTTATTAAATATCGCAGTGTAAACCCGCCGCGTGACGAGGCCGAAAATGACAGTGAATACGACAGACAGTGGTGCAGCATCTAAGGTGTCATCTACTGACCCCCAAGATACGACTCACTTTGGCTACCGGCAGGTTGCTACCGAAGAGAAGGCCAGCTTAGTTGGCGAGGTCTTCACCTCGGTCGCCAGCCGCTATGACATCATGAATGATTTAATGTCTGCTGGCGTTCACCGTCTATGGAAGCGCTTCACAATCGAACTCTCCGCTGTTCGCCCAGGTCATCGCGTATTAGATCTCGCTGGTGGCACGGGTGATTTAGCCTCCAAGTTTAGTCGTCTTGTCGGTCCAGAAGGCGAAGTGATTTTATCTGACATCAATGCCTCTATGCTTAGTACCGGTCGCGACAAACAGACCGATAATGGCAACTGCGGCAACATCCAATATGTACAGGGCGATGCTCAATACCTGCCCTTTGATGATAATTACTTTGACTGCATCACTATTGGCTTTGGCCTGCGCAATGTCACCGATAAAGATCGTGCCCTACGCTCAATGTTTAGAGTACTTAAACCCGGTGGCCGACTATTGGTATTGGAATTTTCAAAACCTAGTAATCCTCTGCTCTCAAAAATTTACGACACTTACTCGTTCAAGATACTTCCAAAAATTGGCAAGCTGATTGCGCAAGATGAAGACAGCTATCGTTACCTTGCCGAATCTATTCGCATGCATCCCGATCAAGAAACATTAAAAGGCATGTTAGAAGATGCAGGCTTTGCCGATTGCGAATACCACAACATGACGGGTGGTATCGTTGCCGTTCATAAAGGTCTTAAACTCTAAATTTAAAAGCTAAACGAATATGATAGATCCTATGCTCACCTCCGCCAGTTGTGCGGCACTCGAAAAAGCTATTAACAGTAGCCTTTCATTAGACCCTACAACACAGTCTAAGCTGGCCGCATATGCGGGCAAGATAATTCGTATTGCCTGCACTAAACCAGAAATTATTTTTTATATCCGTATCGATTCAAATATTCGTATTCTGCAATATTGTGAAGAAAAAATTGATGCGGGTATTGAAGGCCCCTCTCAAGAATGGCTAGCCTTACTGACTTCCGATGATGCAGCATCAGCGCTTATTAACGGTCGATTAAAGATACAAGGTGACAGCCGTTTATTTTTAGAATTAAAAGATATAGCCGAACAAATCGACCTAGACTGGGAAGGCTATATTGCAAGGTTCATTGGCGATGTCCCTGCTCACTTCGCAGGAAAAGCCGCTGGCAGCTTAGTTAATTTTGGCAAGCAAGCCCGACAGACTTTACTTCGTACCGTCGATGATTTTCTACATGAAGAAGCTCGGCTCATGCCTACACGTATAGAATGCGAAAACTTTTATGCACAACTGCGTGACTTAGAAATGCACATAGATCGTATTGAAGCTAAAACCAAACGTTATAAAAAACAATTTACGGATACCAACGCAACATGAAGCAATTGATGCGCTTATTCACTATTTTACGTGTTTCGATGAAATATCGTCTCGATACTTTTATCCCTCAATCTCGACAACAGCTACTAACCAAATTACTGATGAAAGTGATTGCGCCTTTTTATAGCGCCGATGATGATCGCGGCGTACGTTTACGTACAGCGCTTCAAGAGCTCGGCCCCGTCTTTGTTAAATTCGGTCAATTGCTATCAACACGACGGGATTTACTGCCGCCTGATATTGCCGACGAACTTGCCTTACTGCAAGATCAAGTGCCTCCTTTTGATAGCTCAAAATCAGTCGCCATTATTGAAGCCGCTTTAGGACAGCCAGTTACTCAAGCCTTTGCTGAATTTAGCGAAGTGCCTCTTGCCTCAGCCTCGGTAGCACAAGTGCACGCAGCTAAAATGCATGACGGGCTTGATGTTGTCGTAAAAGTAATACGACCCGGTATTGAAAAAATCATCCACAAAGATATTCAATTACTCTTTTTAATAGCGCGCATGGTTGAACGATTCTCATTAGATGGTCGACGTATGCGTCTAACTGAAGTCGTGAGTGATTATGAGCATACGATTTTTGATGAGCTGGATTTAAAGCGTGAAGCTGCCAACTGCTCGCAATTAAAACGTAACTTTGAGCAAAGCGATAAATTACGCAGCCTACTTTTTATTCCTGCCGTTATCTGGAAATTAAGCGGCCCCAATATTATGGTAATGGAGCGCATTTATGGCGTGCCTGTTTCGGATATTGAAACACTCAATAAGAAAAATACAAACTTAAAATCATTAGCCGAAAGCGGTGTGGAAATATTTTTTACGCAAGTATTTGAACACAACTTCTTTCATGCCGATATGCATCCTGGCAATATTTTTGTCGACGCAACAACGCCAGCAACGCCACGCTATATTGGAATCGATTGCGCCATTATGGGCTCGCTGTCTGATTTTGATCGCTATTATCTAGCTCGCAATTTACTTGCCGTGTTTAATAGAGACTATAGCCAAGTAGCAAGGCTGCATATTGAATCGGGTTGGGTTCCACCCGGTACTAACGTGCAATCTTTTGAAGGTATGATTCGAAGTGCTTGCGAACCTATTTTTGAAAAGCCGTTGTCAGAAATTTCATTTGGCACTTTACTGATTTATCTCTTCCAAGTAGCTCGTCGATTCGGCATGGAAGTTCAGCCCTCATTAGTGTTATTACAAAAAACTTTGCTGAATATTGAAGGGCTAGGCAGACAACTCTATCCCGATTTAGACTTATGGCAAACCGCTCACCCGTTTCTTGAAAACTGGATGGCCGAGCGTTACTCACCCAAACGACTATTGAGTGAGCTGAAAAATCAATCGCCGGCCTTGCTAGAAGCATTGCCAGCGCTGCCTGACCTTTTACTGAGGCAGCTTCATCAATTTAATGGCACAGCCACCTCTGGTTCAGCAGCCTCTAATGGCGCTTCATCACAGCTGCAAAGCCGGATTGATCGCCTAGAGCGCACTTTAGATCGACAGCACACTTTCCTTACCGTTGTCACTGTAATCGCGCTATTATCTCTACTTTCAGCGACAGCCTATTTAGCGTTAAACTAACGCCATTAACTTATTCTTTCACACTGATTAGAAACCATAGCGCCATGACAGAATTGAATAATGCATTAATAGACGCCATTAAGTGGAATAGTCAGGGGCTCGTTCCGGCTATTGCCCAAGATGCTAACAGCAAAAAAGTGCTGATGATGGCGTGGATGAATAGCGACGCATTGATCGCTACGCTAGAAAAAAGCGAAGCCGTTTATTGGTCTCGATCACGCCAACGGCTATGGCACAAAGGCGAAACCTCTGGCCATATACAAAAGGTTAAAGATGTCCGACTAGATTGTGATGGCGACACGCTACTATTAATGGTCGAACAAATTGGTGGCATTGCTTGTCATACTGGCCGCGAGAGCTGCATGTACCAACAGTATTCTGCATCTGATGGATGGGTTAGTGTTGAAGCACCCTTAAAAAATCCAGAAGATATTTATTAGGCTAATCACTCGATCAATCTATTTAACAAAGAATCTTTTAAAAGAGCAACAATATGGCCGACATATTAAAACAACTTACCGCCTTACTTGAGCAGCGTAAAACTGCTGAGTCAGATGCCTCATATGTCGCCGAGCTGCATAAAAAAGGGATCAATAAAATTCTTGAAAAAGTGGGTGAAGAATCGACAGAAGTCATTATTGCGGCAAAAGATTTTGATATTGCGCGTCAATCGGCTAATGCGAACACCGACACAGAAAGAACAGCTCTCATCAGTGAAACTGCAGATTTATGGTTTCATACATTAGTCATGCTTTCTCATTTAGACAGCAACGCTGATGATGTTATAGAAGAACTGGGCCGCCGTATTGGTGTCTCAGGTCTTGAAGAAAAAGCAGCACGCAAATAAACGTAATTGATCAAACATCAATAGGAGCATCTCATGGGCTTAGGCGGAATTAGTATTTGGCAATTATTGATTGTATTAGCAATCGTGATTATGATTTTTGGCACTAAACGCCTTAAAAATATTGGTGGCGATCTTGGCGGAGCTATCAAGGGCTTTAAAAAATCCATGGCTGATGATGAGCCAGCAAAAGAACTGGATGAACAAAGCGACTCGGCTGCTGACAAGAAAGATCAATAACTCGATATTACTTTATGGATATTGGCATACAAGAAATTTTACTGATCAGCGTTATTGCATTGATTGTATTAGGCCCTGAGCGATTACCCTCAACGGTTAAGACTATCGCTTTGTGGTTAGGTAAAATTAAACGCAGCTTTAACAGTATCAAAGCTGATATAGAGCGTGAAATTAATGCCGATGAAATTCGTGAGCAACTTCATAATGAAAACGTGTTGCATCAACTTGGCGAACCTATAGAGCAGCTAAAGCAAACAGCTAACGAGTTTGAACAATCTATCCATGATACCCATCAATCTATCCATACGCCGATAGATGATGACACCTCATCTGAAAAACATTAGAAAGCGGCTTGCGCATGTCTATCACTTCAAAATCAACAGAACAATCCGCCGCAAGCAGTAGCGATAAAGAACAACCGCTGGTTGCCCACTTACTCGAGCTCCGTACCTGCCTACTCAAAAGTCTCGGATCAATACTATTGGTTTTTTTAGCCTTAGTGGTTTTCTCTAATGACATCTACACATTTTTTGCATTACCTATTCAGGACTTGCTGCCTGAAGGCACGAGTATGATTGCAACAGATATTGCCTCGCCTTTCTTTGCGCCGTTTAAGCTCACTATTATTTTATCTTTTTTTATTGCCGTGCCTTATATTCTTTATCAACTTTGGTCTTTTATTGCGCCCGGCATGTATAGCAATGAAAAGAGTTTAGCGATTCCACTCTTTGTCAGTAGCGTCTTATTATTTTATTTGGGAATTGCCTTTTCTTACTACGTTGTATTTCCCATTGTATTCGGTTTTTTCACAGCGATTGCACCCATAGGAGTTGCTGTAACGCCTGATATCAATAGCTACTTATCTTTTATTCTTAAATTATTTTTCGCATTCGGCTTAGCGTTTGAAATTCCTATTGCGACTTTTATTTTAATAAGGGCTGGTGTAACAACAAGAAAAGCACTCGCAGAAAAGCGCCCTTATATTGTGGTTGTTTGTTTTGTTTTTGGCATGTTACTCACGCCGCCAGACATTATTTCGCAGTCATTGCTAGCGATACCTGCTTGGCTACTCTTTGAATTAGGTTTATTCATGAGTCGACTAGTCGAACAAAAGGATAGCTAGAACGATTTAATCTTTTCGTCTCAGCCGTCGAAATATATAAAAACCCGCAAGCAGCATCAAACCCAATGGATGCATACTACCCCCGCCGCCACTCGAACCATTAGACGTTAATGTTTGATTAGAGTCAGGTTCAGGCGCTTCATCAACAGGATCATCTGTCGGGTTAGGCTCACCAAAAGAGTTTAGCGTTACATTAAGTATATTATTTGAAGATATAACATCCGTTGTCTCTGCTGTAATGGTACTAACCGAATGCTGCATTACGAGCTCAGTTGCATTTTCATTAACAACACTGGTAATCGTTAATAAAAAATTACTTAACGGATTGTTGACCGTACAGCTATAGGTACTCGACGTTGAAGTACATACCCCGTTCTGAATGCTGGCACTTACAAACTGTCCAGCATCACTATTACTTATTACGCCATTAACATTGACCGAGCTAATAGCAATGTAGCCGTCCGCAGTATTAACGCTATAAACCAAATCAAATGGCGTGATGCGATCAGGACTAACAGGGTTATCGATACTCGCCGTTAAGCCAACATCGATAGGGAAGTTAAAACATAAGCCCGATAAATTATCGGCGACAGTTTGATTAATAGCTTCAATTGAACAAGAAGAAAAACCTGTAAAACTCGATGCCTGAAAACCTAGACTGGCTGACATTACGTTTCGATTATCGGGACAGCCATTCGTTTCTAGTGAATCATGATCTGCACCGAAGTTATGGCCTATCTCATGCGCCATCACTAAGCTTACTAATGATGTATCACCAGCATCAGTTAAGCCGGTATTTAAGCCAAAGCTTTCACAAACCTGCCCTAAATAAGCGATGCCAATAACATCGCCATCGGACCCCGAAAAATCACGACCTGTGACTAAATGGAAAATAGATCTCGATTGTTCTAAGAAACCTAACTGATTAGAGCCACGTAATATCCGTAGCCGATCGAGTAAATCATTAGGATCATCACTATTGCCAATTAAAGCATCCTGTGTCGAATTCAACATAGTTAAACTGACTCGACTAAATTGATAACCCAAACCATTTTGAAAGAATAATTCCATTTCATTTAATTCACGCAAAGCCCGCTGCATCGGGGTCTCTGATCCGGGTAAGTTTTGATAACTTAAATCATAAGCAAGCTCAATTTCCGGCAACAGGCAAACACCATTAATTTGATTAGCACATACATCGGAGAGGCTTGCAGAGGCGGTAGTGAAATTACTAGTAACAATATTACTCGCTGGCAGGTTACTCGCTGACAGCTGACCATCTTGATTCTCGAATGTAGAGAGCGGCAGTGATTGTGCATTTTCGTTAGAAAAAATTGGGTTTTTAATAACACCTGACGCGCAAGTTTTTAATTTCTCGTCATCAGCAGATTGGTAAGTATGTAATCCTTCGGAACCATTTTCGATTGAATCATGGTTGGCATCAATTATATATAACTCGTCCTCGAATAATAAAACACCTTGCCAGTGGCCATTACTGTAAGAGACTCTCACACCGCTATTCGGATACCCTGATAACTGACCTTTATAATGAAGCTGTTCGACACTGGCTACAGGTGTACTGATTTTTTCAAGTAGTTGAGTATTTTGATGCAACTCGGCTAATAATGAAAAGCCGTTTACATTAAAAGAGAGGAGTAAGGGATTAGCCTGATTGTTATTCTGCGCATATGACGCTGGAACAACAACACTCATTAGCATCATAAAAATTGTCGAAACAAAAAAACGAGCGAAAGTAGAGCGAAGACACATAGCGATAATTAACACCTTTAACCTATTGATATAATTCAAACCAATTCCTTTTTAACTTAGACAAGCCATTCCATTTATAGCAACTTATAGCAATTTATACCTTACCGATAGTCAAAAATGTGATATGTCGCGCCTTATCCGGCATTCATAACGACTCTATTTTAGAACAGCTAGCATTTAAAATATATGTCATTTACACGCTTATCAATTATGCTGAATCATTGCATCAAAAACTGTATCGTATCGCATCCATCATAAGAACAGGTAATCACTTAAATAAAATTTACAATTCCCATGCTTCGTGGCTCACTTTATAAATTATAAAGTAATAAATAGCCACCTCCCCCTCATACCTACGTTTTCTTACGGCAATATGAGAACGATTATTTAGCGATTGTATTTTTTAAATTTTATAGCTATTGTGATTCATCAAGAAGAATAGCCCTTAATAATAAACTGAGAAATACTCCCCTAACATGACATTTAAAACAGCGGATTTACCCATTAATTTAGATACGGTTAAAGGATTTCTTGCCGACGACGAAGGCCAAGCATTATTTGAGGCCGCAAGCCACACTGCCGCTCTTGGGCCTACTTTAGAAGTAGGAAGCTACTGTGGAAAATCCACCGTTTTTCTCGGCACTGCCGCCAAACAAAATAACAATATTGTTTATGCCGTAGATCATCACCGCGGCTCTGAAGAGCATCAATTGGGTGAGGAGTATCACGATAGTGAGCTATTTGATTCGCAAGCTCAATTAATGGATAGTTTTAGAACTTTTCGTAGAACACTCCGAAATGCCGAACTTGAAGAAACCGTTATACCAATTGTCGCCTCATCACAACTTGCCTCTCGCCACTGGTCAATTCCATTAGGTATGGTTTTTATTGATGGCGGCCATAGTATGGAAGCAGCAATGATTGATTACCGAGCCTGGGCTAATCATATTGTAGTTGGCGGGATATTAGCGATTCACGATATTTTTCCTGACCCCAACGATGGTGGTCAAGCACCCTACACTATATGGAAACTCGCTAAGGCATCAGGTTTATTCGAAGAACTACCAACAGTAAACACTCTCGGCTTATTTAAGCGCGTCTAAGCCGCTTTTGCAGACTATGACTCTAACAGTGTTACTGAGGTGAACAGTTTAGCTGCAGGCGTATGTTCAGCTAAGGCATCAGCGGCTAAAAGAATAGCGCCCGCTGTCCAAGTGGGTTTTTCATCTGGCCATAAAACATCTTGTACAAACTGATAACCCGTCCAATAGGAGCCATCGTCTAACTGCCATTGATGCAGCCAGCTATATAGCTCAGTCGCACGAACATGATCACCTGCGGCTAGCAATGCCATTGTTAATTCACAAGACTCTGCAACCGTTACCCACGGCTCTTCAACCACACAGCGACAACCCAAGTTAGTTTCAACAAACTCATCCCAACGTGCCATTAAATGTGCAGAGGCTTGCGCTTTAGGAATAACGCCGGTTAATACTGGATAAAACCAGTCCATCGAAAATCGGGATTTACTCTCCCAGGTTCGATCAAAGCGTTGTGGCTTATTACGTAAGGCGTCACCTAGTTTTTCTCGAGCCAGCAACCATTCTGGTCGAGGCTGGTTAACGATCACCGAAATATTGTGAGCGCATTCCAAGCTTTTATAAATAGAGCTACACCCAGTAATTAATGCGTCACACATTGGCTCGCTGTTAGTATCCACGGCCCAATTGATATCTCCCTCTTCCTGCTGCTGGGCAATAACGAAATTAATTGCCGCATCCACCACTGGCCATAATCGCTGTATAAAATCATTATTCTGACTAATCAAATAATGATGCCACACACCCGTAGCAACATAGCCGACAAAATTGGTTTCACGACGATCTTTCGTATCAACTACATCATTTTTGTAAGCTGCCCACCAGCTACCATCGGGCAACTGCTGATCGGCCAACCATTGATAAGCTCGCTCAGCATTAACAAAATCGCCATGAATACTTAAGCCCATAGCCGACTCAACATGGTCCCAAGGATCACAATGCCCGCCTTCAAACCATGGAATAGCACCACTGGGTTGTTGCACCTGTCGAATAAAATTAACTGTCGATAAAAAAAACGCTTCGGGATACTGACCTTTCGATAAATGCAATTTACTCATTATTGAGCTACTCCACTATCGCCTGCAGCAGATGCATTTTTTTGAAAATACATAACGACACTTTTACCCATTAAAGGATTCAGTAACTTTTCTATAGTTTGTGTTAACCAAGGTTTTTTCATTAAATCCCATACTAACAACTTATGATAAGCAGCAATTAACTTAGACGTTTCCTGTTTATCCCAAAATAAACATTTCAACCACCAAAACGGCACATGCAAAGCATGGGCCCAATGGCCAGCATAGTAAGCATAGCCTTGTTGTTGAATATTTTTTCGTAACGTTCGCGAATTAAAGATACGAATATGACCACCTTCAACTTCATGGTAAGCACGGCTTAGCGCCCAACAAATTATTTCCGGCCATGCACGCGGCACACTGGTCGCAAATACACCTTTAGGCTTTAACACGCGCGTAATTTCAGCTAATACCGATTGATAATCAGGAATATGCTCGAGCACTTCTGAGCAGATAACCGCATCAAAAGTATTATTGTCAAAAGGCAGTGACAGCGCATTAGATGCTGACAACGAAAAACTTTTATTATCATTGTCAGGATCAGAAAAATGCGTAAACCTTTCTGCACTTATCTTTAAATCATCAAAACTAAGATCTACACCTACTGCTTGAATATCGAATTCCATATAAGCAGAAATAACATGCCGGCCTTCACCGCAACCCAGGTCTAAGACTTTATCGCCTTTTGCTAAACCCATATGCTTAAAATTAATGGTGAGCATTGGCAGCCTCATCCTCAAGGAAATCAGATGTCTCAAATAATTCATCGCTAGACGATTTGTCGCTATACGATTTAACACTATTTAAGTTATCGTTAGGCTGCCTATCATCAATTATTTTATAATATAGCGCAGTCATTTCTTTTGCGGCCAAAGCCCAAGAAAAGTTTTTCTCTATGCGCTTTCTACCTAGCTTGCCATAGCGTTTTCTAGCATCTGCATTTAACAGCAACTCTTCTATAGCATTAGCCATAGCCGTTGGATTTTTAGTTGCAACCGTAACGCCTGCATCACCCACTACTTCAGGTAAGGCTCCACCGTTTGTTGAAACCAAAGGTACGGCACAAGCCATTGCCTCACCTGCTGGCAAACCAAAGCCTTCATACACCGACGGAACAATCGCAATACTCGACTCGGCATAGTGCTTAACTAGAGCTTCAGTACTCACGCCATGGACAAACTGAATATGCTTTGCCAAATTCAGACTTTTAATTAATTGCTCAGTCTCGCCTTTTTCTTGCGGCTTACTGACCAATAATAAATTTAATTGCGGATACTTTGACACCAATTGTGATAACGCCAATAATAAATAGCGCAAACCCTTTAACGGCTGATCAGCAGAAGCGATAGCCATAATCTGCCAAGGATCACGCTTCACCCCTCGCATAGGTTTAAATACGTCAGTATCTATACCGTTATAAATTAAATGAATATTTTTTTCATCTATAGAAAAATCTTTCGATATATCTGCGGTCGATCGCTTCGACACCGTTACTACATGATCCAACTGTGAAGCGACACGCTTTTGCATGCCTAAAAAAGCATACCAGCGGCGAATAAAAAAACGCTGCCATTTGTCATCACTCGCATTCAATGCAATTTCTAAATCACTGGTAATGGGATGATGAATGGTGGTCAATAAATTAAAGCCTTTTTTCTGTAGCTTTAACATGCCCCAGCCGAGACATTGGTTATCATGAATAATGTCGTAATCGGCACGACGCGGTTTTAGGTATTTATAGAGGCGGCGACTAAAACAATAAGGCTCAGAAAATCCACCAGTGAGCTTACCCGTCCACTCTATAATATTGGTGAGCGAAGTAAGATGATGCGCACGTAACGAGCGCAAGCCATTATTGAATAAATCCAACCCTGGCAGTTTAATAAGATTAACGCGAGGATCTACTTCTGGATATGGCTGGCCAGAAATGACATCTACTTGATGACCAGCATCGACTAAGGCTTTACTCAGATATTTAATATAAATACCTTGGCCACCACCAAAAGGCGCACTGCGATAACCAGCAATACAAATACGCAGTGGACGACTGACTGGCGTTAAAGATTTTGATTTAACTGAGCGCGGCCTAGCATTAAGATTATTAATATCGAGGCTGGGGATTGGTGCATCATCGAATAACGAAAGTTGATGCTCTTGAGCCGCTATCTCGGTAAGACTCATTGGCTCTATTGAT
>CAXAHI010000002.1:0-51125 GCA_963968645.1 uncultured Gammaproteobacteria bacterium | reverse complement strand
AAAGAAAAGTGACTGGCATGTCGGGCCACCCCCGACGGTCTTGAACTGAAAACTCAAACAAAAAAAGTAAAACTTCAGAACATCCCATTATCGTTAAATTTATGCACAAGACTCTGGTTTCTGGCATGTCGGGCCACTCCCGACAACCTTAAACTGAAAACTCTAAAAAAAACACAAACTAAAGTTAAGCTCCCCAAATCGAATAATCATACTTAACATCATCATAAGCCAACTGCACACAAAGCGCCGCCACCAACTGCTTAGCCAACGCCTTCTTATCCGGTAACACATCAACCTGCTGCTGCAACTGCGTCACCTCAAGATCAGGAAAACCACAAGGATTAATCCCCGCGAATGGCGCAGTATCAAAATCAAAATTAAAACACAGCCCATGATAAGAACAACCACGACTCACCCGTAAACCCAAGGCCGCGATTTTTTTCTTCTCAACATACACACCCGGCGCCTTTCTATCGCCATAAGCTTCCACGCCATAACCCGCAAGCACATCAATTACCGTTTTCTCTAAACACTCAACCAGCGCTCTAACACCTAAACTACGGCGATTTAAATTAATTAACGTATACGCCATAATTTGACCAGGACCATGATACGTCACCTGCCCGCCTCTATCGACTCTCACCATCGGTATATCACCGGCATCAATCACATGCGACTCATCGGCAGCTTTACCTAAAGTAAACACAGGAGCGTGCTCAAGCAGCCATAACTCATCTGGCGTTTCAGCAGTACGTGTGCGTGTAAATTCTTTCATGGCTTGCCAGACAGGATCATAGTCAAGCAACTGAGGTGTAGCCGAAGAAGGTGAAGCTTTTATAGAGTTGGTGCCATGATTTAAAAAATCACGCACCTGTAATTGAGAATCAACTGACATTAGATAACCATCTTAACGCGGCCAGTGGCTTTTAATTCGTGAAACAAGGCCATAATCTGCGGCTCACCCGTAGCGCGAATAATGACGCCTACTGAGCGAAACTTGCCCTTGCTACTATCACGACTAGTGAGTGTCGTTACGTCAAAATCAGGTGCATGCTTAAGAACAATACTGGCAACAAGCGCATTAAACGACTCATCTGCCTCACCTAATATTTTGATGGGATAATCACAAGGAAACTCAATCTTAGGCTCTTCCTGCCCTTCTGGAAGCGTCTGGTTACCTATAATCTCACTCATTATCAGCACTCATCATATAAGGCCCTTGTGTTATTTTAATCAAGACCAAAAACGCCTCTAACAAACAATATAAAGTGATCCCACAAACGAGAAAACAATGCAGCCGAATCAATATTATTAGCCGCCAGCAACTCACGCTGCTCTAACACTTCACCATTAAGACTAATATTAAGCAGGCCATATGATTGTCCAGCTAAGATCGGTGCAACAATATTATTATCGACTTCTATAGTCACTTGTAAGTTATCGCGCTGACCACGAGGAATCGTTAGTACAATGGGATCGGCTAAAACAAGATCTAACGAAGGGCTAGCACCCGCCCAAAGGCGCGGAGAGTTAATGACTTGCTCGGCATTATAAAGCTGGTGTGTTTCGTAATAGCGAAACCCGTAAGATAATAACTTTTGCGTTTCTTGCTCTCGCCCACGGCCACTTTTTGCACCCATAACCACAGACACTAAACGCATATCATCACGTTTAGCCGATGCCACTAGGCAGTAGCCTGCTTCATCCGTATGGCCCGTTTTTAATCCATCGACACTGGCATCACGCCATAACAGACCATTACGATTCGGCTGAGTAATACCGTTAAAGGTAAATTCTTTTTGTGAGTACAGCGTATAGTGATCTGGGAAATGGCGGATAAGAGACGTCGCTAATACTGATAAATCTCTAGCTGTGGTCAAATGCCCTTTAGCTGGCCATCCGGTAGCGTTAACAAAATTAGTTTTCTGCATGCCTAATAAGCTGGCTTGCTGGTTCATGACTTCGGCAAATGCGCCTTCATCACCGGCAACAAACTCAGCTAATGCGACGCTGGCATCATTACCCGATTGAATAATAACCCCTTTTAATAAATCCTTAACCGGTACCGTAGTGCCTTCGCGGATAAACATCTTGGATCCACCCATGCGCCAAGCTTTAACACTTATAGGCACGGCATCATCCGAACTGATATTACCTTTAACCAACTCAGAAGAAACAATATAACTGGTCATCATCTTAGTTAAACTGGCAGGCGGCAAGCGCTCATCAGCATTTGACTCGACAATAATCTTGCCGCTATCGACATCAATAAGTATGTAGCTGCTGGCGGCTAACTGCGGCGGCGAAGGCATTAACGTCGCCGTACCTTGCGCTAAGGCATAACTACTGCTGACAACGACTGACAATGCTGCAAATTTGGCCCATTGGTTAATTACTTTGATCACTTATTTTCCTCTATTCATAAACTGAGTGCATCTTACCAAAGGATTCCAAGCCTGCTGCATTTTTTATTAATAAACTTTCTGCAGTCGAAGCAAAAGGGCCAATACGTACACGATAAACATCTTGATCGGAGGGGTGAATCACTACGTTCGCAGCCTCACTAAGCGCTTGCAGCGTATCCAATAGTTGATTCTGCAATTTTTGTGCGGCCTCAAGATTTTTAAACGCAGCGACCTGTAAGTATTCGCGCTTTATAACAGCCGTATTGGCGTTTGCACTGGTATCGAGCGTGGCTGCCACTGGTGCGACTAATGCCGCAGCTGATGCTTTAGCCGCAGCTATTTTGGCCTTTTTACGTGCCCGCTTAGATTTTTTCCACTCTCGCGGGTCTATAGCCTTAACTTCTACCCTAGCCGTACCCTTCTTTAGCATGCCGATTTTACTCGCTGCCGCATAGGATAAATCAATAATGCGCCCTTCATGAAAAGGCCCACGATCATTGACTCGGACGATGATTTCACGCCCATTATCTAAATTCTTGACGGTGACATAGGTAGGAATCGGTAAGCTTTTATGTGCCGCTGTCATCTCGTACATATTGTAGCGCTCACCATTGGAGGTCAGCCTGCCATGAAATTTAGTGCCATACCAAGATGCACCGCCACGCTCTTTATAACCTTTGGCCGTTTTCATTACTCGATAGGTTTTACCCAACACCGTATAAGGCGTGAAATTACCCCCGCGGCTTCGCGCTTCTACTTTTGGGGTAGCATTTATAATTTTACGATTATCGAGAGTAACGTTCGGGGCGCTATCTGTGCTGCCACCCGGCTTACTTAAACCGCCAAAAAACCCACAGCCTGACAGTGATACTACAAACAGTAATATTACTAAGCGAGAAATCAGGATCTCAATTTTTTTAATCATACGAATGAAAACACCTTATTTTTACCCGAAACCATTTGCCCGATACCGGCTGACTGCCTTTTTATATCTATGCCCACAACACTGTATCTAACTTGCAGACTTATTATCAATACGAAGCGCTAGCCCGCATCACTGGCTGCCGAAAGAATCGACAGGCTTAATTGATAAACCGCCATGGCATATTTTGAACGGGGATTGTAACGACTAATGACATAAAAATTCTGGTATCCCAACCAAAACTCATCACCATCGGCATCATTAAATCGAATGATGCGCGCTTTAATTTCTGCAGGCACTTGATCTTGTGGGTGATAACCCGCCAAACCCAAAGCTTCAACGCTATGATTAGGCTTAAGGCCTTTACCAATAACGCTAGTATCAAATTCGGCACTCACTGCCGCTCGGCTTGTCACACGCCCTTCTAGCTCCCAGCCATGATGTACAAAGTAATTCGCAATGCTGTGAATGGCATCAACCGGCTCAAAGAGATCGACTTGGCCATCACCATTACCATCAATAGCCAAACGACGATAATTACTTGGCATAAACTGACTCATACCCATTGCGCCTGCGTAAGAACCCAACTGCTGCTCTGGCGACCACTGCTGCTCACGACATAAAACAATAAACTCAGCTAATTCAGAAGTGAAGAACCGGCTGCGGCGAGGATGCTCAAAAGCCAATGTTGCTAATGCATCTAAGACACTCGCTTTACCGGTATAGCCACCGTAATTGGTTTCAACACCTAAAATAGCGGTGATAATTTCACGCGGCACACCGTATTGCTGTTCAACTTGATCAAAAATCTGCTCATGTTTAGCTAAAAACTTAACCCCTTGAGTAATACGTATAGGGCTTAAAAAGCTGCGACGGTAGGCTGCCCACGTTTTCGTTTTTTCTGCCGCATTTGTCATACTATCGAGAATACGTTGCTGAGTATCCGCTTCTACTAACACGGCTTTAACTTGCTCAACGGTAAAATCATGCTCGCTAACCAGAGTATCAATTAATGCCTGCGCAGAAGGGTGTTCGCTATAATCGGCAGACGCTAATGACGACAGACTTAACGCACCAAGAAGAACCAGCTGGGGCAGGCAAAAATTAAAGCATTTTTCTACCATTTTCATAAATACTCTCTCACTCATTTATCTGTTTAAAATATCAATTAAACTATCGATTAACATCGGAATCCGTTTTTTTAGAACGCTATTAATGTACTAACGCTGAGTATCTTCAGTGCTAATTGCCATCAACACACCAAAGCTAGCAAACATAGTTACCATTGCCGTACCGCCATAACTGATTAGCGGTAAAGGTACACCAACAACCGGTAGCATACCGGAAACCATGCCCATATTAACCAATACATAAACAAAAAAAGTAAGGGTTATGCTACCGGCAGCTAAGCTGCCAAATATATTTTTAGCGGCAAGACTAATTTGTGCGCCACGAATAATAATGAGTAGGTATAAAAACAATAATAATACGACACCCATAAAGCCAAATTCTTCGGCCAATACTGCAATAATAAAATCGGTATGACTTTCAGGTAAAAAATCTAAATGCGACTGCGTGCCATTCAGCCATCCTTTGCCATCCCAGCCGCCAGAA
Source organism: uncultured Gammaproteobacteria bacterium (assembly GCA_963968645.1). Taxonomy (GTDB): domain Bacteria; phylum Pseudomonadota; class Gammaproteobacteria; order Pseudomonadales; family UBA7434; genus UBA7434. The sequence continues at coordinate 46,184 of CAXAHI010000002.1, read as the reverse complement.
CCAATCGCAGTTTTTGATTGAATAATATTCCAACCTGCGCCTAAGCGATCATCCTCAGGATTAAATAAAGTCATAATCCGCTGGCGTTGGTAGCCATGTAATAAAAACTGCCATACTGGCCATGCAGAAACTACCGCTAATAAACCGCCACCTATTAGAAAGCTCCAACGAATACCGCCCAGCCACAAAACAAATAACCCCGAGGCAGCAATTAAAATGGAGGTCCCTAAATCTGGCTGCATGACAATAAAGAGTGATGGCAAAACAGCAATCACCAAACCAATTAATAGTGTTTGTACTTTAGGGGGTAGAATTTTATCTGATAAATACCAAGCAACCGTTAATGGAACAGCAATTTTCATTAATTCGGAAGGCTGGAAACGGATAAGGCCAAATACATTCAGCCATCGTTGCGCACCTTTAGAGCCCTCGCCTACCCAAGCCACCATGAGTAATAAAAATATCCCTAATACATAACCTAATGGCGCTAATGCTTTTAAGGTTTTCACTTTTATTTGCGCAACTATAAATAAACCCATAAAAGAAATACCTAAATAAACTAACTGCCTTAATACGCGGCCTATGTCTTTACCACTAGCACTATAAAGAACCACCAAGCCAAAAAAAGCGACAGCAACCAGCAATACTAGCAACGGCAAATCAATATGCCAGCGACGAAAATGCCCCGCCTGAATAGATAGCGCACTTGGGTCGCCTGGCAGGCTTCGAACAAAATCTGACTGTCCTCTCATAGTCTACAACTCATTATTTGTCACTCGCTTACTACTTGCTGCTTGCTTGCGAGCATTCGCCTCTAATACCCAATCAAATACTTTACGCGCAACGGGCGCAGCATGCGTACTACCACCACCTGCATTTTCAATAATCACGGCTACAGCCACCTGCGGATTATCAATAGGCGCAAAGCCAACAAATAAAGCGTGATCACGCTGTCGTTCAGTAATCGCATCTTCGTCGTACTCTTCACCTTGGGCAATACCTACCACCTGCGCAGTACCACTTTTACCCGCTATTCGATAATTAATGCCGCGACCTATACTTCTGGCCGTCCCATTAATACGATCATGTACGACAGCTTCCATACCATCGATAATTTGATCCCAGTAACTATCGGCAACTGTAAAAGTATTTTCGTGGACGACTGTCTCTTCGGGCATCTGTTTAACTAATTGCGGTATAGGACGCTCGCCACGATTTGCAATGGTTGCCGTTGCTACTGCCAACTGTAACGGCGTAGCCAACATATAGCCCTGACCAATACCAATATTCAATGTTTCACCAGGAAACCACGGCTGGTTTTTATTTTGTTTTTTCCATTCTCGCGAAGGTAACAAACCACTGCGCTCGTTGGTCGAATCGATGCCCGTTCGAGAGCCTAATCCAAACTGCGCAGAAAAATCATGTATGCGGTCGACGCCTAATTTATACGCCAAATCATAAAAATAGACATCACAACTCTGTGCTAGCGAATCGTGTAAATTAATAAAGTGGGCATGCCCACCTTTTTTCCAATCACGGTATAAGCGATCATCATTAGGTAATTGATACCAACCAGGGTCAGCAACATAACTGGTGGCATTTACCACGCGGTAATGTAAACCTGCTAAACCAATAATCGGCTTAATCGTTGAGCCCGGTGGATACTGCCCTTGTAGCGAACGATTAAATAACGGCAAATCAATAGACTCTCGCAACTTAGCGTAGTCTTCTTTAGTAATTCCCGTGACAAATGGGTTGGCATCATACGATGGCGTACTCACCATCGCTATGACACCACCAGTACGAGGATTTAAGGCAACTACTGAACCGCGCCTGCCATCCATAAGTTGAAATATTTTTTTCTGAATGTCGGCATCAATATGTAATGTTAAATCGACACCGGGAATGGCGGGGTTTGGTTTTTCTTCTTGCAGCACACGCAACACTCGACCATGCGCATTCGTTTCTACGTATTGAGAACCTGCTTCACCATGCAGTATCGATTCATAAAAACGCTCAATACCAATTTTTCCAATATGGTCTGTAGCGGCATAATTCGTTTTATTACTTTCAAGGCGCGCTAAATCTTCTTGATCGGAAGTATTAATTCGGCCAACATAACCGACCACATGAGTAAGGCTGGCAGACTCAGGATAATTTCTGACAAGCTGAGCTTTAACCTCAACTCCCGATAAACGATAACGGTTAACCGCAAAGCGACTAATTTCATCTTCACTTAAACGAAACTTTAATGGCACTGCTTGATAGGGAGCACGCCGCTTAAGCCGCTGCTTAAATTTCTCAACGCTTCTTGCATCGATATCAAATAATTGCTGAAGATCTGTTAGCGTGCCATCCAAATTTTCGACCCGCTCTTTCACTAACACCAAACTATAGCTTGGCTGGTTATCAGCAAGTAAGACGCCGTTAGTATCAAAAATTAAACCACGCTTAGGCGCAACAGGTTGAACGTGAACGCGGTTGCGCTCGGACTGAGTGACAAAAGAATCGTATTGAAAAATTTGCAAATCGGCATAGCGATAGGCTAATACGCAAAAAAAGATCACCACCATAGTCAACGATAAAAAAAGACGTGAGCGATACAATCGCTGCTCGCTATGACTATCTTTTATGGCCGCATAACGCTGCATGATTAATTAATCTCGGTGATAAGGATGACCGACGCTAATGCTCCACGCGCGGTACAGCTGTTCAGCCAAGATAACTCTTACCATGGGATGAGTAAATGTGAGACCTGAGAGTGACCAACGCCAATCTGGCCAATGACGAGTTTTTGTTGAATTGGGTTTTTCTAATGCCGCAACAGAGAAGTCGAGACCATCGGGGCCGCCAATAAGAAAACTGACATCGCGCCCTTCCATTTGCCAATGATCCATTTTCTTCGACAAACCATCGGTTGTTACCGATTGGCCTCGCTCATCCAGAGCCACAATAGTATTAGCCAGCGGCACCGCTTGTAATAAACGCTGCGTTTCACGGCGACGAATCGCTTCGACTGATTGGTTTTTACTGCGCTTCTCGGCAGGCACTTCGATAAGATTGACGGATAACTCAGACGGCATTCGACGCAAGTAGTCGGCGCAATTCTCCACTACCCAAGCGGGCATTTTATTGCCTATGGCGATAATACTAATTTGCATAGTTGTGTACAGTTATATATAGCAACGTCGAATGCTAGCCTATTAATTGCTTAAGCGGGTTTTAATGTCCACAGGCTTTCTAAATCATAAAAGGCGCGGGTTGTCGGCAACATAACATGCACAATAACATCACCAAAATCGACCAACACCCATTCAGCAGTTTCATTTCCTTCACTGCCTATGGTTTTGAAGCCATATTTTTTACCATCGACTTCAACATTGCTCGCTAACGCCTTAACATGGCGGTTAGACGTTCCAGTAGCAATAACCATCCAATCGGTAACGCTAGACGAATCTGCGACTGATATGACCGTAATATCGACCGCTTTTAAATCTTCTAATGCGGCAATGATGGTGTTTTTTAATTCTTCGTTTCTCGCGTTTGCATTTTTCACTAGGCTTTCACTAACTCCTGACAAGAATAAATTTCAATAAATTGAATCGTTTAATGGTTTGACTGATATAACTGCTGAGCTTCGATATATTGCACAACCGAGGCCGGTATAAATTCATTAATCACTTTCATTCGCGCTTCATCAACTTGGCTATCAACCTTGCTATCAACTTGATAAGTCGCAGCTAATGCAGACCTAAGCACCGTTGATGAAATAATATAAGGCTCTAACACTAACTGAACCAGCTCGCCATGCGATGCTTTAACCGTAGTCACCGATTGCGCTAACAATGCTTTCAACTCAGCTTCAATAATTTGCGCTGTCGTTAACTGACCCGCTCGCTCAATAACCGCGACATTAGCGAAGTCTAATATAGACTGCCAACGCTCCCATTGATGCAGTGAAGCAAAAGCATCAGTGCCGAGAATAAAAACGATAACAGCATCATTACCGAACTCGCGACGAATCTCTTGTAAGCTATCGACAGTATACGACATCCCATCACGCCTAAGCTCGCGTTCGTCGACCTGAAGTTGCGCCTCATCTGCAACAGCTAAAGCTAACATATTAGCTCGTTGCGCTGGGCTAGCCCCGGGGCGCTTATGGAACGGATGCTGCTGGCATGGCATAAAGTAAAGCGTATCCAACGACAGCTGAGTCACTAACATTTTAGCCGAGGCGATATGACCGTAATGGACAGGATCGAAAGTACCACCAAAGATACCAATACGCTGCGTCATATAAAGGCGATTCTAATCATGTTAACTGCGTATTTGTCCGCTACCGAGCACGACGTATTTCTGCGAAGTTAGACCTTCTAGGCCAACCGGGCCACGTGCATGAATTTTATCGGTAGAGATACCAATTTCAGCACCTAAGCCGTATTCAAAGCCATCAGCAAAACGTGTTGAAGCGTTTATCATGACCGAACTAGAATCAACCTCGCGAATAAATCGCATAGCACGTGGATGGTGCTCAGTCACAATGGTTTCACTGTGCTGAGAGCTATAATGATTAATATGTTCTATGGCCTCATCAAGATCAGCAACGACTTTGACGGCCAGTATTGGCGCTAAATACTCTTCGTACCAATCGTCTTCTGTTGCCGCAATCAATTTAACATTACTTGATGCACTGCCACCACTAATAATACGTAACGACTCTTCACAGGCGCGCAACTCAACACCGTGTGATTCAAAAGCTTGCGCCAACTTCGGCAATAGCGACTCAGCTACATCTTTAGCAACTAACAAAGACTCGGCGGTATTACAGGTACCATAACGCTGCGTTTTGGCATTGACGGCAATGCTAATAGCCATTGCTTCATTGGCACTGTCATCAATATAGACATGACAATTGCCATCAAGATGTTTAATGACGGGAACGCGAGCATCACGACTAATGCGCTCGATCAAGCCTTTGCCGCCACGAGGCACAATTACATCAACAAATTCGGGCATGGTAATTAATTGCCCAACAGCTTCTCTATCGGTAGTTTCAACCACTTGCACAGCCGTTTGTGGCAAACCCACCTCAGCGAGCCCAGCCTGAATGCAGGCCGAAATTGCTTGGTTAGATTGTATTGCCTCAGAACCGCCACGCAGTATCACCGCATTACCCGACTTTAAACACAAGCTAGCCGCTTCGACCGTTACATTTGGGCGCGACTCATAAATAATGCCGATAACACCTAATGGCACCCGCATTTTACCAACCTGAATGCCTGAAGGTCGTGAACACATATCAGTCAGGCCACCAATAGGGTCTGCCAGTGCTGCGACCTGTTCTAAGCCTTCTAACATGCCATCGATACGAGCATCTGTGAGCTCAAGACGATCGAGTAGCGCCGCTTCAAGGCCATTGGCCTGCGCCGTCGCAAGATCGCTGGCATTAGCTTTAATTAAAGCTGAACGAGAGGCTTCTAAGTGACGAGCAATCGCCAATAACGCCGCATTTTTATCGCCAGTAGAGGCTGATGACATGGCACGACTGGCAGAACGAGCGCGTTCACCCAGGGTTTGCATATATTGATCAATATTCACGACTTTATCCTAAAACATTTGATCAGCTATTCTCTCACAGTATGGTGGTTTCGCAACTAGCTAGCGACCCGAGTGCATTAATTCGTTAAACTAATCGGCATTAAACTGGCATCATCGACTCAAGCAATGCCCGACACTGAGATTCACAGGAAACGATCGCATGAAAAAGCTGCAAACATTATTCAAGCTGACCCAAAACCGTACTATTAAGATGCAAGCCAGCCATCCTTTTAAACACAGTCGTAATCACTTTCTTAGCCGTACAGCATTAATTGCCATTATGAGTCTGGGCTTAGGCGGCTGCCATGTGGCATTACTGGGCGGCGCTGCAGTCGCAGGCTATGAGGTGACTAAAGACGAACGTAACGCCTCCGAGGTTGCTAGCGACACGCGTATTGTTGCCGATATTAAACAGAAATTGTTACGGGATAAGACTATTTCAGGATGGGATATCAATGTTGATAGCTATAAAGGGGAGATCACGCTGCATGGCAATGTCGTTAGCCAAACGGCAAAAGAGCGAGCGCTACTGATTGCTCAAAGCGTTAAAGGCGTCTCTAAAATTACCAGCAAGCTCATTATTATACCTACAAGCGATCAATAACCTCGCTAACTATTTGTCTTAGTCGAAATTGAAGCGGATACGAAAGAGAGGGTTTAAGATAGAAAGAGAAAAGTTAAGATAAAAAGTGAGCGCTGGGGATTATCGCCAGCGCTCAGCTGCAATATTATTGCAAGCCTTCAATGACTTCGACAATTCGACCCGCCGCCTGTCCATCTCCATAAGGGTTATGCGCTTTTGACATCGACTGATAAACGGCATCATCCATCATCACCGCCTCAACATGCTCAACAATCGCTTGTTGGTCAGTACCCACCAATCTCACAGTCCCTGCATCTACCGCCTCTGGTCGCTCAGTCACACTGCGCATAACCAGTACAGGCTTACCCAATGATGGCGCCTCTTCCTGAATACCGCCAGAGTCAGTTAAGATAAGTGATGAGCGATTCATTAACCAAGTAAAGGGTAAATAATCTTGTGGATCAATTAAGGAGACATTATCCAGCCCCGATAAAATATCGAACACCGGTTTTTGCACATTAGGGTTAAGGTGAACGGGATAAACAAACTCCCAATCACTGTGTGCTTCTGCTAACAATTTAATCGCGGTGCAAAGATCAACAAAACCTTGGCCAAAATTTTCGCGACGATGACCTGTAATCAAAACTAGTTTTCTGTCGGTATCTTGTAAACGCTCAAAGACATGGGGCGTAACCGCCTCACGCCAAACAGTATCATCATACTCAGCGAGTCGTGACTTCACCCAAAGCAAAGCATCAATGACTGTATTGCCGGTAACCGTAATCGAATCACTAGCCACGTTTTCACGTTGTAAATTCGCTTGCGAAGATTCCGTTGGTGCAAAGTTCAGACGCGCTATACGACCAACCAAGCTTCGATTCGCCTCTTCAGGAAACGGAGCCTGCATATCACCAGTGCGTAGACCCGCTTCAACATGGCCGATCGGGATTTGCTTATAAAAAGCAGCAAGGCTGGCAGCAAAACACGTTGTCGTATCACCATGCACTAAGACAAGATCAGGCTTATAATCATCAAGTACATCGCGCAAACCCAGTAAGATTCTCGATGTAATATCGTATAAATCTTGATTCGGCCGCATTAAATCTAAATCATAATCGGGCGTAATCTTAAACAAACCCAAAACCTGATCTAACATTTGGCGATGCTGCGCAGTCACACAAACCCGACTCTCCAGCGCAGTGCTGGCTTGTAATGCCAATACCACAGGAGCCATTTTAATGGCTTCGGGGCGCGTACCAAAAACGGTTAAAACCTTGTAAGGCATAATTTAAAACTCTGTAGAGACTCTACTCAATATTTTCTAAGGTAGCTAATGCGACATCAAAACCTGAAAAACGTTTTGATGGATCTTCTCGACCGTCTTTAACAGCAAGCTCAAGATGGATTTTCGCATTAACAGAGTCGTCTAATTTAGAAAAAGCCATACCCAAGTGGTATTGCAATAAACCAGAGCTACCGACTTTATCAACCGCTGCCTGCAAGTAAGTAACCGCTCTATCATACTCGCCCGTTAGATAAAGCACCCAACCCACGGTATCCAAGAAAGCAGGGTTTTCTGAATCCTGAAGATCTGCGATAAGTGCATTCGCTTTTTTAATATTCTCAGGCGTATTCAAAAACTCAGCATATAACATCGCTAAATTATTTTTTGCAGACAATGCATTTTCATCTGTATCAATCATCGCTACATAAATATCGCTAGATTTCTGGAAATCGCCAATCTGATAATAAAAATTAGCCATATCAAACGCAAGACCTTGATCTTCAGTGGCTGCAATACCTCGCTCTAATACAGCAATAACACCCTCTTTATTGCGCTGAAAGCCATACACTTTAGCGAGCTGACGATAGGTAATTAATAATTTATCATTCAGCGATAGCGCCGCCTCATACTCGGTAATCGCTTGATCTAAATTACCCGATTGGGCAAGTAAACCACCCAAAAGGTGGTGACAATGGGCCTGCTCAGGATAACTTTCGCAATGCTCGCCAACAAACGCCACTGCAGGCGCTAAACCGCTTTGCTGAGTAATAAGAGACGACAGTCCAGTCAATGACTCCACCCCTTTCGGCTCAGCCTTAAGTGACGCTTTAAGATTTTTAATAGCAGAATCGTTATCTTCTAAACGAGTATCCAGACCTGCCATTAAGAAATAACCCAAGGCGCTGGAACTTTCAGAATCAACCAATCGATTAGCAAACGATCGTGCCGCATCCCAATCTTCTTTTAATACTAATAATTTAACGAGGTTTGTCACCAAGCTAGCATTATCGCCCTCAAGCTCTAAAGCCTGACGAATATAACTCTCGGCCTCTTGATATTGCTCAGAAGAAATCGCTAGACGTGCAGCGCTTGTAAGCACAGACAAGTCAGGTTTTTGCAGCGTCATTAATTTTTTATAATTATCTAAAGCCAGGCCTTCACTGCCTTCCAACTCTTGCGCAGCAGCCAGTAAAGTCATAGCAACAATCGACTCTGGATCATTTTTCAGAATAACTCGAAGATCCGAAATACCATCTTTGATTTCACCATCACTCAAGCTTAATCGCGCTCTCGTTAATAAGGCATCCGCATTTTCAGGTTCAATATCCAGCACTTCTGCAAGTAAGTTATTCGCTTGATCAAACGACTCTTCCTGAAGATAAATGCTAACCAATATATTTCTCGCCTCAATAGATCCCACGCTTCGTGGATCTCTATCAACAGCCGCTTCAAGTACACTAACAGCAGAATCTTTATCACCGGTAAATAAATGTAACTGCGCTAACGCCGCAGAAAATTTACTCTGATCTTTATCTTGATCTAAATATGTTTCAGCTTGTTGAATCGCTTGCTCTTTCGATCGCTGCTGTAGTAAAAAAGAAATAATCGATAGCTTTGCCGATATATCATCTTCATTAGTTTCAGCAAAATCTCTTAGAGCTGCTTCAGCAGCGTCTAAATTAGATTCACGCACATAATATTTAGCCAACGTTTGTGTATAGCGAGCCTCTTCAGGAAACTTATTCGCCAATCCTATCAACTCAGCTTCAACTGCTTCGGTGTCACCCATATTTTCAAGCAATGAAATTTTCATTGAAATAATTCTAACTTCATCAGGGTTGGCTAACTGTCCACGCTCTAAAACGGCTAAACCTTTTTCATTAGATTTTTCATTAAAATATTTTTGCACCATAACACCCAGCGCTTCTGTTGAGCCTGGATCAATCAACAAGGCCTCTGCTGCGACTTCTTCAGCCTTAGCAATATCACCTTGGCCTGCTAGCGCAAGTGCTTTATAACCAAGGACTAATGCATTATTACTCTCAATAGCTAATATAGAATTAGAATGCTCGATGGTTTTATCATAATCTTTTACCGCAATATATATTTTTGCCATCGCAGTATTAGCCGCAACATTATCAGGACTCTCATCAAGCACCGATAAAAACATGCCGTAGGCTTTTCTTATATTGCCATCATCATAGCTAATCTCGCCTAGCAACTGTTTCGCTGCTATATTTTTAGGGTTAATTTGCAATACGTTGCGCGCCTCGATACGGGCCTTATCGATATCTCCCTCATCAAAGTAAGCCTGCGCTCTCTCTAAATATTTTTCTTGTCTATCTTCGCCACTACTGCAGGCAGCTATTAAGCCCACCAACATTAATGCTGATAAGATACGAACAAAGCTTTTCGTTAGCATGTTAAGTAACCCTTTTCTATTTTTTAAAATCATTAAATAATAAACCAATATACTCATGAAAAATAAAATCACGAACCATAATTTTTTTAACTGCCTGCTCAAAAAAAACAGACTATAAAATACCCGTTACACCAACCATCAAAAATGTGAGTATTGTTAGTATTTTTACTGTTGTAAAACCTTTTACACGACCGACCACATACTCAGAAGCATAGAGCAATACGGCTAATCGTATAATCGCACTTAATACCTGATCACCGCTATCAAAACCCACAACTAAAACCGAAGAGGCTCCTAAAACGAGCAATACCAAAATATCTTGCGTATCAAGACGGAATAATTCTCGACGAGTCATACGAATCGATAAAACAAGAAAAACCACCAAGGCAAGAATTAATAAATCAATGTATAGCTTTCCTTCGCCCCAATCCAACACCGATAAATCTTGTTGGTATGTGGCACTAAATATTGAAATTACGCTGACAGAATATAAAAGAAACCGTATATATAAACGACTTTCCTTTATTTTATTCCAACTCAATACTGTTATTGCAACAATCGCAAATGCAATGCTCGTCAATATAGGGTCACTATAGTCACACACTAAAACTAAGCTAACCCAAATAGCGCCTAACAAATATTGAATGACACCTACGCCATGAATATGAATCCAGCCTAAACGCCTTAACCAAAGATTACGACGCTCAGTTTGCTGCGCGCGTATTTCTCGACGACGCTGAGCAAAAGACGAATGCTTTAAAAAAGCGATAATGCCTAAAGTAGTACTACAGAACAGTAAATATGAAATGAGTACATATATATCAGCCTCAAACCGCATAAAATAAGCAATGGCAAGCAATGAAAAATTAAGGATGTAAAGTGCCGCAACGGACTGATAATGTAACAAACCCAACATTAAAAATTGATGATGAATGTGTCGCTGATCAGGATGGAATGGCGACTGCCCATCACGCACCCGCATTAACATCACAGCCACGGTATCAAGAATAGGTAGGCCAACGACCATTACTGCCAGTATTGGACTCACCGCTGAACTCGATGACTGAGTAGCTAAGATAGCAAGGCAGGCCGCAACAAAACCTAAAAATTGACTACCTGCATCCCCCATAAATACTGAAGCAGGATGGGTATTAAAGCGTAGAAAACCTAACAGCCCTCCCATGGTAGCGCCAGCAATTAAGGCTAATGACATTTCACCGGCTACGTAACTGAGATAACCAATAAAACCTAAACTCAATAAACTTGAGCCTGCAGCAAGGCCATCTAAACCGTCACTTAAATTAACCGCATTAGTGACGCCTAGAATAAACAGAGCCATTATTGAATAGCTGATCCAGGGCGTTAAATTACCCAAGCCTAAAAAAGGCGTTTTAGTGATTTCGACATTGCCTAGTAGAAAAACAGCAACACCTATTATCTGACCCGCAAATTTCCACTTATAATCTAAATCATAACGATCATCTACAAAACCGGATAAGGCAATAATTGCCGCACCAATAAAGAAACCCGATAATGCTGATACATCACTCAACCAAAACATAGTAGGAATGAACACAGCAATAATAATGGCTAAGCCACCACAACGCGGAATAGGATCAACATGAATTTTTCGATCACCATCCGGCTCATCAAGTAGCCCTAACACTGGAGCATAGCGAATCGCCATTGGGACTAAGGCAGTGCTAAGAAAAAGCGCTAATGCAAAACTGATTGCAATTTCCAAACTTTAGATACCTCCCCTTTTGACTCGTTTATTTACCTGTTTATTTTTTTTGAAAATCACTACTCTTTACTCAGGAATATATTTAGGTAGCTGCTCATCAATGGCCGATATAAACGCCACTAAACGCTTATCTGCTTCGGCGATATCAGCTCCCTCAGGTACATAAGTAACCAAACGAACCAATGCACCATCCGTTCTTTGACGAGTTAAGGAATCCCAAAAAATAAACCACTTAGCTAAATATTCATTGGTTATATTACGATTACGCCCTTGGAACCAATAGTAAACAAGCTGATTATTTTCGCCCATTTGCATATTAACTCGGTTGATTTTTAACGATTCACCGTCACGAAGGACTTCATTAATAGTTTCAATGGTATGACTTTTTATTATCCAGCCTCCGCCAGGTAAGCAGGATTTAGGCGAATGTATAGACGCTCCTTTTCGCTGCTCCTGATACCAAGCAGTATAAAAATTAACCGTACTGGCGCTGCCGATTTTTTTATAGTTACCCATAAAATAGTCAGTTAATTTCAGCTCGTCTAATACATCTTCTGTTAATGCATTTTGCTTACCAATCCAGCCATTTTGCTCTAAAGGAAAATCGATAAAAGCCATACGATCTGGCACAATATCTTGTCGTTCTGAGAAGTACATTGATGCTGGAATAGCGGCAACTAGCATTGCCATCCCTATCCAAGCCGGGGTCGCCAACTTAAACGGTTTAGCTGTAAGGTTTTCTGGTTGCTCACCACCGCCGAAATCCAAATCAAATAACGAGCCAAAACTGGTCGTACGTGAAGAGAGTAAATAAAATAACCAAATCTCGAATAGCAATACACCGAGACAAGCCATAAATACAATCCAGCCCTCGAAATCATGTAAAAAACCTTCAGCAGCAGCAATACCAAAATACTCTACCGACACACCAATCACGCCAATTCTGAAACTATTCATTACAACAGTAATAGGAATCGTGGATAGGAAAATAACGATCTTTTGCCACACGGGACCGCGGTAAATATAAGAGATTAAGAAACCAAAGCTCATTAGGGGAAATAAGTAACGTAAGCCACTACAAGCCTCAACAACCTGCAACTGATAAACACCCAGATCGATAACATTACCCTCTAGATAGACACTGATATCAAATAGACGAATAACCGCTACACCAATCACTGACGAAATTAACTGCAGCTCTTGAGATAAATTAAAATAAAGGAAATTAGGTAGTGGGATCATAAACACTAAGTAAAAAATAGGCGCCCAAACCACCTTTGTGCCTTTAACACCCAGCCAGAGCAAGGCAAGCGCAAACATACCTACGAAAAATGCATACTGAGTAATGGTATAGATAGCACTCAACTCACCAAGCAGCCATGTAAATAGCGCCATGGAAAGCAAGACGACTCCAGCATAAGAACCACTCTCAACATTCGCAGCTAAAAGAAAGCGTTTTTGCCATAGTAAATAAATAGCAACGAATGGGATCATATAACCATGGCTATATTCATCTCTCTCCCACCAGCCCACCATCAACTCAAGACCGTCGTAACTTACCCAGCCCAGAGTTAATATTGCTAATAACAATAAAAGCGACTCTTTTGATAGCAGTATTGTTTTTATGTCCAAGTTCAAACCCTTTTTCTTTAATTGAGTGTTATTCGATCAGCGCCAATATTGAAAGACAATAACTAATCGCTAATGTCGCAGCTATACAATCTAACCAATTTATTTAGCTTGATAACAAAGTGTAGCTCATAGTTTCAATTTTTCTAATACAGTAAGATATTGATCCGCAAGTACTTTTCTATCGAAGTGATCAGCAACATATTGAGGACCTTTAGCGCTAATATTTTCATACAGATCTTGATTGTTTTTTAAACTAAGAACAGCGGCTGCCAATTGCTCTGCTGATTCTGGCTCAATACAGACACCACTACCCGCCTCATCAATTATCGACTTAACCTCACCTTCAACGCCAAGAATAATAGGAACAGACATGGCCATACTTTCAAATATTTTTGATGGAATAACCGTTTTAAAGAGATCGAGTTTTTTGAGTAATACAAGACTCGCATCTGTGATAGACCAAATAGCCGGCATCCTATCTTTGGGTTGCTGAGACTTCATAAGTACGTTAGTTAATTTTCTAGTACTAACCGCTTCTAAAAGCTTAGCGCGAACCGCACCATCACCCACCATTAAAAAAACAATATCTTCATGCTCTCGTAGTATCTCTGCGGCATCAAGAATCGTATCCAAACCATGCGCTAAACCGTGAGTCCCCACATAAGCCGCAACAAATTTATTTTCCAAATTCCAATCTTGCGCTAGCGAGTTATTACGCTCAGTCTTTTCAAAAAGATCGAGATTAACGCCATTTCTAATTACCGTTATATTTGAGGCTTGTGCACCATTTTTTTCAATATGCAGTTTAAAAGCCTGAGTAACCGGAACAACATGATCTGCCTTTCGATAAAGAAAACGCTCTAAACCCTCTAAAAGAGTAATTAGGAATTTATTTTTAATAGCACCTACTGCTAAAATTGATTCCGGCCATAAATCGCGAATTTCTAATAACCAAGGAACTCGCTTGATACGTGAAACAAAGTAACCAGCCAAGCCATTAAAGAATTGTGGTGACGTCGAAATAACTACATCCGTCTTAGGTAAGAATGGCGCTATCAAAATAGCCATTACCATATAGATAACGTAATTGAGTGTGCGCTTCAAAAAGCCTTCATTAGCTGTGATATAAGTTTTGATTTTAATCGCGCGAATGCCATCGGTATTTTCTTCAAACCACCAGCGATTATTATACCCAGGGTAAGCTTTACCCATAGGATGATGAGGTACACAACTGATCACTGTTACTTCATGGCCTTGCTCAACCCAGCGCTTACAATGCTCGTAAGTGCGAGTCGCAGGCGCATTAACCTCGGGTGGAAAGTAATGGGATAAAAAAAGAATTTTCATTATATAAAACGCTGAATGCGATAACCTAAGTTGAGCGGCATGAAACCTTGCCGATAAATAACGATACAATCAATGTCATGCTTAACACCAAATTCTGGGCAGTAAATCGTTTTTTCAATACGATACTGACAATCAGTATTTATTTCTAATTTGGCGAAAATGACACCATCTAATAATATTTTTATATTTTTTTCGTCTATAGACTCAAGTACAAAGTCGGGATGAATATGAATATAGCTCTCAGCTTCATGCTCTCCCTTTCCACTCAGTGTATCAACGACCTCAATGCTTTCGACAGCATCTTTAACTAACTTTACATTGATATCACGCTGATGCTTAAAGCGCGGCTTCCAGCCCAGTGTTGAACCATAAAAACCACTATAAGCACCCGTTATACTAACCCGATCGTCAACAGCACACACTTGAGCATCAAGCTTTTTCGCTCTACGGGCAACTCGGAACTCACCCCATATTTCAGACTGCTCATCACCATCAATAGAAACCGTATTATGCGCCTGGGTAGAACGAACATAATGCCTAAGCGGCCCGGGCTCATATTCGAAAACACCCGTATCAACCACTAGACGCTTGCCACCTAGCATCAATTCATAACTTAGAAAATCACAATGTGTATGTCCAGGCTGATAAGAAGGCCCTATGTCTCCGCAATCCATCAGCAACATGTCATCACTGCTTCGCAATCCATATAAGCCACTGTCATGTTTTTCGATAGTCGCTAAATGCTTTGCCTGCTCTTGGTATTCATAAGACAAAAGTTGATAAGCATATTGGTTAAGGTTTTCTAATGAAGGCGAAACGCCAAGCGCGGAATCATTAAACAGAGGAATATTATTATCTGGAAAAACAATATCGTTTAACCAGTTTAAACCTAGTACAGAATATTTTTTAAGCTCTGGAATAAAATCGTCATCAAAAAAACTTTTATTGCTAACTGCCAAATTATAAATATCGAGATAATTCTCTAACATTAAAGCATGATACTGAGGGGACCTTTCGTAGTGACCACCGTCAGCAAGTGTTTGTTCTTTTAACTGCTGAATAATTGCTTGCTTGCTGCGCTTCAACCATCGACTCACATTCGTATCTTTATTATCACTATTAAAAAAGAAACAGCCGGCAAATAATAACGCTTTAATATTCTCAAAATAATGATTGGCCAATATGTGCTGTTCATCATTTCGCTCTAACCAAAGTGCCTGTTCATAAACACTATGCTGCACTTCTGACGTCATACACTGCTTATTTCTATTCAGGAAAAAAAGCCAATTCACCAATCTTAAACTACAGGTAAAAGGCTCCCAGCCGGGTTGTGTTGACTGCTTATTATTAGCAATCCAGCTATTAATCATGCTGAATTTTTCTTCAATAGACCAAGCAGGGTCACGTAAATAATCGAAATAATGTAAGTTATAACGCCATAGGCGCTGCGTATCAACGGGGCACCAATCAATAGCGCTTAATTCAAACGCTCGACTGTGATTTAAAAACTGAATAGCATTTTTTGATTCCACTCTATAGTGGGTAGCAATGGGGTCAACTAGGCTCAGCTGATTAGCGTCAGGCAATAAAGTAGGCACGCGAATAACGGTGGAAGGGAATTTTCTACGCAGAATAAAAAAACAAAACTGGCGGAATTTTAAGTATTTAAGCGTATTCAACAATCGAATAATTTTTAGAATCATATTAAATACGCTCGCCAAACACGCCACAAAAGTAAGTTACGCATGAATTTACGTCTAGCCAATTTGATCCATGACATCAAAACAAGCTAGAGTAACCTCACTCAATTCTTCAAAGGCAATTAGCTGCGAAGCATCGCCAGTAGTAATCGCATCAACAAAGGCCTTAGCACATTGTGCCTGCCCTTTATTTTGTCGCCACAACTTATCGGATTTAAACCCAGGCCAGCCATAACCACGCAAAGAACGGAAGTTATCTAGCTGCAAGACAGCGCCATTACAGAAAATTTCTAAGCGTTCTTTCGATAATGATTTACTGCCATTCGCTAGGTAATTAACAACACCAATTGAACCGTTCGCAAATCTTAACTGCACAGAGACTGAATCCTGACACTGACCATCCATTGCAATAGCATTAACTGACTCGATAGGCGCATCGGCTAAATGTCGAAGCAAATCAATAAAATGACATGCCTCGCCAATAATCCTTCCGCCGCCCATAACTGGGTCATGTACCCAATGATCTGCTGGAATAAACCCAGCATTAACCGTCATAACCATACTAACAGTTGAGCTCTGGCGACTGAGTAATTGCTTTGCTTTAACGACATGAGGCGCATAACGACGATTAAAGCCGACCATTAATAATGGCTTTTTTTCTAAACCATCATAAACACTGCTGACTTCCTTTAACTCTTCACGGGTTAAGACTAATGGTTTTTCAACAAATATATGCTTACCATTTTCTAGCCCTGTACATACTTGCTTAGCATGACCATTATGACGCGTTGAAATAACTAAGGCATTGACATCTGGGTCAGTGAATACGGCTGCGGTATCTGTTGTCGCCTCTTCTACACCATTCTTTTTACCAACGTGAACACTGCTAACACCCGTTGCTGAAGCAATAGACTTTAACCTTGCCCCTGTTGCTGCAAAAGCTGGCACCAGCACACTCGACGCATAATTACCTGCGCCGATAAACGCAATTGATGCATTGGCAGCTGTATGTCTTTTTACATCCGCTTTCGGATTAAGTGAAATTACACGCTGGACATTGCCGCTTACATTATTATGGTCTTGCTCTAAATCGTATTCGAGTAACACACCTAATGGGTTACCGTCACTAATCAAGTCATACGCATCCGCAGCATCAGCGAGTTTAAAACGGTGACTAATTAACGGCTTCATATCGAGGCGACCGTCAGCCATCATATCGAGAATGGCTTCAAAGTTACGTTGCTCAGTCCAGCGGACTAAACCGAACGGGTAATCATTACCTCCCTCTTCATAGTTTGGGTCATAACGACCAGGCCCATAAGAACAGGACACCTGAAAAGAAAGCTCTTTCTCGTAAAAATCAGCGCGAGACATTTCCATGCCCACAACACCGACTAATACAATTCTGCCTCGCTGACGGCACATCGTGGCCGCTTGATGAATTGGCTCGTTGCTTTTTGTTGATGCGGTGATTAAAACGGCATCAACACCTCGGCCGCGACTATATTTTTCAGCTACCGCTATTGGGTCTTGCCCTGCAGATAAATTAACAACCTCTGCGCCTAACTGTTTAGCAATGGCGACTTTTTCAGCATCATAATCTATACCTAAAACTCGACAACCATGTGCACGTAAAAGCTGCACCGCTACCAAGCCAATTAAACCCAGCCCAGTCACGACTACCGTTTCACCTAAAGTAGGCTTAATTAAACGAATACCTTGAAGTGCAATGGCACCAATGACAGTGAATACGGCAGACTCATCATCGACAGAATCTGGAATAACAGCACAAAGATTTTTTGGCACCGAAACAATTTCAGCATGCTTGCCATTAGAGACAACACGCTGACCAATGGAAAAAGCGTCCGAACGACTGCCAAGCACACGACCGACATTGCAATAGCCTAGCGGAAGCGGCGTATCAAGCTTATTTTTGACCGCATCGATAGTAGGCATTAAGCCATCAGTTTGCACTTTTTCAAGCACCTGCTTGACTTTATCCGGCTGAGATCGAGCCTTTTGAATTAAATTACCCTTACCAAAATCAACGAGCATGCGCTCAGTGCCTGCAGAAACCAAAGTTCTGGTAGTTTGGATAAGGACAGAGTCCGAACCCAGTGATGGGCAAGGAACATCCTCTAAAATCGTATCGCCTGTCTTTAGATCTTGAAGTATCTGTTTCACAAATATACCCAACTTTTCATTATACTTAAGTAATTAACGCCTCACTGATGTAAAGCATGTAACCCAGCCAATAATTTGGCTTGGTTATTTTTAGATTCTGCAGAAATAAATACATTAGCGTCATGTAGCTGGCAAGTAATTTGTTCATGCTCATCTATAACCCGATATGAGGCATCGAATAAATCTTGCGCCAGCGTATCATCTGCAAGCCCTGATAATAAGTTGATGCAAAAAAAGTCCATATTAGTAAGCTTAGCTAGCTCATCTATCTTTTTATCATAAGATATAGCCACATAAGGAATCTCCAGCATTTGCGCCAATACAAGCGCATGAAAACGCTCACCAACTACAAAGTCTAGACCCGCTATACAGCTAAGATATTGCTCTAACAAATCATTAAACTCACCATTTTTGCACTGGCTGATTTTCACCTCGGGCCACTTAAACACAATGTTAGGAAGCGCCGTCTCAACTCTTTCTATCATAGACCTATCATTCTTCTGACCTTCACCATCAGAAAATATAAGTGGCACTACCTCTAAATGATTATCAAGCGAATCACTTAGCCTTGACAAATAATCAACAATTTTTTCGCATAACGAGTCATCCAACTCTTCAACATCACAGCCAATATTTGGTGGGTAAGGCCGCAAACTCAATCCTATTTGACGGTTTTCACGGATTATTTTCTCTTTTGATGAATAAAGCTTAGCAGTCCATGGCAGCAAACTAAATAATATATCGACGCCGCTATAAACATGCTGCTGACTCCAACCCAGATTCTCAGTTAGCTTTTTTGATTTTTCATCACGAAAAATAACAAGTAAAGCAAGCTTTACAATATTTCCTAATAAAAATCGACCTATACGGCTACTAGGCTGATCAAAAGCCACGCCCCAAAACATCACTTGCTTTCCTAAAATACGGTAGAGTAATATTTTATACAAAATTACTAACAGATCTTTATAACCCTTCTTGTCATTTAATATGCTGCCACCAGCAAAAACGAGTACGTCCGTCGAGCACACAAAGCGAAAAGACGATAGTGCTGCCTTAAAACTAAAAGACCTTAACTGGCGAATAATATTTCCAAGTAAAAGCGAACGACTGGCGTTTACGCCGTGGAAGTTTTTGATTTTTTCGGGCGAACAAGATGACACAGAAATATTATCAATCAGATCACTATTTCGAAAAATCTGAATGGCAGTATGCAGCATCGCCTCATCGCCTAGGTTGTCAAACCCATATGCCCCATCAATGACAATATTCATAAGTTAACTCGTGATATGAAAAATAATATATTACTATCGTTTTAATTTATTAAGGAGTACCGTAACGTCATCTGAAGTATAGACCTTAAAGATCAGCAGCAGCACAGGATAGACAAATAATAAAATCGATAAAATTATTATCGTTGAATAACTTGGAATTATAAATCCTACTATCAAAATCAATAACAAAAGAATTAGAACAACAAATAGCAACCTGAGTATCGGGCGACTTTTTACTAAATTGATTAATGCACATTTACGCACGTTACTCATTACAACTATAAAGAAAAAAAGATATCCAATTATTGTAGCGTATGCAGCCCCATCTATCCCATAAATAGGGATTAATAATATATCTAACACAATATTAATGGCACAGCCCAAACCAACCCCAATCGCCCTGATTCCGGCCTGACCCGAAAAATCTAAGATAGGATTCACAACTGCCAACAAGGACGATAAGAGAAAGTAGATCGATAACAAGCGGAACACATCCGCAGCTTCTCGATACTTCTCTCCAAACACGAAGACAAGAACGTCCGCACCCACAAAAAAACCAACCATGACAACAGGCACAGAAAAAGTTAATGTATAAAAAATACCCTTTTCAAAATAAGAAAACCAATCTTTATCGCTCTTAATACGGGCCATATAAGGAGCTAAACCATTACCTAACGCTCGAGGAACCAACAGCAAGCGGACATAAGTGAATACGCAAATAGAGTATAAGCCAACGCTAACCGTATCTAGATAACGACCTAAAAAAATTAAATCTGCTTGTAGAAAACCAAATCCGGCCAATGAAATCAAAGATAGCGGCAAGCCATAACGCGCGATTTCATGAGTCTCAGGAGCTTTTGGCGCATCAGCGGAAATACTATCTCTAAATATAGACATCAATTTACTGAGTGCAAAAGGTATGGGGAGAGCCAAGGCTACCACTTTGGCCCAAAGCACGGACTCCGCCGTTGATATAAACCAAGCAGCCGATATTAAAAACACTATAAGCAATATTGATGTGTAAGCACTCTGCTCTGCCGCGATACCCAATCGACCTAAACCATGACTGACTTTCTCAACAAACAAACGAATCACTTCTATTAAGGCAATGCCATAAATAACCAAGCTTAATCCGGAGAGAGGGCTTTCGTTAAAAATAGCTTTAATCATGGGCGCATATAGCAAATAGTAAAGACCCGTACACAAAAAGACCCACGGCAATAGCAAGCTCAGACCTTTATGCAGAATCACTCGGCGATACTGCCCATCATCAGCTAGAGCAATAAAGCGCGCCATCGAAGCCTGAATTCCTCCACTAAAAACAATCACCAGAAAAAAGACAATTGCATTGACGAGTGAAAACAAGCCGAATTCCGAGACCGTCAATAGCCGTGACAGAACTACCGTTACAATAAGTGATGAAAAATTAAGAAAGCCCCTTTGCAAAAATGACGCTATAGATGTGTTAGCAATTAAATTATTCAAGACAACCCTTTTCAGCTTAGCGCAGCTTGTATGTA
The DNA here is from genome assembly GCA_963968645.1 of uncultured Gammaproteobacteria bacterium. GTDB lineage: Bacteria > Pseudomonadota > Gammaproteobacteria > Pseudomonadales > UBA7434 > UBA7434. The sequence goes on along the minus strand of CAXAHI010000002.1, from coordinate 24,898 downwards.
CATCGCCGAGTAATCGGTGGCAAGCTTCGAGGCATCGAACTCTCTAAAAACCCATTCTCGTGATTTTTTACCCAAAGAATCCAACTCTACCCTGTCCGCTAATAACCCCTCAATTCTGTCGGCTATAAGTTCGGGAGAATTCTCTGTTATAGTCGCTCCACCACTTTGAATCTCCCTCCATATATCTACGCCAAAAGATGTCACTACTGGCGTACCACAAGCCATAGCCTCAACCAAAACAAATCCAAAATTTTCTTGATGAGTTGGGAGTACAAATAATTCAGCCCTCCGATAAAGTGATAATTTGTCCTGCCCCTTCACCATACCTATAAGATGCACCCTTTCTGACAAACCTAACTGATTAATTTGCTGCTCTAATTCAGCGCGGTACCCTTTAGCCTTGGTATCGTCTGGCCCAGCTAACAAAACATTACATTCAACGCCTCTATCTTTCAGTAATCGAGTAGCATGAACTAGAATATCAGTCCCTTTTTTAGGATGGATGCGACTAAGGAATAAAATATTAGGACGCATATTATCTATCTGGCTGAATTTTGATTCAGCCAACGCAGTATCTGGCAGATCGAAAAATTCGGACGAATCAAAAAGACAAGGGATGACATATGCAGATTTTTTAGCAATGTACTTTTGACCTTGCTCTTTTTCACTGCCTGCAGTGTAGTGAATACACTTGGCATCTCTATAATGTTTTTTTCCGAATAGAAACCAAAATATTTCTTTCTTAAGATTTTTTTGCTCCATCGACCACCCATCTAACGATCCATGGGGAGTTACGATATATGGAATATTATTTTTATTAGCAAGCCTAGCGAGTTGAAAGTTACTCAAAATCCAAGGAATATGGAAGTTAATAACTGTGTTTTTATTGGCTAAAAAAATATTTTTGACACGCCGTATATTAGTAGGTGTTAAAAAACCGCCGGGTAATTTTTTTTGCTTAAGCTCGATCACTTCAGGCTTACTTACATCAGTTAACCAGTCTTCAGGAATATCTTTAGCATCTTGCGTTATAAGCGTGACTTTAATGCCTTGCGCAGACAAAACCTGGCATATATCTAAGACAAATCGAACGACACCTCCGTTTTCTAAATGCAGCCGATTAATGTAATGTATGCAGTGAACATCTTGTGCCTGTATTTTTTTATTCATTACTAAACGCTTCGCTTTTTTATAGACAACTCTTCACAGAGATCATTAATAATTGTTTCAACGTGATTTACCTGTACCTGGCAAGTAAACTCTTTTTCCAAAAGATCCCTACCCTCACAACCCATCACCCTTCTCAACTCAGAATCATTAAGCAGAGAACCAATAGCCTCACCGAGAGATACACTTCCAACATCATCAACTAGAACACCTGTTTGACCAGCTCTAATAATCTCAGCAGGCCCGCCTATATTAAATGCCACCACAGGCTTCGCCATCATCATGGCCTCTAAAACAACGAGCCCAAAAGGCTCTGGAACAGACGGAACGACAATGATATCCATACACGAAAGCAGCTCAGGAATATTATCCTGATGGCCAGTTATAGTCACTTTATCAGAAAGGTCATGTTGAAGAATGTACTGCTGAACTTGCTCATAATAAGCGTCGTCATGTATGCCGCCAACAATAACATAATGAATATCATCATTAAATACACATGCTGTATGATAAGACTCCACAAAAAGTGCTTGACCTTTCCACGGCCTAAAATGCCCAATCATCCCCACCAATAAAGTTTTATTAGATGAATCAAGTCCCAACCGCTGATATCCCTTTGCGACTAAATGGTTAACATCCTTTATTGCTTGCAACTCTATACCATTATGAACAACTACTATCTTCTCTCTGTCGCATCCATAATCAGCCAACTCATTTGCCACTCCATGACTTATAGCTATTATTTTATCCGAGCGACTATTTACAAAGTCAAACATCAATCGCCAAACGAACATCTTAGGTCGCTGGGAAGCCATATTATGCTCATGATAAACTAGCTTAAAGTTAACTAATGTTTTTGCAAGAGCAAAATGAAAACCACTAATAATAGAATGACAATAAACAACTTCAATACTATTTCGCTTCAGTCTATAACAATTTTGAAATACTATTATCGGGATAAAAAGTAGGAATTCCAAGTAAGCAAGAATCTTTCTTCCTGTTTTTTCTGGCGATTTTGAATCATAATTAAAAGTTGTCACATACTCTGGTATTTCATCAGCTAAATCTCCTTTCTTATAGAGTGGAAAAGCCGAAAATATTTTGTAATCTGCCTGATTAACAGTCTTTAAAATATTTAGAAACACACGCTGAGCACCGCCACCTTTAAGATCAGGACAATACTCAACAAAAAGTATATTTTTTTTATTAGTCATTCTTTTAACTTACCGCCTGCTGAATGATATTCAATGATCAACCGCTTAATTCGTGCTCGCCACTCTTCTAATAACACTAAAAAAAATTTTGTCTCTATATCACTCAACGCCGAAGATTTTCTCGTCAAAGTATTACGACGAATCTCACCGAACAAGTCATCCGCTCTTGCTTTAAGCGACAACTCATTATCATCCTGTAATAACTCTTCGAGCTGGCGAATAAGTATTAAATCAGTCACTCCCTCTGTAATCGCTTCCCACTGCAATGTTGATATAACACCTTTACTATGGGGATAAACTGTAGCATGCTGCCTAAAATTTCCATTAGGATTATCCCACATAGAAAAATCATTATACGGTGAGAGTGGGCCGCGCTCAGCTCCCAAGCCTTCTTTCTCATATCTAGCAATATGAGGGAGAATATAATATGCATGAGGGGAAACACCATCAAGACCACTAGCCCAAAGCCAGAAGCCCATGTAAAGTCTATTTCTAACCGGATTTTCAACATGAGGATGCCAATAAGCAAGATATTTAGTAGGCCCACCTCTTACTAAAGGTAACTCTTTTAGAAACTTTTTAGCGCCATGACTTCCCATGCTTATCGTTAAATAATCAAAATCTTGGCCTTCCGTTTTTATTTCCGCTTTAGACGCTGCTAAGTCATCCCAAAAAATTGCGTTCATTGATTTAGCCCCTAAATAAGAAATCTCCTCATTAAGTGCCAGCTGCTGCTCACGCTTTTTATTTCCACCAGGCTCATCATAACCATAAAAAATCGGCTCAAAACCCTCTTCTTTAATTGTATCAACTAACTCGCCAGTCAATGCCTGCACGCCTTTTTTAACTACTGGCTTAGCGTACACAACCACTTCTGACAAACCTACGCTTCGAAAAATTTTCAACGCTTTTTTAATATACTTTGGCCGCCAATCTAGAACTAAAGCTCCATTAAAACCCTTGTCCGCGATATCATTAATATTATTTAAAAATAGTCTTTCTTGATATTCGTCATCACCATAATTATTCTGCCCATTTATGAATGAATTCTTTCGGCCAACCATAGGATCGAGAGCCAATTTAGTATAAATGAACAGGTCATAATCATTTTTTAATTGTGTGTTTAAACGGACATCACTTACATTAATATGAAAATTCAGAACGTCAAGAACCTCGCCCGAACTTATCTCTTTAATCACTAATTCAACTATATAATGACCAGAATCAATATCAACTGGCAGCTGAAACTCAAGAAGCAACCGCTTACTCTCTTTGTTTTCAATACTCGTCAGAACTTCTTCATGATCTGAAAAATAAGGTGGATTGTAATACCATTTAGTTCCAACTTTAGTCCAGCTATCATCAAGGTCTACCGAACGATCATCTTTAAGCAGCAGTTCATGTGTTAAATACTGCGATCTTTTAGTTAGTGTTGTGTTCTTGCCAGCTTGGAACCAAGAGCTTATTAAGCTTAATTCAGTATTTGACTCATTTAACAACCCTGAATTCTCGCTAAATTGAAAACGACCATCTAAATTAACGAGAGTCGACACATTTTTAAGAATAAGACTTTTATAAATCACCTCACCCTTAAAAGCATCTATAAAAATATCATTTGAATCATCAACTCTAGCCAATCCCTGATAGTCTGAGAGATGAATTACCCGAGGATTTATCTCACGCCGCCTATCTAAATCCGAATCTAAAGGGAATTTTTTCTGAAAATTATAAAAAGCAGGAGCGGTATATATTTCAATAGATGCATAAACGAATGAACTAAAATTCAAAAAAAAAAGCACAGCTAAAAAACTAGCTGCAGGTTTCACAAATTAGCCCGAACTGTCTTATAAATCGAAGTTGCCGCTATTTCCTCACCATGAACACCCTCAATATTACTAATAAAGGATCCAAACTGACTGTCTAACTCAGGCGCATAACCATGCATAGCTTTACAAGTTTCATAACCAAAAAAGTTAGGTGCAAACTGCTTCGACTCGTCCAAGAGAAAAATAATATCTCCATGCTTTTTATCGACAATACCGTAGCGCGCTCTCTCTTCATCCGACAATATATGACCAACCGTCAATTCGGAAAAGGCATCAACTACTTTTGACTCAAAGGTTTTATCATTTAACCAAACACGATAAAAAGTAGCATCAACGACATAAACATAAGTATCATTACCCGGCGCACCACAACTATCGCTAAGGTCAAAATTTACCCCCTCTAAAACTGGCGCCATCCCATGATCTGAGAACAGAAAATAACGAGCCTCATCACCATGAATGGACATAAACTCTTTAATAAGACGAACAGCATAGTCTTCAATGAGCAGAATTTGATCTTCGTATTCCTTACATTCCATACCATAGTGATGCATTACACCATCAAGCTGGGCAGTTGAAACAAAAAGGCGCTCATTCTTTTCTTTTTTTAATAAGCTAATGGCTTTTTCAAATACTTTTTTATCATTAACACCCTCTTCACTATAGAGCACACGATCGAATCCTCCCTCTGACAAAAAAGTCGGAAACTGAAAGTTACGCTCGTAAGCCGTTAGACCAGAACATTTTAATAATGGTAAAAACCGATACGGTATGGCAAAAATATTTTCTTTTAAAACTTTACTTATTATTTTATGAATTACTCGGTTAGCAAAGCGACTCAAATTGCCAACTGACTCCAATACAGGCATTAAGGCTTTTACCCAGCGTGGCACAACTTTTTCCGAGTCATAATTCCACTCACAAAAATAACCCACGTCATCTGGCTGTAACCCAGCAAACATTTCTGCTTTTACATTAATACTATAACCAGCCCCAGGCACTGACTTAGAGTAGGTTTTAGCATTAAGACTTCGAACAAGGTTTATACCTCGATCATAAGGCAAGGCATCGACAAAAATAACTAATATTGGCGTTTTCATATTATTAATCCAATTTTTATCTAAAGATTTTCGCTATAGGTATAATTATTATAATTCCTACTACAGCAATGGCATAAACAAACATCAACTCTTTCTTAAAGCGACGCCGATGAGTCCATCCGACCGCAGCCCACATCATAAAGTATGTCATCAATGCAGCTTTATATCGCAAGACACCTAAATAAATAATACTTAATGAGATCCAAGTTAATACTGGCAGCCATCGCACCAAAAGTTGATCAGTAAACAGCATATTAGAACTACGGAACTTTAACAAGCCAACGACAATAAATGGCATCATTAAAACAAGAGGCAAATTAATATATGAATAAAGGGCTCCACCATATTGGATCGGATTTTTTACCGGACTAAAAGTTGGTAAAGGAGCAATTGCAGTAAAAGCCATAGCTGGCGGAATCTTGTAAAAATCTGTTGGATTAACCACACGTAGATAACGAGTAAACCCACTTGAAGTAGCTAAACCACCTTGTACTTCATTAAATTTAGACATAGTCCCAATAAAGTCACCGCCATATCCTGTGCCGCTCAATCCAAGCAATAAAGGAATTGAAAATACTCCCATCACTATCATCTTAACGAACATAGTTCGACGTGGATCATTAAAGTAGCGCCCTAAAAAGGTGTAACGAAACAACGCCCAAACAATAGATGCCCCAATAAGAGGAAAGCAAAAATCTTTTCTTAAAAACCAGAGCAAGGACATAAAAAACAGGTACGCCAATACAACGAAAATATTAATTCCTGAACGAAACTTACACACCATAATATATATAAGAGACATGGTACAAAGCGTTATCAAAGGATCCTTAACCTGCGATGCTGACCAGAAAATAAGATTAGGTAAGATAGCCAGCATTATTGCAGCCACTCGGGCAGACTTTGGCCCAAAGAGCTGAAGCATTATGTAATATCCGAGCACAACCACTATAGCGCCGAAAAAGCCATTCATAATGCGAGAGGTCATCGTGTCAAAATTTAAATAATGATATACAAACCCGTTAATATTAAAGTAAGCAATATTTTTCCAACCGGTACCGTATTCTTTAAAACCAGGCCGATGATCACTTAAATCTCTAGAAATCTCAGTTGCAGTCTTGTCATAAGCTCTATCATCATGAATAACAAAGCCATCTCCGCCGAGAGAAACTAATGAGTAAAAAATAACGAATGCAGCTACAACTCTAATGATGAATGCCGCAGAAAATACTTTTATAACAAAAGCCCTACCAGGCACTTTATTCATCATTACATAGCAAACACCAAGAAAATATAGCGCAAGAGAAACGCCAAGACTAAGAAGAACACTAATTTCCGGTATATTCATCATGGGTTTAAATCACTATCTCAGTGAGTGAGCGATATTGATCACGCAAACCTAACCATTGATCCACTCGACTCCGATTCATTCCATCTTGTAGAATAAGAAGATGTCCTAAACTTTCTTTTGACTGACTGATCATTTCGTCATGCTTATTTTTTTGATTAGTCAATAACAGAGAAAGGGCCTCAATCATTAAGAAACAAAACTCTATCTGACGCCCCTTTCGTGGAGTAAATATATTAGTGAGTAAGCAAGCCGGACCAAACACTTTGAAATTAACCAATAGCAAAGATGCTTCTTTTAAACGGCGACGAAAACTAAACTCCAAAAATAAGGAACTACTTACACTCGCCTTTGACAGAGGTTCATCCGAACTTATATCGTTCATGAATTTGCAATAAGTAATAGCTTTTGCATAAATTGAAATATATTTTTCCAACAGAGAAACTGCATCCAGCTCTTTTAATACACCTCTACGCATAGCAATACATTCCCGTAAAAAATTGAATTCATCATCGCCAAAATATAACGATAGTTTCAAATCTTTACGCCGCTGTTCCCAGCTGTTCAAGCGATTCTCAAACCCAGAAATGAGCTCTTCTGCTTCATAGGGAAATAACCAAGTGGTAATATCAAGGGTGTTTTTGGCAATCGACAAACAGAAATCATCTTGCTTATCCGCTTGATGAAAGAGATTATCTGGCACATCCATCAACAATGCTTTCATACGATGCAGCAGCACATCATTAAGCTCATGGAAATTTATATTATTTTTATTCACATTTGGCATCATTGGCTTTATAGGCTGATCACCTAACTCAATACCTGTATTTTTACTATCGAATACAAAAATCTTTTTATCTAAACAGGCAATACCATCCCAATCATTTAATACATAATCAATCTTAAATCGCTTACCTAAATCGCGCTTCTTCTGAAGGTCAGCTATCTCGTTGGAGAAAGATTCGCTCCGCTTATCCATTTTCTCTACAACAACAATAAATTCAATATCACTATAAAAACATGCCATAGACTCTTTCATAGACCAAGATAACTCGCCTCTAGCAGAGCTGCCGACCAATAAAATTCCTAATTTATCTCCAGCGAATACTTGATGGCACGCCAAAACAAATTCATTAATGACATCATCAATGACATAAGGATAATTAAACCTTTTAGAAACACTAACCACGATTAATTCACTTCAGTAGTTAAGTCGCTAATACGCTGACTAATCGTAGTAACTGCCGAATCCATATCTTTACTATCAAGACAAGAAATAAGTTGATCTGCATACTGACTAGCGGGCTCAATAAATTCATCATGCATCGGCTTAGTCGTTGCCACATATTGGTCAAGCACAGATTTCAATGATCGCCCACGCTCATCTACATCACGCCTAATTCTTCTAATCAAGCGGATATCGTGATCAACCGTGAGAAAAACCTTAAGGTCCAATAACTGTCTCAGCTCTGGATTCTGAAAAACAAATAAACCCTCAACAATAATAATTTTATTAGGAACAACCGTTTGACCAGAAGCCATTCGCCCATGCGACTCAAAAGAATAACGCGGCGCCTCTACAGAGACACCAGACTTTAGTCCTGAAAGGTTTTTATAGAGCAGGCCTAAATCAATTGCATCAGGATGATCATAATTTTTAATCTCACGCTCATATTTAGTAAGGTGGCTATTATCATGATAGTAGTCATCTTGACTAATAATAGTGGCACTATCATGATAAAAATCAGAGATTTTTCGACTTAAATGAGATTTTCCCGAAGCTGACCCGCCACAAACACCTACAAAAAAACAGTCATCCACAGCTTTATTTTTACCGTCAAGATGATCACCCCTAACCATAAGCGATTTTGGCATTTACTTAACCACTCCTCGTGTATCAATCACAACCTTCTCACCTAAATCAGATGCCTTACACTTTTTAAAGGATTTATGATCAACCAGTAGCAACACAATATCAGCTCGTTTAATTGCACTGTCCAATGCACATAACTCAAAATCATCATGTGACTTTAAGTTTGGCTCACAAATTATTAACTCACCAATATTTTCGCTTTTTAATCGCTTAACAATATCAAAAGCTGGCGACTCACGTAAGTCATCAACATCCGCCTTAAATGCCAACCCTAAACAAGCTATGGTTGGGCTTTTAAATTTATCTGCACATTTTTTTACACGCTCTATCACCCAATCAGGCTTAGCATCATTTACTTCGCGTGCCGTTCTAATTAAGTTTGAACACTCGGGCGATCTATCGACAATAAACCATGGATCAACAGCAATACAATGACCACCCACACCAGGACCAGGTTGCAAAATATTTACTCGCGGATGTCGATTGGCCAGCTCAATAACCTCCCAAGTGTCAATCGTCTCGGTTTCACAAATCATTGATAACTCATTCGCAAATGCAATTTGCACATCACGCGATGAGTTTTCTGTTAGCTTAACCATTTCGGCCGTTTTTGCTGTAGTTGCCAATACAGCGCCACGAACAAACCGTTCATAGAACTCGACAGTGATTGCAGTAGAATTCTCGTTGATTCCGCCAACAACGCGATCATTTTCAACCAACTCAATAAGAATACGTCCAGGCAATACACGCTCGGGACAATGTGCTACATGAACGTCCTCACCCACCGCATGACCATCTTCTTTGAGTATGGCTGCAACCACCTCATCGGTTGTTCCTACTGGGCTTGTTGATTCCAAGATCACCAAATTCCCCGGTTTTATATAAGGAGATATTTTTTTAGTGGCCGCCTCTATGTAAGAAAGATCTGGTTTTTTTCCTGAAATATGATCTGGCCCACCATCTTTAAACGGAGTTGGTACGGCTATAATAAATACGTCAGCTTCTACAGGCTCTAAACTTGCCGTTAAGTTACCCGAGTGAACAGCAGACTTAACCAATATATCTAAATCAGGCTCGACAATATGAATCTCGCCTTTGTTAATGGTATCGATTACTTTTTGAGAGACATCAACACCGGTTACCGAAAAACCTTTAGTTGCCAACAGAGAAGCTGTAGGCAAACCAATATAGCCTAAACCCATTACACAAATTGTTTGATACTCACTGACACTTTTCATTAGCTATCTCAAATAGGATTAAATTTTAAAATAATTCCGATACCACTCAACAAACTTTTTTACACCAACGTCAATAGAGGTATCAGGTTTATAACCAACATCAGCAATTAAATTGCTCACATCAGCATAGGTATCTTTCACATCACCTGGCTGCATTGGCAGCATATTTTTTTGGGCTTCTACACCTAAGCAATCTTCTAACACTTCAATATAGCGCATCAATGGCTGCGGACTATTACTGCCAATGTTATATATTCGATAAGGCGCACCAGCAAGTGATGGATCAGGCTGCTTTGCATCCCAGTTTTCAGAAGGTTGCGCAGGGTTCGCTAAAGTTCTAACAATACCTTCGACAATATCATCAATATAAGTAAAGTCTCGCGACTGCTCACCATAACCATAAACATCAATAGGCTCACCCGCCAATATTTTCTGGGTGAATTTAAAGAGCGCCATATCAGGTCGTCCCCATGGGCCGTATACCGTGAAAAAGCGTAACCCTGTTACTGGCACTTGAAATAAATGGGCATAAGCATGCGCCATTAACTCATTGGCTTTTTTAGTAGCCGCATAAAGACTGACGGGATGATTTGTGCCTACATGCTCTGAAAAAGGCATGGTCTGATTAGCGCCATAAACAGAGCTTGTAGAGGCATAGACTAAATGCTCAACGGGATAATCACGACAAGCCTCTAAAATATTTAAAAATCCATGCATATTGGCATCAATATAAGCCGATGGATTATCTAATGAATAACGAACGCCAGCTTGCGCAGCTAAATGCATAACCCGGTCTATTGACTCATTCTTAAATACTTTTGTAACAGCGTCCTTGTCAGCAACATCAATCTCATACAAAGTGAAATTATCTAAAGCTAATGCACGGGCAACTCGGGCACGTTTTAAGCTTACATCGTAATAATCATTAAAATTATCGATGCCAACAACGTTATGGCCATCTTCCATTAACCGAAGCGTTAAAGCAGAGCCAATAAAACCAGCGGCACCTGTCACTAAAATATTCATTACGGTTTAACGCCCCACTGCGGCATAATCAAATCCAGCCGCTTCGACAGCATCTCGCTCATAGACATTACGTAAATCAATAAACGCCTTGCCACGCATTTTCTCTTTTAGTTCAATAAGATTTAAACTTCGATATTCATTCCACTCAGTCATGATAACTAAAGCGTCGGCGCCCGTTATTGCATCATTGATATCGTCAACATATTGCACGGTATCAGGAAGTTCATGTTTCGCTTCTTTCAAACCTTTAGGATCATGCGCTTTGATTATCGCGCCCTTATCTAATAAAGGAGGGATTATTGATAGCGAAGGCGAATCACGCATATCATCGGTTTCAGGCTTAAAGGTTAACCCTAAAACGGCGATGGTTTTTCCAGAGAGATCACCTAATGCAGTGCGAATTTTTTTCACCATTCTGGCTTTTTGCGCAGCGTTAACTTCAACAACACTTTCAACAATGCGCGATGGCACATCATTTTCTTGTGCAATACGAATTAACGCCAAAGTGTCTTTAGGAAAACAAGATCCGCCATAACCCGGCCCTGGGTGCAGAAACTTTTTACCTATACGCGCATCAAGGCCCATACCTTTAGCAACATCATGAACATCGGCACCTACCGCTTCACAAAGATTGGATATTTCATTGATAAAGCTTATTTTTGTTGCTAAAAAAGCATTCGCTGCATACTTAGTTAACTCGGCACTTTCCCAGTTAGTGACTAAGATAGGCGCTTCTATTAGATTGATCGGTCGATATAATTCTCTTAATACCTTTTCAGCACGCGCATCTTCAATGCCTAATACAACACGATCAGGGCGCATAAAATCGCCTATTGCAGCACCTTCACGTAAAAATTCTGGATTAGAGGCGACTGAAAAATCAGCATCAGGATTAGCCTCTGCAATTAATCGAGAAACCTGACTGGCCGTGCCCACCGGTACTGTCGATTTATTCACGATAACGGTATAGCCATTAAGGTGCTGACCAATTTGTTTAGCCGCTTCATAGACATACTTTAAATCAGCATGGCCATCACCACGACGTGTTGGTGTACCAACAGCAATAAAAATAATATCGGCACTAGGCACTTCTTCAGCTAATGCCGTTGTAAAATTTAAACGACCAGCATCTACATTCTTTTTTACCAGCTGATCAAGTCCTGGCTCATAAATAGGCATAACGCCGGCTTTAAGCGCATCGATTTTTTCTTGCACAACATCCACACAAGTAACGCTAGCACCAAACTCAGCAAAACAGGCGCCCGAAACAAGGCCAACGTATCCAGCACCAATCATTACAACTTTCATAGCTTCAGTTCTCTCATCATTTAATCGCCGTTACAGAACGGTATCATCTGTCAGTTCTGCGCCTTTAGGCGAACTCGGTTTGTAATCCTCAAGCGCTGATGCCAAATCAAGACCTACGGCACCCAAGACTCGCTCGCGAACTAATGTTAGCTGCTCTTCATTGTTGGTGAATCGATTGACGCCACCAATCGTTCTACCACGAACAACTTCTAATGCTATCGAATGATTAATGGTCTGTAGACCCATTGCATAAGCATGGACTAACGCAAAGTCACATAGCGTATTAATCAAACGAGGCACGCCACCACTAAAATAAAATATAACGGCTATCGCCACTGAATCAAATATATGCGAGGCAGACTCAACACTTTCTTCATTACTGGCGGTAGCTAAACGATGTCGAATATAATTTGCCGTATCTTGCCAGCCAAGCGGTTCGATATGGTATTCAACAGAAACACGCTGCGCCATCTGAGCCAGTTCTGGCGCTCGTAAAATATCACGTAACTCTGGCTGACCGACTAAAACGATTTGTAAAAATTGCTCTCCATCAGCATTGATATTGGTATAGAGACGTAATTCCTCTAACGTCTCTTTATCCATGTTCTGCGCTTCATCAACGATTAATACTGCGCGCTTACCATTCGCCCATTCATTAATAAGATAGTCTTGTACATCACGAAACAACGTGACTTTGTCTTTATCTTCATGGGCAATGCCAAACGCTAATGCTACCCATTGGGTTAAATCACCCAATGATGCATGCGTATTATTAATTAACCCAATCGCTAATTCGCTTTGATCAATCTCACTTAACAGATGTCGAATAAGCGTTGTTTTTCCGCTACCGACTTCGCCCGTAATAACGGTTAAACCGCTCTGCTCATGCAGACCGTATTCCAATAAGCTGTAGGCAACTTTATGCTTATCTGAAAAATGCAGAAAACTAGGATCAGGAATTAAACTGAAAGGCTTTACTTTTAATCCAAAGTGTTGGCGATACATAATATTCTGAGCCGCTTATAGATACTTAACTTTATTAAGTACCGAACCAATAATATTGCAGCCTTCAAGTAACTGATAAGCTCGCTCGATTTCTTTTTTCTTGGTGCCGCCTTCTTCAATAACCATTAATGTCGCATCACAACCTGGAGCAAAAACCAGCGCATCATCGTGACTCAATACAGCAGGCAGATCAAAAATAATTAATCGCCCTGGATAACGTGCAACCAGTTCATCTTTAACTGCTTTCATTTCGGGAGAGCTAAGAATTTCTGAAGTAAAAGCACCTTGAGGCGTTCCTGGCAATAACACTAAGCGCTCAAACCCAGGATGGATTAATATATTTTCTAAGCTTTGAGTTCCATTAACATAATCAACGATACCGTATTCAATATCATCCACACCAATACAGTTTGCCACACCCGGTTGACGTAAATCTAAGTCGACTAACAAAACGGTTTGATTCACCTCTAATGATAGGCTAATCGCAAGATTCATGGCAGTAAGCGTTCTACCGCCACCGCTGTTAGGACTGGTGATAGCTAAAGTCTGCCAATTGTTTTTGCGAAACTTATTTAAGATTTGTCCACGGAGTTGTCGATAAGGTTCAGAGCGAGGGTCATGAGCAAAACCAGCAACTATACGGCGGTCTTTTAATTCATCATCATCCAGCTTTACTGTGCGCGTCTGAGAATACTTAACACGAACGGAACCGGTATTTTCTGGTATTGCATTTTGTTCGGCAGGCTTGCTTACTATTGCGCTTGTACTCGCGGTTTCGCCAGCCGAACTCTCGTTATTTATTTCAGGCGACAACTCTGAAGTCTTGGCTTCAGAGTCAGACGAAGACGTTGAACCAATATTACCTTGGCGCTCGCGTCTAGCCTTTTCTATCGCTTCTTGTATTCTTTCCATTGTAGGTCTGCCCTAATAGAATCTTAGTTTTAATTTATTAAAAACGAGTGACGCTCTAAATGCCAAGCCTTCTAAGCAAGATATACCAAGTCACATCGAGTGGTTTTACGAAAAAGTGGAATAACGTTAGCGCCAATATTCCAGCTAACACTAAAGCTAAGACAATATAAAGCCGCTTAAGATGATGCTTAGACTCTTCTTCTTTTGTTTCCATATAGCCTATAATGGCCATGGGTGCTTCTCCCGTTAACGACGTAACTTCTGAAGCGCCAAAAATTGAACTATCCATCGCTTCACGCAAGATAGCCGCACCTAAACCAGCACCAAGGCCTAGAATAACCGCAAGAAACACCATTGCCGTTCTATTTGGACTCACTGGATCGATAGGTAATTCAGGTGGCTGGATAAGTGTAAAGCGCTCACCTTTTCGCTCAGATTCTAAATTCAGCGCTAAATCTGCTGACATTTTTTTAGCACGAATCTCTTGATACTTTGCATAAGTGTTTTGATAATCTCTTAATAACTTTTGATATTCTTTTTCAATTTGCGGAGACCTTGATAGATAACCTTCATGGCGCTCAATCTTTGATCTTAAATTCTTTAATTTTTCAGTGTTAGCACGAATATCCTCATTGGTAGCATTAAGTCGCATCTGTAATACTAAGTACGCAGGATTATCTGGCTTCATCTCGGCATTAGACTCAACACCTTGCGCCAACTTATCCTCTAAAGCTTCAATCACTCTTTGGGACGCTATTACTTGCGGATGATCTGATGTATATCTCCCTTTAAGCTCACTAAGCTGATCACGCTCTTGCTTTAACTGCTCAACCACATCATCGAATTGATTATCGGCACTAGCAACATCAAGTAATGAAGCAATCTCGCGACGTAATCTAATTAACGTAGGATGATCGGCATGGTAGACCGACTCATATTGTCGAACTTGAGATTGCAATGCACTTAACCTATCAGCCTCACCTAACACCATTTGCCCATTCGACAAAGTTATAGGTGCTGTTGGATTTATTCGAGATAACTGACCTACAAGCTCCATTTTTCTTTTTTCGAGCTGATTTAATTGAAAATCTAAACTGCTTATCTGTAAATCAGTTCGGTCGACAACATTTAAATTAAACTGATTTTGCGCAGGCATTGCGCCTTCATGTTGCTCTTTAAATAATGCAACCTTTCCATCAAGATCTTCTAACTTTTTTGACAACGAATCTGCTTCAGAACTTAAAAAATCTGATGTGCTTTTCGTTTGCTCTGTTCGCTCTTTAAGGTTCTCCTCAAGATACAAAGTAGTAATTTCATTTGTCACCTTTTGTACTTTCGATGGATTATCACCATCAAAAGACAAGCTAAATGCAATGATTGCTTGGGTAGGACGACCACTGCGAGGGTCAACTACTTCAGCGCTAATAGGCCTAATAGATACCGCTTTACGAAACTCTAGCGCAATTTCAGTACGGGTTTTTCTTTCGAGTTCACGCTCGGTATAAAGCTCAAACTCCTCAACAATTCCGATAATGTTACCAATCGTCATAATGCGCTGCTTAATTTCTTCAATACGTTGCTGCGCGTAACTCGTTATAGTTGTCTGCACCAGATCAGTGGGAATATCTTGCTGCTCAATAAGAATAATAGCCTGTGAACGATATGTTTTCGGCCATAAAAATGCTGCCAGAATAATAATAGCCATCACTGTACCCGCAGTAATTGCTAGCACACGCTTGCGTCTACGAATAACATTTATATAGTCGCCAATCGATCGAGTGTTTTCTTCAATATCTAGCATCTCTGCTTGATTATTCATAAATATTTTTAAATCCTATTCAAAAATTTCAATATATCACTTAATTTTTTCATGTCATGAACATCAATTATTATAAAACCCATTGTTCGACACGAAGAAAGATCACTTATTCAACTGATTATCGCGACCAACTTGTCTTGGCCGGAGACCAGTTAACACTGAAATGAATTTCATTTCCTCGGGCAGGCTCCGACTGTTGCGCTCGGCTCAAATCTTTAAATCGGTAAAGTGAAGTTAATGTCCAGTCTTTCAACATATGATAAGAATGACTTAACCTGAAAGATGCTATATCTCTATCGTAAAATTCAGCGCCAAAAAAACCAGAGTTTTCTTGTCGATACCATTCAATACCACTAGCTAATGCATGATACCTATTAAAGCTAAGCTGCACATTCAAACCGACCCGAGTGTTTAATGACAAAACACTATTACTGTTCACACTTTCATTACGAGAAGCACTAAATGTCGACTGAAGCCGCTCACCCGAATAATTTAGACTTCCTTGATAAGTTACCCCACCATCTTCACCCGTATCGCTAGTGACACGCTGCCCTTCAGTCTCACCCAAAGGCGGTAAATTAATATAGGTTTGTTCTAACTCAGACTTAACGGATGAATCTCCATACAGAAGATCAAGTGTCAAATTTTCATTCCAAACATAATAAATGCCTAACTGTAACTTCAGGGTAGACTGAAGGTTATCGCGCTCTAACTCCTCAAAACATTGCCACGGCGTCAGAGCACCACTAGTTATCTGATCAATTAAATTAAATCCTGCTCTACAGGCCTCAACCAAAAAAAGCGCATCATTTTCCGAAAGATCACCATTAACAATCGCATCATTAAATAAAGGGCTAACACTCAAACCACTGGTACTTTCGGAATCAAACAAACTATATGAAACATTGGCCTGCAATCGCAGGCGGTCGCTTAAATAATGCTGCCATAATAATGAGCTCTGCCCATAACGATAATCGTTACGGAAAGCGGATTCATAAGCGACATCAGTCATACTAGCATTCAAAGCCAATACATTTTTTTCATTCAGTTGCCGATTCCAATTAGCCCTCAAGCTTTGTGATAGAACCTGAGTATCTATTTGATTTTGCAGATTGAAATTCTGCTCTGTGTCCTCATAAGAGCTTATAGAGTCTCGATCATAAGTAACACCAAAACCCCAAGAACCTCTTTCATTATTTTTTGTATAATCAACGTTACCGCGCTGGTCAAAGGTACTGTATGACTTAATATTATAATTATTTACTTTTAGCAATAGCGCTCCGGTAAATCTAGATATCTCTGTCATCCGAGATAAATCAAAATTCAACGCGCCCGTTTCACCGTATCGCTCAACTTTATTAATTGTTGATAAACCGGAATTGTCAGCATAATAAGTTCTTACATTTACCGATTTACCTAATGAATATTCACTTGCCGATATATTCGTACTCGCGATAAACAACCAAAAAACTAGGCCTCTAATGATTAACGAATAACGCTGCATAAACATGATTTACTTTTGATATCCGATTTACGGTACTAAAACAATATCGCCGCTCTTCAGCAGGATATTAGTTTCAAGTTTATCGCCATCTTTTACCTGACCATATTTGAATTTAATCGACCTTTGTTGGCCGTTATCGTTACGTCGCAAAACCTTAATCTTATTTTCAGCAGCAAAACTATTTAACCCACCGGCAAAAGCTAGCGCTTGAGTAACATCCATTGGCCCATTTAAAGGGAATGCACCTGGCCGACCTACCTTACCCAATACATAAACCAAATTACCATTACTCGCGAGTACAGAAACCACAACCGTTGGCTCATCTTTTAAATAACGCGATAAGCCCTGCGCAATCGATGCTTGTAATTCCAAAATCGTTTTTTTGCTTGCGCGTATTTCACCAATAACAGGAATGCTTACAAAGCCATCAGGCCTTACAGAAAACTGCTCGGAACTAAGCGACGGCTCATTCCAGACTTCCAATGACAAAACATCACCAGCATTAACCAAGTAAGTACCCGATTCAATCTTGCCAGCCTCAATTGTTCCGCTTTCTTCTTGAGCTAAGGCATAAGTGCTAAGAAATAATGCGAAAAAAAGTGTAGACAACCCCAAGCAATAACTTGAACAGCGACGCTGTAAATTGGCTGAAATAAAACCGCTCATGATGAATCCCTATGAATACTCTTAAATTGATGACTTAGCGTTTTAATTTTTATATAACGATAAGATAAAGTTTTTCTTAATTCATTAATTAAGCGTAGTCCAAAAAAGTTGTTTGTCATTGATTAAGTAGCTGTTTTTTCTACTTATTAGTGCCTAAAAAACACGTTTCACAGGGCAGGCTTAATAATCCAAGCTTAGTATTTAAACTAAATGAAGTTTGCTTCTAAAGATATGCTCTTTATATAGCTTTACACTTTTTTGCACTAAATCGAATAAACAACGTAAGGAGGGAGAAGAAAAATACACTTGCAGAGGTATGAATTGAAAAAATGGCATAAAAAATGATAAATAGCCAACTATAACAACAGCTTAGCTATTTATCCGTCTTAGAGACGATTGAAGCTACGATTAAGCTACGATGATTGCAGCTCAGTCAATGTGGTTTGTAAGATCAACGCATCGCTACTTGCACGATGACGCTGAAGCTGCATATTCTGAATGACCGAGTTTTTCTTTTGATGCCATTGCGCCATTTGTTTCTGAGACATTAACGAGACGACAGAATCGATTTTAAAACGCTGACGAATACTCGCTTCTTCATACAGCATCGCCAACCAACAAGAGTCATTACCCCAAGCATCAGAATAAACCGTTTCACCATCGAGCCACTCATTCAACAACATAGCCACTTTAAGCGCTGACTTACCTTTAACCAATAGGATATCGCGAGGAATACCATGAATGGCGGCTGCATCCTCATTCCAATGAACCCAATCGTCTTCTGGGCGAATTAACGTACAGTGCATTTGTCCGCTCGCCATAGCGACACCAACCTCAATAGGATAACTGCCGGCACCAAAACCAGACGCTTCTACGTCAATAAAGTTGTACATGGAATACTGCTCTCTCGAAATTATTAGTCCGCTTAGGGCGCATCGGAGTCGATGCCAATAGGCGATTAAATTTATTTAGCTATATTGTAGCCACATTTTGAAAATGTGTTAGAAAATAGGCAGTACTAACATAATAGCTTAGCGACTGACCTTAAATGGCCAGCTAAGGCGCGTTAAACGCCATTATCATCCATCTCATTCAGCAACAGCTGAATACTATTTAATCGCTCAATCGGATCAGCCAATGCCAATAAGCGATAACGCTGCGCATTAGAAAAAGGCAGCAGATACGCAAGATAGCAACCTAAACGAGAGGCATCCGTAAACCAATCCTCAACTTCTCGGTCAATATAGCCTAATGACGCCACATAAGGATGCTTCATTAGGGAGGTCAGCATATACACCTGCTCTTCAAACACCTCGGGAACAAGCATAACGACCTCAGCCTCTATGGGCTCTGCCGACGCTAAAAACACCTTATTGTCTGCAAGATAAGTCTGCTTCACGGTGAATTTATGCTGGCCTTCGCAAACTATCCCCAGCAAACCATTTGGTTGCTCATTAAAGTCCACAATTTTAACCGCCGTGCCTATAGCTTCAATGCCAGCATCTTCCGAGCCCATGTTAGGCGTTCGAGGCACTACCGTCACCACACCAAAAGTACTGTCGTTAGCCAGCGTCGTCTTGACGAGATCGAGATACCGCGGCTCAAAAATCTGCAAAGGCAAACGACAACCGGGAAAGGCAACTAAGGGCAGCGGAAATAAGGGATAGTCTATTAACACAAAAAATACTCAATCAAAATAAATAATAAACCATGGCGGTTTTAATTAACTCGGCTTAGTTGCCTGCTCTAAAACCGTTAGCCAGCGTAAAGCCTCAATAGGGCCGTTAGAACACATATCAACTTGCGGAGTAAACGCTGAACATACCTTTGGTCTTGAAGGCAGACCAAACAACAAGCAAGCATTTTCTGCATCTAACTGAACGCAGCGAACGCCAGCGGGTTTACCCTCTGGCATGCCAGGTATCGATGATGAAATATGTGGCGCAATACAGCAGGCTCCACAACCGGCAATACAACGTTGCACATCATTCACATCAGGCACGATAGCAACGCCTCTTAATTACCGTTATGACTCTTAGTACTTTAACTCGATTTACCAAGCGGCTTAAACAATAATAATAATTTAGGCAATAAGAGTAACGAACCCAATAACGCAGAAAGCATAGCAACGCCAGTTAGCAAACCAAAATAAATACTGGGCTTAAAGTTTGATAACGCCAAAATCGAAAAGCCAAAAATAATCGTAATAGAGGTGTAATACATCGCTCGACCAATACTGCCATGGCAGCGATACATAGTGGCAATATAATCACCATCGAGCTTAAACTCACGCTTAAATCGATGCACATAATGAATCGTATTATCGACACCAATACCAATGCTTATAGCCGCTATTGTAATTGTCATCATGTCTAGCGGTACACCCGCCCAACCCATACCACCCAACACCAGCAGCGCCGCCATTAAGTTGGGTACAATTCCGATTAGCGCCAAATTAAAAGATTGAAACAACACAACAAGCATGGCGGTAATAGCAATAAAGACTAAACCCAAAGTAAGAATTTGCGAAACAAATAAGCTTTGCAGTAAATTGTTATACAACACTAACATACCCGTAAAGCGGTATCGATCTTCCGTGTAACCCATATCTTCTTGCATAAACCGATGCAGATCTTCTAATAACTCAGCACGATTCAATGTTCGACTTGTCTCTTTCACACGAATGGTAATACGCGCTTCATTCGTTGCATCATGCAAATACGGCGTAATCATTACATCTTTAATTTCTGACGGTAATTTTCGATACGCCAATGCTAGCTGAATATCATCCAAGCCATCACCCAACAAATCACCAGCGAGTTGATAAACCGTTGCTAATGATAAAACCTTACCCGTTTCAGATAAGCCATCAACATGCTGATGAATTTTATTGAGCTCATTAAGTCCTGCCAATGTAAACCAAGGGCTAATTTCTGATGACGAATCACCAAACTCATCGCTACTGAATTCATCATCAAAGTCATCAAACGAATCATCTTCGTATTCATCCACATTACTTTCATTCAAAGCTTCTGGATAGACAACAATCTCTAGTGGAATAGTGCCACCTAATTCGCTATCGACTAGCTCCATACCACGGTAAATTTCTGTCGACTCATCAAAGTAATCTATAAATCGATTTTCTACTTTTAATTGTGTAACACCCGAAATCGAGAATAATAAAATCAAACCTGCAATAGCCAGAATTTTTCCACCATGATGCTCTGTAATACTCGCAAAGCGTAGCGTGAAAACAGATTCGCTCGACAACGACTGACTATTTTTTTCAGGCGCAGGAGGGCGACCTAAAAGCATGCCAATAGGCACAACAATAAAGGTTGTCGCTAAAGCAACCATTACACCAATCGTCATCATCCAACCAAAATCCATGACGGGTCGAATACCGCTAATCACTAATGACATAAAAGCAACAATGGTTGTAAGCCCGGTATAGACACAAGGCCTTAACATTGCCAACACTGTCGCCAATGCAAGCTCATGTTGCGAAGCCTCTGGCTTTAATAGCTGCAGCTCTCTATAGCGAACAATAAGATGCACAGCAATTGCCAGCGTTATAATTAATAACAAGGCAATAAAATTAGAGGAAATAACTGTCATGCGCCAATCTAGAAAACCAAGCAGGCCCAACATAAAAATATTGGTTAGCATGCAAACCAATAACGGTAAGAAAACCCACCTTAATGTTCGAAAAATAATGGTAAGCACCACAATAACAAAAATTAAAATTCCTACACCAAACACTTTCATATCACTTTTAACAAACGAAACCATGTCGCTAGCAATCATAGGCACACCGCCTAGAAATATTTCTGTCGCTGCGCCGCGATGCCGATCTAAGACGGCTCTAACATCCTTAACCAACTGCTGCTGATGCTCAGCCGTTTTTACGGTGTAGCTTTTAAAAGCTTGTTCTGCCGCAATCAACTTTTCCATTTCAACATCTGGTAAAGAGCCCGCCGAATTTAATACCCGTAAGCGATTTCTTTCATCCAGTAAGTTATTGTACGTTTGATCACGCACCAACCCAATTTGTAATGCCGTAGTTTTAGCATCGGTACTTGTTAATAATTGTTTATAGATAGGACTATCACGAAACTCATTAGCAGCTAAATCTCTATCAACACTACTATCACGCAATGTTTTAATGCCTAACATCAAACTGCTTATTGATACTTTGGGTGAATATAATAACGGCACATCCAATATGGACATCACCGTCGATACACCTTTAATTTTTTCTAGATCACTCACTAATTCACTTATATTATTTAAAGACTGTTCCGAAAATAAATTTTCTTTTGGCTGGTAAGCCACAATAAAAAATTCTTCTGCGGCATATCGTTTGCCGACCTCGCGAAAGAAAGCTAAGTCTTTATCTCCCTCAAGCACTAAGGCATCGGCCGACGCATCTACTTTGTAGTTTTGTGCATAAAAACCGGCTAGCGTCGTTGCTACCACCAAGAAAAATATGGCAACCCAGGGGCGCGATAAAATAAGCGCGTCATAAACCTTAGCAAAGGCTGAAGATAGATTTGATTGAGAAGAAGGTGTGGATTTGGAATCTGACAAGATGAACCCCTATTAATATAACGCATTTATTAATGACTAATTCAATAACAACTTTTTTCATGACCGTATAATTTATATGTAAATATAAAAAAGGCCTATTCAAGCAACGCTAAGATTGACCCCAACGCGCCATTAAAGTTTGCTCAACACCAAGATGATCTAATATGCGCGCCACGACAAAATCTATTATATCTTCAACACTTGTCGGTTTATGATAAAAGCCAGGTGATGCTGGCATAACTACCACACCCAGTTTCGATAAACTTAATAAGTGCTCAAGATGAATCGTTGATAACGGCATCTCTCGATGCAAAATAATTAATTGCTTTCGCTCTTTTAACATCACATCAGCGGCGCGCTCAATTAAATTATTGCTAGCGCCCGTAGCCACCGCCGATAAAGTGCCTGAACTACAAGGACAAATAACCATTGCATCAGGCGCATTAGAACCTGATGCTACCGATGCTCCCCACTGCTTACGCCCATAAACATGAATCTGTTCGGCACTCGCTTGATACTGCTCAGTAAAATACTCAACTAATTCGGCATCATCACTCGGTAAATTAACACCCATCTCTAAGGCCATTACTTGCCGTGCTGCATCTGAAATTAAAAAATGCACTTCCACTTTGGCTGCCAGTAACACCTCTAACAATCGCAATCCATATTGTGCGCCTGAGGCACCGGTTATCGCTAAGGTTATTCTTTTCATATTTTTTCTATCGCTGCTTTATCTTGAGTGGTTTACTTTAATCGATTTTCTTTAATCGGTTTTCTTTCAGCTGCTATCTTTTGAAAATAATTTTAATCACGCAGCTCTAGCGCACTTATTAACGAAGTATGTATACCGCCAAAACCGCCATTACTCATAATGACAATTTCATCACCAGCCTGCGCCTGCGCAACGACTTGTTCAATAATAATAGGAATGCTATTTCTTACTACTACTTTATCGTTAGCAGTAAACAAGGTGTCAAGCACGCTACTATTTACTTCTGATTCATACCACCACACGTAATCAGCATCGGCAATCGCAGCAGGGAGGTCATCACTATGACAACCCATACGCATGGTATTTGATCGAGGCTCAATAATGGCGATAACACGACCGCTTTTACAGCGCGCTCGCATACCCGCCAAAGTGGTTTTTATAGCGCTAGGATGATGCGCGAAATCGTCATATACCGTTACGCCATCAATACAAGCCAAACGCTCCATACGTCGCTTCACGCTTGTAAATTCACATAACGCCGCAGTCGCCGTGCTAACACTCACACCAATATGGTGAGCCGCCGCAATAGCCGCAAGCGCATTATCACGATTATGCACTCCACATAATGTCCATTCTACTTGCCCGCAGTCTTCGCCCTTTGCCACATTAAACGTCGACTGATCAGCCGCCTCTAAACTGATTTCCCAAGGGCTCTGCGTGCCAGAAAGATATTCTAATGACGACCAACAACCCATATCGATAACCGAATTTAATGCAGTCACGTTAGGAATCATGATTTTTCCCTTGGCAGGAACGGTGCGAACCAAATGATGCATTTGACGCTGAATCGCGGCTAAGTCATCAAAAATATCAGCGTGATCAAACTCTAAATTATTAATGACTAAGGTTTGCGGATGGTAATGAACAAACTTAGAACGCTTATCAAAAAACGCCGTATCGTATTCATCGGCCTCAATCACAAAATAAGGCGCACTGCCTAAACGCGCCGACTGACCAAAATTACTGGGCACGCCCCCAATTAAATAACCCACTTCTAAACCCGCATAAGATAAAATCCACGCTAACATACTGGCGGTTGTCGTTTTACCGTGCGTACCTGCCACCGCCAATACCCATCGACCACGCAATACATGCTCAGACAACCATTCAGGACCCGACTGGTAATGCAGCCCTTCATCTAATACATATTCAACCGAGGGATTACCGCGCGAGAGTGCATTACCAATAATGACGCTATCGGGCGACAAGGCAGCAATATGTTCTGCATCGTAACCTTGATAAAGCTCAATGCCTGCCGCTTCAAGTTGATCACTCATCGGCGGATAGACGTTTTGATCTGCACCAGTAACAATATGTCCAGCCTCTCGCGCCAACAGCGCAAGGCTACCCATAAAAGTGCCGCAAATACCGAGTATATGAATATGCATTAAATCATTTTACCTATTTACAATTTTTTATTGCTAAACTCTTAATAAATTATAAGTACTAACTTCTAAGCACCAACTTATAATTCATTTATGACTTCTGATTTATAACCAACGCTTCGAACTTAAAAGGATACGTTTAACAAAA
>CAXAHI010000001.1:0-55213 GCA_963968645.1 uncultured Gammaproteobacteria bacterium | reverse complement strand
TGCTATTCACTAGGCATCGATTATCAGTCGTCGATTAATAGGTATCGCATTCACCGAATAAACGGTAAACCAATAAAGAGAGACATCGCCAACTATGGCCAAATTATTTATTCAGCTAGCAGCATTGAACGGCGCACTCGCTGTTATGATTGGCGCCTTTGGCGCTCATGCACTTAAAGCCCGCCTAACACCAGAGCTATTAAGCGTTTATGAAACCGGCGTGCAGTACCACTTTTGGCATACTCTAGCATTACTCGCTGTAGGCTTACTGGCTTACCAACTGCCCGATAGCAAAGTATTAATGGCCAGCGGCATTGCCTTTATAATAGGTATAATTCTGTTTAGCGGCTCACTGTATCTGTTAGCTAGCACTGATATTCGCCACCTTGGCTTTATGCCGGTAGGATTAATTACGCCTTTTGGCGGCATGAGCTTTATTGTCGGCTGGCTATTGCTACTTATTAGTAGCTTTAAAATTTAATAACGATTAACTGAACCAAGACTATGAACGAGCAAGATAAAGAAGATAAAACTAAATTCCCCATTCGCAGTTTTGTAATACGAAGCGGAAGAATGACTGAGGCACAACGCACAGGCTTAGATTCACATTTAGCACAATGGGGACTCAAGCTGAGTGAACACACCCTCGATTATGCCAAGGCCTTTGGTAATGAAAACCCACTAAACATGGAAATCGGTTTTGGTATGGGTGATTCACTAGCAACCATGGCCGAGAATGAACCTGAGCAAAACTTTATTGGTGTCGAAGTTCATTCGCCAGGCATCGGTCGCTTACTCTCATTAGTTGAAAATAAAGCAATAAAGAATATACGCGTGTTTAATGACGACGCTGTTAAAGTATTAAAGCAGTGCACAGCAGAGCAGAGCTTATCGCGACTGAATCTTTATTTTCCTGATCCATGGCATAAGACTAAACATCATAAACGCCGACTCGTTCAACATTCTTTTTTAGAATTAATTCATTCACGCTTACATGAAGGCGGATTATTTCACTTTGCGACCGATTGGCAGCCCTATGCAGACTACGTAGTAAAGCTAATGTCTCAGCAATCATTATTTGAAAATGTTGCAGGCGATAAATTATTTGTAGCCCCTGAAGACTATGGCCGACCAGAAACAAAATTTGAACGTCGTGGTCAAAAATTAGGTCATGGTGTTTGGGATATGGTCTTTCGCGCACTTCCAAAGGAACCGCTAAAATAAATCAATTGAAACGAATTGTTGATCTTAAGTAACTCATTTTAAATTGCTAACAAAAGGAAAAGCCTAATGAAAACTAAGCGCGTCCGTGATTTTATGGCAAAGCACTATACAACGGTTAACCCTGAGCAATCTTTAGCGACAGCGGTTCGCAAGCTTCTTGAATATCATCAGTCGGCCGCACCCGTCGTAAATGAACAACAAGAATTGGTCGGCCTACTTTCTGAGGCCGATTGTATGCGCGCCACATTAGTCGAAGGCTACTTTAATGAAGGCGCGTCTTTAGTCAAAGATCAAATGACCGAAACACCAGAAACCGTCTCTCCTGATGAAGAGCTCAGTTCTGTTTCAGATATATTTCTTAAAAATTGTCGCCGCATGATGCCTGTAGTTGAAGCTGGCGTTTTAGTCGGCATTGTTTCTAGACAGGATATATTAAAGGCGCTAGTTGATTAGCGCCCGTTATTCAGAAAACTTGGCAATAACGTTATTTAAAAACAAACGCCCTTTCTCAGTTGTATGATAGTGCTTGCCACTCAGATCCATTAACCCTTGATCCTGCAGCTGGAGAATTGGATCTTGAACGAGAGAGAAATCAAGACCTGTTCGCTGTTCAAATAGCTGTGACGTAAAGCCCTGATTCAATCGCAAGGCATTCATCATAAACTCTAGTGGCAAATCTTCTTTTGCAATCACTGTTGAACCAGCTAACTTGTTTTCTACATTAATATTGTTTTCTGCATTAATATTTTTTTCTAAATTTAAATAGTCACTAGGCGAGCGCGTTTTCCAGCGGCGGGTCACTGAGCCATTGCCGCCTGTAATTTTTCCATGCGCCCCCGCACCTATACCTATATAGTCTCCAAAGCGCCAATAGTTTTTATTATGCTGGCTCTGTTTTGCATCTCGCGCAAACGCTGACACTTCATATTGCTGATAACCCGCATTAGCCAAAATCTCTAAGCCAGTTATAAACAAATTATCTAATATGTTTTCAACAGGCAATGTTGGTGGCCTATTATAAAAAACCGTATTTTTTTCTATGGTTAATTGATACCAAGAAATATGCTCTGGTGACAATTCAAATGCTGCTTTTAAATCATCCAAGCCTTCTGCTAAAGTCTGCTCGGGTAAACCATGCATAAGATCAATATTTATATTATCAAAGCCACACCTACGGGCAGTCTCAAAGGCATGATAAATACTACGATTGTCGTGAATACGGCCTAAGCGATTTAGCGCCGCATCCGAAAAACTTTGCGCACCCAATGAGATGCGATTAATACCCGCATCAATAAAGCCCTTAAAGTTTGCTTCATCTACTGCGCCTGGATTAGCCTCTATAGTAATTTCTGCATTAACAAAAAAGTTAAGCCGCTGATTTAACGCTGCAAACAATTGAATATAAAAGTCGCCCGATAAAAGGCTGGGAGTGCCACCACCAATAAAAACAGAATGAATTTCTCTTTGCTCATCAACGAGCTTCAACTCGCTATCAAGGTCATTGATTAAAGCATTGAGATACTCTTTTTCGGGAAGCTGTTTTGAATGGTGCTCGTGTGAATTGAAATCGCAGTAAGGGCATTTTTTAACACACCAAGGAATATGAATATATAAACCCAGTGGCGGTGTGTTAATCAACTAATTAAACCTAAGCTATTTAATTGCGCCAACAATAACTTTAAGGCTTGGCCACGATGACTAATGCGATTTTTAACGTCACGATCAAGCTCGGCACTTGCGCAACCGTATTCTGGAAGATAAAACAAAGGGTCATAGCCAAAGCCGCTTGAACCTTGTGGTACCGCTAAAATAATGCCGTCCCATCTTGCGACACACACTACTGGTGATGGATCTTTTTCATGACGCATAAACGCCAATGCACACACAAAGCGCGCACTTCGCTCAGCTTCAGGCTTACCTTCTAGTAGCGATAGTAGCTTTTCATTATTAGCTTCATCGCTAGTTCTGACGCCATTATCATCTTCATTAAAGCGCGCTGAATAAATACCCGGCGCGCCATTAAGTGCATCCACCTCTAAACCAGAATCATCTGCTATAGCAGGCAAGCCAGTATGATGCGCGGCATTACGTGCTTTTATAATCGCGTTTTCAATAAAACTAAGCCCATCTTCAATGGCCTCGGGCACATCGTATTGGCTTTGCGGACAAATACTAATATCTGTTGCAGAAAACAATTGCTGGAATTCTTTTAGCTTGCCTGCGTTGCCGCTAGCGATAACAAATTCAGGGTGTATCATAGATTTATGCTGTTCAATAAGAGTTTAAAATGGACTAGTTTAAATAAAAATGATGTTCAAACTCAACATCTATCACTTGCTTACTATTTTCTGGCTTAACCGCTGCTTTAATAACTATTTTTTCATTATCATTACTAATTTTAAATTTCGCTAAGTAATAAACAGCACCTGGCTCTACTATCTCTTGAAAATTCAATGTGTTTTTATGCACTAAATTAAAGGCCGTGCCTTTAATTGTGCCCGCTTTACTCGCCTGCGTTGTCCCGTCAGGTAAATGCTCAATAATCGCTATATTGATTAGCGCAACGTTTTTAGCGCGCTTTACACCCACAGCAACCGCTGTTTCTGGCTGTAAAAAACTACTATTGAAAACACTGTAATAAACTTCGTAATTACCTTTTCGTACAGAGGTACTATCTTGCGCTACTGCCGTAGAACAAAAAACCATTGCCATAAAAAAAGCAGCGGTAACGAAAAAGCATGATTGTTTTTTGTTATTAACGTGTGACATGATAAATTGCATGTGCTCCTAAAA
Organism: uncultured Gammaproteobacteria bacterium; assembly: GCA_963968645.1. GTDB lineage: Bacteria > Pseudomonadota > Gammaproteobacteria > Pseudomonadales > UBA7434 > UBA7434. The sequence goes on along the minus strand of CAXAHI010000001.1, from coordinate 51,196 downwards.
AATTGGGCCAAAGTTTTTTATACCAATGCGGCTTCTGTATTTTTTCATCGACGCCTTGTACTGCTTGCACCGTTCTATGCAAAATTTTAATATCTTGCTCTTTGCATAACAGTTCAAAATCTTTAACCGTACAAAAATGAATGTTGGGTGTGTCATACCAATGATAAGGCATCATTTTACTGACCGGCATTTTCCCGCGCAGCATTAAATATAAGCGCACCTGCCAATGGCCAAAGTTAGGAAAAGTAATAATGCATTCTTTTCCCACACGCAGCATTTCTTGCAATACATAATCAGGTCTACGAACGGCCTGTAAAGTCTGCGTCAAAAGAACCGTATCAAAACTATTATCAGCAAAATTACTCAAGCCATTATCAAGATCTTGCTCAATAACATTTAAACCTTTAGTAATACAGCGTGTAATATTGTCGGCATCAATTTCGACACCTAAACCGCGTACTGCTTTATTGTCGACAAGATGCTCTAACAATACGCCTTCACCACAGCCTAAATCAAGTACGCGTGAACCTGTGTCGATCCATTGGTTTAATGTTACCAAATCATGTCGCATGGTTTTTTCCTTGCAACATAACTTGCGGCTGCTCTTGTGCGACTCTCTGCATATACGCAGTAAATAAATTATTGTATCTCTCTACCGGTAAAAGAAATGAATCATGACCCAATGCAGCATCTACTTCGGCATAGCTCACTGATTTTTCTGCACCGATTAATGCCTTTACAATCTCACGCGAGCGCTCGGGTGAAAAACGCCAGTCACTGGTAAACGAAACGACTAAAAATCGGCATTTAGCAGCAGCAAAGGCTTTAACCGCATCATCGCCATACTCTCTCGCCAAATCAAAATAATCTAGTGCCTTTGTCATGAGCATATAGGTATTAGCATCAAAGTTTTCAGAAAAAATATCGCCTTGATAACGCAAATAACTTTCAACTTGAAACTCTAACTCTGACTCAACCCCTTGCTCGAAAGTACCCGATCGTAAATCACGACCAAACTTCTCACCCATAACGCCATCCGATAAATACGTGATATGGCCTATCATGCGGGCAATCGCTAAACCGCTTTTGGGTACGGTGTTGTGTTGGTAATAGCGACCCTCATGAAAATCAGGATCAGAGCTAATGGCTGTGCGAGAGGTTTTATTAAAGGCAATATTTTGCGCGGTCAACTTTAATGCTGAGGCAATCACCACACAGTGACGCAAGCGTTCGGGGTACTCTAGCGCCCAACGCATAGCTTGCATACCGCCTAAGCTGCCACCAATAACGGCTGCCCACTGCTCTATGGCTAAAGAGTCGGCTAGCATTCTTTGTGTTTCTACCCAATCACGCACACGCAGCGTTGGGAAATCAGGCCCCCAAGGCTCATTCGTTGCAGGGTTAATTGACGATGGTCCTGTGCTACCTGCGCAGCCACCAATATTATTAAGGCTCACTACATAAAAATGATTGGTATCGATGGCTTTGCCAGGACCAATATAATTATCCCACCAGCCTGGCTTTTTATCTTCGGCGCTATGATAGCCGGCGGCATGATGATCCCCCGATAGCGCATGACACACTAAAACTGCATTGGAGTGCTCGGCATTCAATTCGCCGTAAGTCTCATAGACAATATCGAGGCTAGGCAATTCGCGGCCACAAGACACTTTAAACGGCTGCTCAAAATGAGCCGTTTTGGGTGTAACAATGCCAACAGAGTTAGACGCAGAGGTCATAGCTTATTTGTTTACCGTGGTGTTTGAGACATCAATTATTGGGTTAATCAATTTCATTAATTCTTATGCTGCCATTAAACCGCAATTGTATAGAAAACACCGCCACCCCGCGACTAACAAATCGTAAGCGATAGCAGCCTAGATTACGGAGTCTCTGAGGTCTGACTCTGCGTTTTTTTACCCAGATAGATTTTGACGAATAGGATAGCCACGGCAATACCGCTAATATTGGCTATAAAATCAGCGAAAGACATAAACCTGCCCGGCATAAACGATTGTAGGCACTCAATGACGGCACCATAAACCGCTAACGCAAGGCACCATCCAAGAAAGGGCTTATAGCGCTGGGCAAATAGAAACGCTAACCCTGCTAACACTAAATAAGCTGAAAAATGCAGCGCTTTATCAACATGGGTAATATCCCCCATAGCCTGCATTGGCTTTAACGCCAAAATAGTCATTAGTACTAGATCGCCAAAAAACAGAAGAGCGGCAAACCTTTGGGAAATCGCTTTCGACATAAATACTCTCAACCTTGAATCAACCACTTAAAACAATCTATGCGCCTTAATACTAGCCAGCTATTTATTATTTATCGAACATGGGCGCAAAGCCTGCTCGATAATCAGGATATTGTAAAACAAAGCCCGTTTTTAGGAGTTCAGCATTATTACACTGTTTGTTGCCCCCTCGAACGGGTGCTTCACTGCCCTCTAGCTCATCAACATTTAAACCCTGTTTAACCGCTAACCATTCCATTACCTCACGTAGCAAGCTTGGCTTACTGTCCACCACTAAGTAACAAGGCGCAAACGCCACTTGCTGCTGATGCAAATCTACCAGATGAACAATGGCGCGACAGCAATCCTCAAAATGAATCCGATTACTATAGAGCACGGGTTCAGGAGGGCAAATAAAGCCTTCTGTAAGCCTTTGAGCCAAACGGCCAAGTCCTCGACCATAAATACCACCAAAGCGTAACGCACAACTCTCGCCTGAATAATCTGCTAACTGCTGCTCAGCCGCCAGCATGGCCTGGCCGGAAAAACTGGTCGGCAATGTTTCACTGCTTTCATCGACCATTGCACCATTATTTTGATGATAGATACTCGTAGAGGAGGAAAATATAACCAACGGCGCAACTTGAGATGAATCACTTGCCCGACTTTCTAAACTCTTTAATACATTATTCAGGCCATCGACATAAGTGGCTTGATAGGCCTCACGGTTAAAGCTATCGGCCGTTAATGTCACAATCACGGCATACCAAGTATGTTGCGCCAAAGCCGTTAGCGTTTCTGGTCGAGTAATATCAATAGCTATACCAGGCAAATCGGCTGGCAACTTATTAATAGAGCGCCGCGCACCTACAACCTCATAGCCATTGGCTTGCAATCGCTTTGCTGTCGCAATACCTAAATCACCACAGCCGATCATAAGAATTTTTTTGCCGCTCATATTCATTTCACTATTTTATGGCCTGCTATCACTATCAATATGAATAACACGCACAGGCTTAACACTGCTTGTAAAAAACTGTTAAGAAATAAGTCATTATAAGCCAATTCAATTTGTGCTTAAATATAGGCAAACAAGCAGTGTAATCAATGGTGTAATTTAACATACTGGCATACAAATGACGCTGACTGAGTTGAAGCACATCATCACACTTTCACTTTATTGACTTAGCTGCTTAAAGCGCTCTTTAAAGCTAAAGACAGAGAAAAAAGGCGGTAAAATGGTACAATCCACTCATTCAAAATCGACCGCGCACATGCTTGAAGCGCCTAATTAATTTAGATAAAAAAATGCCCGCTCTAACGCCTATAAAAATAGTTAGCCTCTCCGCACTCAAAGGAATTGGTCCCGCTATTGCCAATAAACTAAATGCACTCGGCATTAGCTCGGCAATGGATCTACTGTTTCATTTGCCACTACGCTATCAAGACAGAACTAAAGTGCAGCCAATTGGTAGTATCCGTAATGGCTACTCAGCGGTTATTGAGGGTGAGATACGCGCCTGCGATATTGTGTTTGGAAAACGCCGCAGCTTGCTGTGTAAAATACAAGATGGCACTGGCGTTATGACGCTACGCTTTTTTCACTTTTCTGCTGCACAAAAAAAAGGCTTAGTGCCCGGGCAAATGATTCGCTGCTATGGTGAAGTCAGTTTAGTCCGCGGCGGTATTGAATTAATTCATCCAGAATATCAATTAATTATTCCCGGCCAACCATTACCTACCGCTGAATATTTAACGGCTGTTTACCCCAGCACTGATGGTATTAGCCAAGTGCGCTGGCGCAATTATATTAAAGCTGCATTTGATGCTCTTGATGTAACAAGCATTCCTAATTTACTCACCGATAAACACCTATCGTTATTTGATAGTAAAAACTTTAGCGATTTATATTCCACTTTAAAATTATTGCACTTTCCGCCACCGACAATTGATCTCGAGCTATTTTCAGAAGGTATGCACCCTTTACAGCGGCGGCTCGCTTTTGAAGAATTAGTGGCGCAGCGGATTTCACATTTATTACTAAGAAAGAATAGCCTGCAAGAAAGCGCCATTGCTATTAATGAAAACTCGCAGCTAGAGCAACAGTTTCTTGGGTTACTTCCTTTTGAATTAACCTCGGCGCAAAAACGCGTATTAACTGAAATAAAAAGTGACATAACTCGCCCAAGCCCTATGTTACGTTTATTACAAGGTGATGTAGGCTCAGGAAAAACTATTGTCGCAGCGCTAGCAGCCTTACAATTTATTCAGCAAGGTCAACAAGTGGTGCTAATGGCACCAACCGAAATTCTGGCAGAGCAGCATCTAACAACGTTTAAAGAATGGTTTAAGCCTCTCTCTATTTCGGTGAATTTGTTAGTGAGTAAATTACCTGCTGCTGAAAAACGTCAACGCCTTGCTGATATTACTTCTGGCGAAACGAAGCTGGTTATCGGGACCCACGCACTGATTCAAGATAAAGTAGTTTATCACGATCTTGGTTTTATTATTATTGATGAGCAACATCGCTTTGGTGTTGAGCAACGACGCACACTTAAAAATAAACGCGCCGATATTCATAGCGTGCATCAATTAGTCATGACTGCAACGCCCATTCCTAGAACCTTAGCAATGACATTTTATGCAGACCTAGACTACTCGGTAATAGACGAACTTCCGCCTGGCCGAACACCTATAGAAACCGTTGCACTCAGCAACGATAAACGCATAGAAGTGATAGAGCGCGTAAGCAATGCTTGCCAACAAGGCCGGCAAGTATATTGGATTTGCACATTAATCGAAGACTCTGAAACTTTACAATGCCAAGCTGCCGAAACAACGGCATCTGAACTCGCTGCGTTGCTGCCTGATGTCAATGTTGGCTTGGTTCATGGCCGCTTAAAGAGCCCGCAAAAGCAAGCCGTGATGTCGCACTTTAATAGTGGTGACATACAGTTATTAGTGGCCACAACCGTTGTTGAGGTCGGCGTCAATGTGCCCAATGCGAGCTTAATGATTATTGAAAATCCTGAGCGACTAGGTTTATCACAACTGCATCAATTACGCGGACGCGTTGGTCGTGGCAGCATTAAAAGTCACTGTGTTTTGCTGTATCAAAAACCTTTATCAAAAAACGGTAAGCAGCGCATCGAAATTATGCGCATGACTAACGATGGCTTTAAGTTAGCAGAAAAAGATTTGCAAATGCGCGGACCCGGACAAGTACTTGGCACGCAACAATCGGGCGCAGCCATTTTTAAGATTGCTGATTTAGAACGTGATGCAGATATGATTGATGCTGTAGTGCAAGCCTCTAATACTATTTGCAACAGCGATCCTGATGTTGCAAATGCATTAATAAAAAGATGGTGCCCGTTAGCGACAAATTATATCGACGTTTAGTGCGCCTCATCCCAATTGTCGCCAACACCTATATCTACGATCAGCGGAACTGCTAAATCTGCAGCATTCGACATTAACTGGCCTATATGTTCTTTCGCATAGTCGAGCTTATCTGTCGGCACTTCAAACACTAATTCATCGTGCACTTGCATAATCATTTTAATATCGACATTGTCTTTTAACCATGCATTTACATTTAGCATCGCAATTTTAATAATGTCGGCAGCCGTACCCTGCATAGGAGCATTAATGGCCGTTCGCTCTGCTGCTTGGCGGCGCATACCATTACTGCTATTAATTTCAGGTAAATATAAACGACGACCCAATAAGGTTTCGACATAACCCATTTCATAGGCCGACGCCCGCGTATTTTCCATATACTTTAAAACACCGGGATAACGATCAAAATAACGTTCAATATATTCCTGCGCATCACGGCGACCAATATCTAACTGCTTGGCTAAGCCGAAAGCGGACATGCCATAAATTAATCCGAAGTTTATCGCTTTAGCGCGACGACGCTGCTCTTGACTCACCTCTGCAAGATTCACTGAAAAAACTTCGGCTGCTGTGGCCTTATGAACATCCAAACCTTGATTAAAGGCATCGAGCAAACCTTTATCACCTGACAGATGCGCCATAATACGTAATTCAATTTGCGAGTAATCGGCAGCTAGCACCGAACTATTCGCAGAGGCAATAAATGCCTGCCTCACTTTACGACCTTCAGCCGTTCGAATAGGAATGTTTTGTAAGTTTGGATCTGATGATGATAAACGGCCGGTTGCCGTTACCGCTTGATGATAAGAAGTATGCACCCTACCCGTTTTCTGATTGATCTGTTCTGGCAAGCGATCAGTGTAAGTTGATTTTAATTTACTTAAACCGCGGTATTCCATTATCACTTTGGGTAAAGGATAATTTAATGCTAGCTCTTGCAATATTGGCTCAGCAGTTGATGGCTGCCCTTTAGGTGTTTTCTTAATAACGGGTAGCTTTAACTTTTCAAACAAAATAGTTTGTAATTGTTTTGGCGAACCTAAATTAAATTCTTCTTCTGCTAATATATAAGCTTCTTGCGCAAGCGTTTCTAAACGAATGCCAATTTCAGCACTTTGCTTTAATAATATTTCACCATCTATGAGTGCGCCCGTTTGTTCAATATCACAAATGGTATTGAGCAACGGCAATTCTATTTCACGGTATAATTTTTCTAATGACGGAATAGCCGCTAATTCTTTTGTCAGCACTTCATGCAAGCGTAAAGTAATATCTGCATCTTCGGCAGCATAAGGACCGGCTATTTCCAAATCGACTTGGTCAAAAGTAATTTGCTTTGCACCCTTACCGGCTACTTCTTCATATTTGGTTGTGCTTTCATCCAAATAATTACTCGCCAAAGTATCCATATCATGCCGCGAACTGGTTGAGTTCAACACATATGACATCAACATGGTGTCGTCTGCTATGCCTTGTAAATCAATGCCATGATTAATCAACACATGTCTATCGTACTTAAGGTTTTGACCTACTTTTTTCACGGCAGGATTTTCTAACAGCGGTTTTAACGCACCTAACACTTCTTCTTCATTTAATTGTTCTGGTGCACCTTCATAATGATGCGCAAAAGGAATGTAAGCGGCAGAACCTGCAGCGACACTGACCGACACACCCACTACGCGTGCATCAATATAATTTAGACTGGTTGTTTCCGTATCAAAAGAGAAGTGATCACTGGCAGCCAGTGTTTTTATCCATATACCTAAACGCTTTGCGGTTAACACTGTTTCATAGTGACGTGTTACTGCAGGTTTAGGCGCTTGATTTTTTTCTACACCATCCACTACACCACTATTCACTACTCCACTAGCATCTACAGTAGTTGATGCAATACTGGATGAAGTACTTGGTACTACCCCGCCACTTTGCGCCGCCCAAGACTTAAATTCATATTCATTAAACAATTCATTAAGTCGTTCTGTATTCGGTGGCGAGCTTAATTCATTGTTATAAAGTGTCTCTGCCGTCACATCTAACTCAACATCTAACTTAATAGTTGCCAAGGTATAAGAAAGTCGCGCTTCGGCTTCATGAGCGGCTAATTTTTCTCCCAGTTTTTTTGCACCGCGCACAGGAACATCAGCCACTTGATCTAATTTATTGTAAATATCGTCGATACTGCCTAGCGTTTGAATTAATCCAAGCGCTGTTTTTTCGCCTACACCGGGTACACCCGGAATGTTATCGACCTTGTCACCCATAAGCGCCAAGTAATCAATAATGTACTTAGCGGGAATACCAAATTTATCCACTACGCCTTGTGGGTCCATGGATAGATCTGTCATGGTGTTAACTAATGAGACATGCTCATTAACCAGCTGGGCCATATCTTTATCACCCGTTGAAATCACTACCGGTATCGATTTCTGCGTAGCCTGCTCGGCAAGCGTACCAATAACATCATCGGCTTCAACCCCATCAACCACGAGTAACGGCAAACCCATCGCTTCAACAATTTGATGGATTGGAGCCACTTGTGGCCTGAGATCATCCGGCATGGCTGCCCTATTGGCTTTATAAGCGGTATAAATCTCATCTCTGAAGGTTTTGCCCTTAGCATCAAAGATAACCGTAATTACACTGCCGGGATAATCTTTCTGTAACCGGCGCAACATATTGATAACGCCCTTTATAGCGCCCGTTGGCATGCCTTTAGAGGTAATGAGTGGTGGTAGGGCATGAAAGGCACGATAAAGATAAGAGGAGCCATCGACGAGCACAAGTGGATCATTTGCAGCCATAAGATGTGTTGCACCTGTTTAATAGTTATTGCTGTTAATAAGGAGGCGGTAAGACATTAGCGCCTGTTTTTCATTTAAATCGTGATCATTGAAATCATGATGCTAAACCGCGGTCGAGCAGCTTATCACAGCTCTGCTTTCAGCTTAAGAAGCTAATCACTCTTCTCGATGAGTTTTATTCTTTGTCTCGTATCTTTGACTTTACGCTTAGAAGACATCAACAACAGCTTCTCTAAAGATTTAGTTAACAGTAACAAAAGTCTCTTTTTTTCTTCTCAATTGAATAATAAGTAAGTACTGACTAACTGTGTGTTAATCATACCGCAAAGTAACAGCTAGTGACTTATTGGTGAACCGTTTGGTAACACATGCCGTATAGTATAAGTGAAAGATGATTAAATGCCGTAGTTTCAACGACATAAGACCACAACCGAGACTAGGCCTCAGTAACAGTACAATTATTCACACATTTATTGCGCTTATTCTCGTTTCTAAACTGGCATTTTTATCCACAGGTGTTACTCTATGTAACATACAAGAACGAAACAAATTTATTACCGCGTTTCAAGGTCACAAGCCAAAAAACGCACACAACGAAAGGAGTAAACATTATGAAAAATCTAGCTTACTCCGCCATTTCGTATGTTGCAGCAGCACTTATCCTATCAGGACAAGTATTTGCCAGCCCAGCCGACTTGAGTGGAGCCACCGATATTGACGCAAGTGCCTATCACGATGAAACGAAACACAGTTTCTATTTAGCACTTAATCGTTACCCTGTTGCTTTACCGCCTATGTCAGCTGAACGCTTACTTTCAGGAACGGCTTTAAGCAGTTCACAAAGCGAGGCTTATATTGATGGCCTGCAAAAAGAGTTACGCGACCAATTAGATTTTATTATTGATTCGCAAGAGATTTTCATCCCGTAAGTCATTGTTTGTTATTTTTATTTTTTGATTGTTTTTATATTATTATCCTCCTCGTACGGGCTCTTCGGAGCCCGTTTTTTTATGCCTCGAGAAAGTACACGCCAGCAACACACCCAATCTGGGTCATTTTAATTACAGTAACCGTAAAACCCTTTAGTGAAGTAACAGTACTCTTTGGCCGTGCGGCTTTTAAGCATCCATTCATTAATATCTAGAGCTGGTTTGTTATTGCTGGCCGCCATAAAACAACGAGCAACAATACGACCGTATCGATCATGATCTTGAGTGACACACCGAAGCCGCTTACCTTTAACTTTTTTTATCAGCGCATTTCTAGCCGCAAAATAACCTGGCTCTTTTAACTCAGGCGCATCAACACCCCATAGTCTGATTTGTTTCTGCACACCGACAAGATACAAGCTATCACCATCAACAACATGGCGGACTACAGAGGTATAGGTCTCTAATGCCGATGATTTTTTCTCATCGGCATGGCTGTTGATAACAAGTGTGAAAGGAACAAACAATAAAGAAAGGAAAACCATGTGCACAAAAGAAGAGCGCATCTGTTTAAAGATTATCAGCACGAGTCGATTTATAAGTAAGCGTCATACGATCGAGATCCAATGGCGGCTTATAAAAGCCATGGTAATAACCTTGAGGATTAATCAGCGCGACATTACCGCCATGATCTATCGTATATTCTCCGGTATCAGCATCGGTGACTACTTTTTGAAAAGCGACATTTAACTGCTTAGCAAAACGGTGTATCGATAAAAATTCGCCGGTAACACCCATAAAATCTGTATTGAAATATTCTACATAAGGTTTCATTTTTTCTGGCGTGTCGCGCGTCGGATCTAAACTAACTAATAAAAACTGCGTATCAACCGCATACGGTGTATCAACCAATCGCTCAGACATCTGATTAAACAATGACAAGGTAGTAGGGCAGATATCAGGGCAATGCGTAAAACCAAAAAAAACTAACGTCCACTTACCTATAAACTGACTTTCGGTAAAAGGCTGTTGGTTTTGATCGATTAAATTAAGAGGACTTATTTCTCTTGGTACCGAAAACATGACCGCACCATTAGCGACCATTTCTTTTGGACTCAAAATACGCTCTTTCGATAGACGATTAATAAATAAAACCATCACTACTGTAATGAAAATTAAAATACCAACAATCGTATTACGAATACCGCTTTGACGATCTTTATGGATAGAACTCTCGCTAGATGTTTTATTCACGATTCAAGGCACCTGCAAAATGGAGATGAATTAAGGGATGATCACTTATGTTAGCGTTAAAATAAAAAGCACTTATAACTCTCTATATTAAGCGTTTGATTAGCCAATTAAGTCAATGTTCAGCCGACAAAATAACGCGAACAGTGATTAAATAATACAGAAGAGAATAGGGCGCATGTTTTATGCTTCATTCATTAACCCAGTCTTTCTTTTTTGGGTTTGGAGTAATCTATTCAACTATGCAATTATTCTGCTATAGAAAGAGGAACAAAGCCTGACAATTTTTCTGGCGTAATTCGCAGCTCTATTGCGGGCTGCTCAGGCGCTATACGTGTATCCAGCGGATACACGTAATGATCAGCTATCATTATGACAAACAAAGCCATTAAATAAATAATGGAGTACTTAAAAGTTTCCATTGGCGCATCAGGGTTTTTATTGATCACCAGAATGACAGCCCAATATAAAAAACCAATACCTAATACTACCGCACCCAATAGATATAAAAGACCGAACATCTTCGTGGCAAACGGCAATAGGGTAACCACAAACATAATAATGGTATAAAGCAAAATATGCAGTCGCGTATATTTATCACCGTGCGTCACGGGCAACATGGGAATACCGACTTTGGCATAATCATCTTTACGGTGAATCGCTAGCGCCCAAAAATGCGGCGGTGTCCACGCAAAAATAATCAACACGAGAAGTAATGCATAACCATGTACATCATTCGTTACCGCAGTCCAACCCAATAACGGAGGCGCCGCACCGGCTAAACCACCAATGACAATATTCTGAGGCGTGGCTCGCTTTAAGAAGCAAGTATAAATAAGCGCATAGCCAATAGAAGAAACTAAAGTTAACCACGCAGTAAGTGGGTTAACAAAAACCATCAGCATCCCGAAACCGCCAATGCCCATAACTGCGCTAAAGATTAATGCCTGCGTATCACTAATTCGACCTTGAGCAACAGGACGATTTTTAGTTCGCGTCATTAAAATATCAATTTTTTTATCAACCACATGGTTAATAACTGCTGAAGAAGCCGCACACAAGCCAATACCGATGTTGCCGATAATAAGAATATCTATAGGCACCATGCCCGGCACAGCTAAGAACATACCGACGATAGCCGTCAATATCATTAGCGCAACAACGTTTGGTTTACAGAGTTCTAAATAATCACGCCATAATGGCTTTATAGCTTGAGGGTCTAATGCTTCTGGATTTGTCATTTTAATTATTTCCAACCCCGTCAGTCTCATTGCTGACGGGCAGTTTATCGCTATAAGTGTTTGGTTAAGCCTGTACTTTAGCTGTATAGAATCGGTGACTTAAACCCACAAAAACAAGCATCAGCATGGCGCCGACTGCATTGTGCGCTACCGCTACCGGCAACGGCAAGGACCAAATGACATTACTTAAGCCAAGGCTCACTTGTACGAATAATACAACGGCTAATGTTACAGCCCATAATTTAGCAGCAGGCAATCCTGTTTTTAATAAACGCCACACTAAATACAGAACCGATATTGTAACAATAATAGCGCCAATACGATGACTAAAATGAATCGCTGTCCTAGCGGCGCTGTCCATCACTCCGCCTAAATAATTAGGCCCGATATCTTGGGCAAAATTAAAGCCCGTAGAAAAATCCATGGTGGGCCACCATACCGATTGGCACATCGGTAAATCGGGACAAGCCAACGCGGCATAATTAGACGATGTCCAGCCACCCAGCATAATTTGAAAAATGACGAGCACAAATACGGTAATCAGCACCGGCTTAATGGATTGCAGTGACTGCATCACAGAAGGAGAAACCGTCCATTGATAGTTGTTTAATCTCAATGTGAGCAACCACAGTAGCGATAGAGTGGTGAAGCCACCCATCAAGTGAGCTGTGACAACTTGTGGCCATAAGTTTAAGGTGACCGTCCAGCGCCCAAACATACCCTGTAAAATAACCATGCCTAGTAAAAATAGCGGCAATTTAAAAGGGGTAAGGCTGTCACGATTTTTAATACGATCACGCCACGCTAAGCCAACTAACGCAATACAGAAAAAACCAAGGCCTGTCGCTAATAAACGATGCACCTGTTCTGGCCAGGTTTTATCATGCTCAACTGGGGTGTCGGGAAATGCAGCATTGGCTACGGCCACTTCTTCAGCATCCATTGGCCAAAGTATATGTCCATAACAGACAGGCCAGTCAGGACAGCCCAAACCAGCATCGGCTAAGCGGGTGAAGGCACCCAAAATAATGACGCATACGGCAAATGCGGTTGCACATGCGGCCAGTCTGAATCCTGGTTTACGTTTTTCAGCAGTATTTATCAACACGTTTTAGCGCTCTTTTGAATATTTTAGTAAGTACTTGAGGTCTTTTAATATGACCACACCATCATGCTCATTTAAATAATACATCATTGCCCAGCCGTCAGGATCAACCAGAAAAAATCGTACTGTCTGGTTGGCGCTGGCAAGAACATTATCAAGCTCAATCAAGGCGAGTTGATTAGCGCTTTCATTCGCTATCTCATCAACGACAGCTAATTTCATGTAATGATTCTCTGCTGCCAAGTGCGAAGAGAGCTCATCACTTAACGCAGGCACAGTGCTTAAATAAACGCGCTGCACACGATTACCTTCTTTATTTAGTCGCTTATGTATTTGGCGTGTTATTAGCAGGGTATCTAAACAGTCGACATCACAGTTAGCACCGCCGCGAATAACGATTGACCATTTACCTGCCCAAATATTGTCTCTGGCTAACTCAACGTTGGTTGTTAATGCCAAACCATTTAACTGAATAGGCGGCTGAATTAAAACACCTTCGTTTTTACTGCCAACATTAATAACACCCGATTCAACTAAGTTATATACGACAGCAGCAATGGCCATTAAACCAAAGGGAATAGCCCAAAGTACCACTAACTTCATGCGACTTGATCGGACCTGCTTAGGTGTAAATGATGCTGTCATAATTTCAACTCAATGTTAAACGCTTAATGATTGGCCGTGTCTGTATTTCGAGGCCTAATAGATGAATAGAGCCAAAAGGCGAATAATGCTGCCGCCATTAAAAACCACTGTACTGCATAGCCCCAATGTTTTTCTGGTTGAACATTAACGGCTGGCCAATCAACAAGCAGGGCACCAGATGCTGAGGGCTCTAAACGCACAGAATAAGGATAAAGCTCATTATCAAGCACAGTAGCGATTCTTGATATGTCCTCCCATTGTACGACCAAAGGCCATTGTTCAGACCACTCATCATTGGCCAATGTCACCGGTTTACCCAGTGGCACATAAATTTTACCAATAATACGCACCTTTGAATCCATAACAGGCACATTAGGTAGCTGCTGCCTATTGGCAAAGCCAGCAATCCAACCGCGGTTAACTAGCACCGAAAAACCGCTTTCAGTTACAAAAGGCGTTAATACTTCATAACCGACAACACCCCCATAAATACGATTATCAAGTAAGACATTGTGTTGATTATCAAACTCACCGATAAGATATACGCGCTGATGGCTCGATTGAACGGACGCATCTTGACTCTCTAACTCAATCGGTAACATCTGATCTTGCGCTGCGTATTGCTCCTGTAACTGTTGTTTCTCATCACCACGCTCTAACTGCCAAAAACCAAGGCGCAGCAAGAGTGGCAATGCTAGAAGCATAGTAATTAGAATTTTCCAGTTGGAATCCCAGCGATAAGCTGCAATCATGACGGTATATGAAAGCGCATTGCGATCAACAACTTGGATGAAAAAATTATGTTAATAAAAGTCATTATTGTGATCTTACTAATTGGACTCGTTATCAGTCTTGCTAGTGGGCTGGTATTTTTGTTTAAGGATGTTGGAACAACGCGTCGAACATTAAATTCTTTGGGCATTAGAATAGCCCTCGCGATTGCCTTAATGGGAACAACTCTTTACGGATTTTTTTCGGGGCAGCTAGAAGTAGGGGCTCCATGGGATGCGCGTAAGTACGCAGCACCCCAACAGCAAATGGTTGAGCCCCAAATATCAAATGATATAAACGAAGAAGAATAAGCATACCCAAACAACGTCAACGAAATGCCAGTACCATGATGCGGCTTCAAAACCGAAGCAATCATCATGTGAGAAGTGACCTTTGGTTGAACGCAAGAACATGATTAACAACATGGTCATACCTAAGAATACGTGAAAGCCATGAAAGCCTGTCAACATAAAGAAGGTGGTACCGTAAATGCCGCTTTCTAATGTTAAGCCAAGGTGAACATAAGCTTCATAGTACTCAGCAACCTGGAGGAACAAAAACGCTATTGCCAATACAACCGTGGCAAATAGCCAGCCTTTAAATTTAGCTCGGTTACCTTCTTTAAGGCCTATGTGAGCAATATGTACAGTCACAGAAGACGATAGAAGAAGAATGGTATTCCACATAGGTAACCAAAGCGCTAAGCCATTATGCGCATCGCTTGGGTACATGCTATTGCCTACTCCGGCGCCTTGAAAGGCAGCCTTCGCGCCATTGACGGCTTCATCAGGCGTTGTTAATGGCGGCCATGAATACTCATAACCCGAAGCAGCCCACATTTTGGCTAACTCCATGTACTGACCTTTTTCACCTTCACCACCCAACCAAGGGCCGGCTAAGTTACGCACATAATAGAGCGCACCAAAGAAAGCGGCAAAGAACATGACTTCAGAAAATATAAACCAACCCATGCCCCAAACGTAACTGCGCTTAAGTTGTGCGCTGTTCATGCCTGACATGTTTTCAATAATGGTTTGACGAAACCAAGAGAATAATGTGGCGCTTAACATCACAAAACCAGCAATAGCGATATAACGACCAGCACCTGTCATCTCTGCTTGAAGCTCATTTAAAAATGTAGCTAAGCCAAAGATTAAAGCAAACAGGCCTATGGATGCCAATATCGGAAATGCAGACTGCTCCGGCACATAATAATGTTCATAGCCTTCGACGCTGCTATTGGTGTCTGTTGACATTTTGTCTCTCCGTTCTAACAGTAGTTTTTGCAGGAGTGCTTGCTGAATCTCGCAAAAATTTCTGCATTACTATTTAAAAAATAATGGTTTATAGCGCCGTCAAACTCGTGGCTTGAATAACGCCCGTTTCAGTTACATCAAATAATGTATAGGACAAGGTAATCGTATTTACATCGTCCGGTAAATCTCTATCAACAATAAATCTAAGCGGCATATCGATAGCTGAGCCACCGCTTAACAATTGCTGATTAAAACAAAAACATTCTGTCTTATGAAAATACGTTGCCGCTCTACCTGGCGATACGCTCGGTATTGCCTGTGCCGTCATCTCACCTGAGGTTGGATTTCTAGCATAGAAAGTGGTTTCAATTTCTTCGCCCGGATGCACTTTCATGCTAAATACTTCGGGTCGAAATTCCCACGACATATTTTCATTGTTAGTCGCAATAAACTGTACGGTTACATTGCGACTGGTATCAATTAATTCTGCAACAGGTATAAAAGCTTCAGAATTGGTTTTACCATTTAGACCAGTGACGTCGCAGAACAAGTCATAAAGCGGCACTAATGCAAAACCAAATCCAAACATCACAACTGTTACTACTACTAAGCGCGCAACTAATTTGCGTACCGAGAGAGTTGTATTTAGTTGGTCTGTCAATGTATCTGCCTCTGTTATAAAAACCGCTTACCGTTTATCAAAATCAATATTACTGTTTTCTTAACTACTTAAATTGTTCTGTCTTTAACAATGCTTACCCAAACCTTCAACTGCACCTACGTCGATTATTTAATCGGCGGAGGTGTAGTGAATGTATGGTAAGGCGCTGGAGATGGAATAGTCCATTCCAAACCTTCAGGATTATCCCAAACGGCATCTGTTGCTTTTTCGCCACCACGAATGGTTTTGATAACGATAAACAAGAAGAACACTTGGCTAAAGCCGAATAAGAATGCGCCCATGCTAGCAACTTGGTTAAAGTCAGCAAACTGCAATGCATAGTCAGGAATTCGACGAGGCATGCCCGCTAGACCAACAAAGTGCATTGGGAAGAAAGTCAGGTTTAAACCAACAAACGATAACCAAAAATGCGCTTTACCTAATCGCTCGTCATACATGTTGCCACACCACTTCGGCAACCAGTAATAGACAGCAGCGAAGATCGAGAACACTGCACCCGGCACTAATACATAGTGGAAGTGAGCAACTACGAAATAGGTGTCATGGTATTGGAAATCGGCTGGCGCAATCGAAAGCATCAAGCCAGAGAAACCACCAATGGTAAACAAGATAACAAAGGCAATGGCAAACAGCATTGGCGTTTCAAATGTCATCGAACCGCGGAACATGGTCGATATCCAGTTGAAAACCTTAACGCCTGTTGGCACTGCAATTAACATCGTTGCATACATAAAGAAGAGCTCGCCCGCAATTGGCATACCGACCGTAAACATATGGTGAGCCCATACAATAAACGAT
This sequence comes from uncultured Gammaproteobacteria bacterium, assembly GCA_963968645.1. Classification (GTDB taxonomy): domain Bacteria; phylum Pseudomonadota; class Gammaproteobacteria; order Pseudomonadales; family UBA7434; genus UBA7434. The sequence goes on along the minus strand of CAXAHI010000001.1, from coordinate 34,076 downwards.
AGGAAGGCAATCGACGCTGTGGCATACACCATAGAGGCATAACCAAATAACGGCTTACGCGCAAACGTTGGGATAATCGCCGAAACGATACCGAACGCTGGCAAGATCATGATATACACTTCAGGGTGACCGAAGAACCAGAAAACGTGCTGGAACAATACGGGATCACCACCACCTGCAGCACTAAAGAAACTCGTGCCAAAGTGAATGTCCATTAACATCATTGTTACGCAACCGGCTAATACTGGCATTACCGCAATTAATAAGTAAGCCGTGATTAACCAAGTCCATACGAACAATGGCATTTTCATTAACGTCATGCCTGGTGCGCGCATATTCAATATCGTTGCAATGATATTGATTGAACCCATAATCGATGACGCACCCATAATGTGAACGGCAAAGATAAAGTAAGTTACGCTTGGCGGTGCATAAGTTGTTGATAACGGTGCGTAGAATGTCCAACCGAAGTTAGGACCGCCACCTTCCATTAATAACGTTGATGCCAACAATGTGAAGGCAAACGGTAAAATCCAGAAGCTCCAGTTGTTCATGCGTGGCAGGGCCATATCTGGCGCGCCAACCATCATTGGAATCATCCAGTTCGCTAAGCCAACAAACGCTGGCATAACAGCACCAAACACCATCACGAGACCGTGCATGGTTGTCATTTGATTGAAAAACTCAGGCTCAACTAATTGTAAACCTGGCTGAAATAACTCAGCTCGAATGACTAGCGCAAACACGCCGCCCATAAGAAACATGGCAAAACTGAACCATAAGTACATTGAGCCAATATCTTTGTGGTTAGTTGTAAATAACCAACGCCCAAAACCTTTTGCCGGACCGTGATCACCCATCTTCGGTGCTCCTTATTGATTTTTCTTGAAAGTTAAAATGTCGACTGGCTGGAGCTGATCGCCCATGTTGTTACCCCAAGCATTACGCTTAAAAGTAATAACAGATGCTAAGTCGATATTATTAAGTTGATTGCCAAAGACTGGCATGACTGCATTACCAGCAACACCGTTGACCATCACATTGATATGGGCATTAATTGGGCCTGTAGTAATACCGGTGCCAACAAGGGATGGTCCAAGACCACCGCCACCATTAGCGCCATGACAAGCCACGCAATTTGCCTGATAAACTTTTTCGCCGCGAGCATACAGTTCATCCATTGTGAACGTTTGCGACATCGCCGCTTTTAACTCTTCGGCTTCGTCTTTTTTACCTGCTAACCAATTTTCGTAATCGGCTTCTTCCATGGCGTGAACCACAATCGGCATAAAGCCATGCGATTTACCACAAAGCTCAGCACACTGACCGCGGTAAATGCCCGGCTCATCAATAATGGTCCATGCGTCATTAACGAATCCTGGAATCGCATCACGCTTAACCGCTAAGGCAGGAACCCACCAAGCATGTAACACATCATTCGCAGTAATTAAGAAACGGACCTTCTTATTAATAGGAATAACTAATGGCTCATCGACTTCAAGGAGATAATGCTCACCTTTTGGCGCAAGACCATAAATTTCATCTTGTGGCGTAGTAAGGTTACTAAAGAAGCTTACATCTTCACCAAGATACTCGTATTGCCACTTCCACTGGTAGCCAACAATTTTAATGTTGATTTCAGCTTCTGAAGAATCATAGATTTTGATGAGCGAAGATGTCGCTGGAATCGCCATAAATACTAAGATAAGGGCAGGGATAAGTGTCCAAGCTAGCTCAACAGCTGTGCTTTCATGAAACTTAGCAGGCACTGCACCCGAAGATTTACGGTGCATAATCATGGAGTAAAACATCACTCCAAAAACAACTACGCCAATCCAAACACAGATCCAGAAGATCAGCATATGAAGATCGTATATCTCATGGCTTACGGCAGTAACGCCCTCAGTCATATTTAGACCCCAACGCTGGGCTTCATCAACCACTGCATCGCTGGCGCCAAAAGCTTGAACGCTAGTCATTAGCAAGGTTGGCAGTAATAACACCTGACCCAACACCCACAAAAGCTTACTTGCAAGCTGTTTGCCTATTAAACGCATAATCCACCTTCTCCTAAAACACATATATATATAACTAATAAATATCGACTGACGCTATGCCAATCCAGTACCAGAACGCCTAAAAACGGCGGCCAACACTCATAAAACCTCTTTTCATCTAGCTCAGCACAGACACCTAATTTCTAAGACAAGTTAATATCGACCGGCTGCTCTACCGATAGCGATATTTTTTGTCTCAGTTCGGTACGTCTTACTTAAGACTGCGCCATTACCTAGCGCCATGCTGGAATAAGCTGATGCACAACTAATCGTGTGCGACAAAACGCCGCGATTATAACAAAGGAAACAAATATCGCACTATCTAGCGAACAATATATTAATCATCACCTACGGATGTCCGCAGAAATACCATTATCTTTTAGCAATAATGAGTGAAGCTAACTCTTTGTTTTTAAATAAACTGACAAAAACGACCAAAATCCGTTATTTTGTTCTTTTATTAGCTCAGTCAATCATTAGTCTTGTCCTAGACGAGCTTTTGATACGTTTAAATATACGCAACACCAGGCCTTCTCGTTCACAATTAATGATGATTTCCAACAATATAGACAATAATCCCAACAATGACGTTAGCACCGCTAAAGTCTGGGCTATTGCCTGGCCAATGATATTAAGCGGCATATCTATTCCCATGCTGGGATTAGTCGATACCGCCTTATTGGGCCATTTAGATAATCCGCGCTTTCTAGCTGCCGTAGCCATAGGCGCGCACGTTATCGCCATTTTGTACCTAAGCTTTAGCTTTTTAAGAATGGGCACCACCAGCCTTGTCTCACAAAGTGTCGGCCGAGCCCGAAATAGCGCAGATATAAGTGCTAACGGCGCTAACACCGACAGCATTATCTATCGCACTTTATTAATAGCCACGCTATTTGGCTTAATACTCACCTTTACCGTTCCTTGGTTAATTGATTCCATCATAGTAATCATGAACGCCAGCGAGAATATTGCAGGCCTAGCCGCCGAATACATCCGTATCCGTCTTTATTCGGCCCCAGCAGCCATGATGACCTTTGCGATTTCCGGCTGGCTAATAGGCCTCAAGAAAACCAAGGCCGCATTAGCACTTATATTGTTCACTAACCTCATTAATATTGTTTTGGATACGTTGTTTATAGTCGTCATGGACATGAACAGTGCAGGTGCCGCTATGGCATCCGTGATTGCCGAATACTCAGGTTTAGCTCTCGGTTTTGTCTTTGTTGCCCGAAACACGCAATTAAGCACGCTGAGACAATGGAGGAACTGGCTTTCACTCAAAGCCTATCAACAAATATTAGCGATGAACGCTCATTTGTTTGTACGAACTTTACTGCTGTTTTTTACCTTTAATTTTTTCACTGCTCAAGGCGCTAGCTTCAGTGACTCAGTTTTAGCCGCCAATGCTATTTTATTACAGCTGGTGTTCTTTTCTGCCTATGTTATGGATGGCTTTAGTTATGCCGCCGAAGTCCTTTGCGGAGAAGCAACTGGTAGCAGGCAGCGAAAAACCTTTATTCACTGTGTGAAAATCTGCGCCGCATGGCTTACCGCAACCGCTCTATTATTCAGCGTAAGCTTCTTACTTATGGGAGACGCAATTATTGGCTTGCTCAGCGATATGCCCGATATCATGCTACTCGCCAAGCAATATATGATTTGGCTGGTGCTTATGCCGTTAGTAGGCATGCTGGCATATTTACTCGACGGTGTTTTTGTTGGAGCAGGGCAGACGCAACAAATGCATCTCACCATGTGGTTTTCGGTGGTTATTGTATTTTTACCTACTTGGTGGCTAACGCAGGGCTGGCAAAATCACGGCTTATGGTTTGCATTTATTTGTTTTAATCTGGCCCGCGGCCTCACCTTAGCCGCTGTTTATCCCGCTTTACTGCGAAAAATATAAATCTATTTAGGATCAATAAATTTAACCGCCTCAACAGCCACCTCATGAGCAAGCGGTTGTTCCCCTAAACGATTTTGATTCACGCGCGTGGGTATCTCTTCTTGCTGCGAAGCAATTGCTGCGGCTAATGACTCTTCGAAATCACAGCTCGCACAAGCTCGCCACTGATCATCATTATTATTAGCGTCGACATCTTTGAGATAAGTAAAAATCTTATCGGCCAGCTTACACTTAGGGCAAACTGCACCAGCAATAAATCTTTTGTTTCGCATACCCGTCACTCTACTCTTAATCATTATCTTCTTAGTCAGAACATTAGCCATCATATCAGTGGCAACTGATATTGGATATAATCAACCGTTTTGTATCAACGTCATTAAATTCACGCCCGTTAGCAGAGTAAAACACTATGAATATTCGCTCCTTTCAAAACACAACTCCCCAATTAGGCAATGCTGTTTATGTCGATGAAAGCGCCGTTGTTATTGGTGATGTTGTTTTAGGCGATGATTGCTCCGTTTGGCCGCAAGCCGTTATTCGTGGCGACATGCATCGTATTCGTATTGGCCAACGCACCAGCATTCAAGATGGATCGATATTGCATATTACTCATGCCAGCAGTTTTAACGAAGCTGGCTGGCCGTTAACGATTGGCGACGATGTCACTATTGGCCATCGCACCGTGCTGCATGGCTGTACAATAGGCAATCGTATATTAATTGGTAACGGTGCCATTGTAATGGACGGCGCGGTAATTGAAGACGAGGTTATTATTGGTGCCAATGCTTTAGTGCCACCGGGCAAGCATCTCGAAAGTGGCTTTCTCTATGTGGGCTCGCCGTGCAAACCTGCTCGCCCATTAACTGAAAAAGAGAAAAGCTTTTTTCTTTATACCACCGCAAACTATGTAAAACTAAAAGACCAATATCGCCAAGAGCAATAAAACCACGTCACCCATAAACGGCAACCCTAAAAATCATAAGCGTTCAATTTTATAGTGCGAATGGTAGGGCGGCTGCAACACAAGATGACGGCGATAAGGTGTTATGGACTGAATAGAAATCTGATTCATAGACCGTAAATAACTCGGCGTATTAAGACCTAGCAAGCCATCTTCATTTGCGATAATCCGATAACGACCTTGGCGTAAAATAGGTGAACGCACCTCTATGTGATCCGCCTTTCTTAACAACCGATAACCATTAAAAGGTGAAGCTAAAGGTTCACCAATAAAGTTTCCCTGCCCTGGCATATGCACGCTTTTCCAATAAGCCTCAAGCATCGTCGCACCATAACCATAATGCCACATAGCCAATAAAGGATTAGGAAACTTTTGTACAAAGTTACAAGGCTCTATCGCTGAGCCGTAACTGCCCGTCGCCCCCGCTTCTAACCATCGCATTGCACTCATCTGATTAGAATCAGTTAACTGGCCTCCTGCCGAGGTTAAGTGATCAGCCATTGCACCGGGTAAAAATGAAAGCGTTTCTAAATGCGGCACAGCTACCGCACCCGTAAAATAGAATAAAATATCAGAGCGATTTTTTATTCCATCAGAATTTAAAATATGTAAATCATATATCTCTTTAAAGTTTTTGCTTACCTCGTCAAAAAAAACATTGCGAACAGAGCGTGTCTTATCTGATGTCGTCAATAAAAAGGCCCGCCCCCATGGCTGCGTATCATCCGACGCAATACCACGATCGATTAATTGCGTTGCGTCTTTAAATGTTTCTGCTGCGAGCATCATTGTAGGCCGCATTTTAAAATCACGATAAGGCGCGACACTCGTAGAATTATAATAAGGCGAAGTACGTGTTTTTTTACATGAGGTGGCACAATAAGCGACGTTATAGCCAAAGGTAAATGCCGCCGTCACACCCATGCAGCCAACCTGATATGGCTTATCCCACGCCAACGCTAACGCCTGAACGTTATCACTTAATTGAGCATCCAATAATTTTTTTTGAACAACAAACTCGCCAGGACCAATAACGGTTTTACTAGCATCTATAGAAATGCCAATAATATTTTCAAACGGAATTTTACGATGCTGCTGATAATAATAAGCAATCGTTTCGCTTTTTTTATCTCCCTTAATGTAAACAACTGCTAACTCAGATGGCTTTAAGCCCGCTTTTGGCAATTCAATAAAAAGCCCAACAGAAGCCATGGACTTTGTAGTAACAAACAATAAAAGAAATAAGCTGCCTAGAAAAAATTTATTCACTATTTATAAGCTATTGCGAATAGATTGAATCACTACGCGTGTACTCGGCTTAACATTACGCCAAAGCCGAAAAGACTCTGCCGCTTGCTCAACCAACATGCCAAGGCCGTCGGCAATTTTTCTTGCTCCCTGCTTAGCGGCTAGTTGCAAGAAAGGCGTAGGTCCCTTTGCATACATCATGTCATAACAGCAAGCACCGTTAAAACATTCATTCGCTAATGGCAGAGTATCACCACTAAGACTTGCGCTAGTGCCATTAATAATAATATCAAAAGGCTCTATCAGTTCATCATATTGCTTAGCACTTAACTGACAGCCAGCATCGTTAGCCAACGGTTGAAAAGCGCAACTTAATTGCTCGGCTTTTTCGAGCGTACGATTGGCAATAACGATTGATGCGGGGTTAGCCAACAACAGTGGCTCAAGAATTCCTCGTACAGCACCGCCTGCGCCTAAAACTAATATATTCGCTTCCCCAATAGGCCACTGCAAATTACTTTGTAAATCGGCCAACAAACCACAGCCGTCAGTATTATCGCCCACAATAATGCCGTCTTTATTTATTAAGGTGTTCACTGCACCTGCGCGTCGCGCTCGCTCACTTAATTGATCGGCAAACTGATAAGCGTCTAATTTAAACGGTACGGTAATATTTAAACCCGCACCCTTACTATCAAAAAAAGTGCGGGCACTGACTTCAAACTCACCCAGCGCTACAAGCTGCCGCTGGTAAGTCATGGTTTGTTTTAATTGCTCAGCAAATTGCTGATGAATATCCGGCGATCGGCTATGTTTAATGGGATTTCCGAACACAGCATAACGATCTTTGTTTACATCGTTCATTATTTATTTTCTTCGCTCTCAATTGCTATTGCATTACGCATCTATAAAAATTATTTTATACAGCAGGCGCAAGCCAATCTCTAGGTTTTAAAAACTGCTCATATAAAGCATCTTCTACAGAGCCCGGTTTTGTTTGATAATCATAGTGCCAATTTACTTCTGGCGGCATCGACATCAAAATAGATTCTGTACGCCCCCCTGATTGAAGTCCAAATAATGTGCCACGATCATAAACCAAGTTGAATTCAACATAGCGGCCGCGTCGATAGCGCTGAAAGGCTTTATGCGACTCAGTAAATTCAATGGGTTTTCTACGGCTCACAATGTCACTGTAAGCTTCAATATAGGCATTGCCAACATTTTGCATAAATTCAAAAGATTTTTCAAAACCCCATTTATTTAAATCATCAAAAAACAAGCCGCCAATACCTCGGGGCTCATCGCGATGTTTTAAATAAAAATATTCATCACACCAGTGTTTGTATTCGCCATAAACCTCTTCACCAAAAGGATCACAGGCTTGCTTGGCTTGTTGATGCCAGCTTACGCAATCTTCGGTAAAGCCGTAATACGGTGTTAAATCAAAACCACCGCCAAACCACCAGACAGGATCTTCACCTTCTTTTTCAGCAATAAAAAAACGGACATTAGCATGGGAGGTAGGAATAAAAGGATTATCTGGATGCATCACCACCGACACACCAAAGGCTTCAAATGAGCGACCGGCTAATTCTGGACGGTTAGCAGATGCTGATGGTGGGAGTTGATCGCCAAACACATGAGAGAAATTGGCACCGCCTTTTTCAAAAAGAGTTCCGCACTTAAGTACGCGTGTTTTACCACCACCCCCTTGCGGTCTATCCCAAGCATCTTCTTCAAAAGTTGCGCCATCATCAAGCGATTCAAAGCGCTCACAAATGCGATTTTGTAAATCGAGCAAAAAGGTTTGAACGGCCTGTTTATCAATGGTGCTCAATGCTTGCTCCCAATGGCTAAGTGTTTCAATCTAATAGTTCATAGTTAATTTGGTATGGATTGGATTGGCGCTTAAAATCAACTCGTCAAATTCTAACGTAAAACATCGCCTGTCACTAAATTGCGAATTTCAGACGTAACGCCACTGCGATTAACCTTACCACTTAAATAAACGGGAATCTGCTTACCAAAATAATGTCGCACTGAAAGCTGCGTTAATGCGGGAGCTTTCGAACTCGGATTAGCTGATGTCGATACGATCATGCCGCCAAAGGACTGACAAAGCGCGGCAACCATTGGATGCTTCGAAATACGCACCGCCACAGTATCGTGCGTGCCGGTAATCCAGTAAGGAATAAGTCCGCTTGAAGGTATTAACCAAGTTGTCGGTCGAGATTCACCCGATACATGCGCACTGTCATCACTCACTGATTCCTTTAACTGCGCAAGCTGTGCATCAGACAAAAACGACAGTAACGGTGAGATTTGAGCGAGGTTGGCGGCGACGAGAATCAGACCTTTATCCATTGGCCGATTTTTCAATGCCAAAAGACGATCAACTGCATCAGCATTGAAAGGGTCGCAGCCTAAGCCCCAGACCCCTTCCGTAGGATAAGCAATCACTTCACCATGCTTGAGTGCAGATAAGGCTTTTTCTAACTGCCAACGGCCTGGCGCACTCATAAGCAATTATTTGGCGAGTTGAGCCTGAAGTGCAGCATCTTTAGCTTCAACTTCTTTAGCGCACTCTGCACGTTCAGCTTTAACGCGAGCAGCAAGGTCAGCATCAGCCGTCGCAAGTATTTGCGCCGCTAAGTAAGCCGCATTTTTTGCGCCTGCTTTACCAATAGCTACTGTTGCCACTGGAATGCCACCTGGCATTTGAACGGTAGATAACAATGCATCCATTCCTTGAAGCGAAGCATTAATAGGCACGCCAATAACGGGCTTAGTCGTATTAGCAGCGACAGCACCGGCCAAATGCGCAGCCATACCAGCAGCAGCAATAAAGACGCCACATCCACGTTGGTCAGCACTCGTCACATAGTCATGGGTTGCCTGCGGCGTTCGATGCGCGGAAGAGACTTTGACTTCTGTACGAATCGCAAACTTAGCCAAGGTATCGATTGCTGGCTGCATTTGTGGCAAATCACTATCCGAACCCATTAATATGGCAACAAAAACTTCACTCATGGCATCACTCTCTATATTTACTATTTATTCAAACTGAATATTTATACTTAAGAAGCCGCGCAAATTACAGAATAATGGAGCAGGTTTCAAGCATCAAAAGCCTAGCTTGTCATATTATCGGCTATACAGTCCGCCGACCACTGTTACGATGCCTTGTAACTCTAAATCTACCAGTACTGCGCTTAAATTGTCGATACCAGCATCTATCCTCGCCTCAATAAGCTCATAAGGTACTGGATCATAGCCAATAGCATCTAACACTATACGCATTTCAACAGATAACCCCGCTAATAACACTGCTTCAGCTTGCTTTAAAGCCATTTCATCAGCCATTTTGTCGTCTTCAGACTTTACCGCGTTTAAGCCCTGAGCAAGCTGTAATTCCCTTATGGCCATTAAGACATCTTCAGCACTCTCTATTAATGTTGCGCCGTCTTTTATTAATTGATGGCAACCTGCACTTAACGGATTATGAATGGAGCCGGGCACAGCAAAGACTTCACGGTTCTGTTCGGCAGCATAATTAGCGGTAATTAAAGACCCGCTTCGAAGTGCCGCTTGCACCACAATAACGCCCAAACTAATGCCAGATACTAAGCGGTTTCGACGCGGAAAATAACTCGGTATGGAGGCTGTACCCAATGGCATTTCGGTTATCACACAGCCATTCTCGAGGATATTTTTTGCCAGTGATTGATGCTCTCTAGGATAAACTACATCTAATCCAGCCGCCCAAACCGCTGCTGTTTTACCGCCCACATTAAGACTGCCTCGATGTGCAGCCCCGTCAATACCACTTGCCATACCACTGGTAATTAGCAGGCCTGCATCTGACAGTTCAGCAGCCAAATGCTCAGTGAACTGCTGTGCTCCTACACTGGGTTTGCGAGCGCCAACTATTGCTATAGAGTTTGTTTTAAAAGTATTTATATTCCCCGCCAAATAAATTAGCTGGGGGCAATCTGGCAACTCTTTTAATAGTGATGGAAAGCGTGGATCATCATAAACGAGTATATGGCAGCCCGTTTGGACCAACCAATCTAAGCTTTGCTCAGCTAATTGCCACTGCTGAACACCACGCGGATTTCGCAGAAACCGCTGCAGCTCTTGCCGACAGGGTGCACGTAAACCGGCCACCTCCATCGGATCAATCGCACCATTTATCAACCCATCAATAGAGCCTGCTTTTGCCAACAACAACGACAAGCTAACAGGCCCTAATTCATCAATATTTTGAAGCGCAATAAGTGCCGTTAATTGTTCACGAGAGTAGGGACAGTCATTATCAATATTAGACTGATGAATAGAAGAGATGTAACTGTGAGGCAGCCAGACAGGCGTTGTTTTTTTATCAGGAACAGAGTTATTCATAAGATCATCCTTGACCATATTGATGGGAAATACTGGCAAATAATTGAGAGCCTACATGCTTAGACTCTCAATTGCTTTATTCGACTAAGGGTTAGTGACCTCATCAAAAACAGATAATGGCCGCTCGGCTTCCAGAATAAGACCGTAGCTCAATTTCTCGAATACTTTAAAAACAATTAACAGACCTGCACGCTCACTGGGTAAATTCACTCGCCCTTTACCCACTCGGTCACGGATAGTCTTGCCTGCTTGGTTAATTCCCAATACATCACCGGTAGCCAAACCTTCTCGCTCGCCACGATTAATGGCTACAACATCATAGCGACCAATACTAGCCACACCGCCTTCAACCGCAATAATCACCCCATCAATATCACCATTAGGGGCTTTAGGGTAAAAGATCGAATTCACTTCTTCATCGGCAAAGGCTAAAAATCGATCACCAATTCGGACTTCTTCGCTGCTGCTATTCAATAAAATACTGGTAACACCTTCTTCTTCATCTTCGGCGACAATTCGACCAGTGCCAATCTCAAGTGCTTGAATACCGAGTTTCTCGCGTGTTTCAGGATCAACAAAGGTCTCACCTTCACGATAAATGCCATAAAATTTAGTCGTTGGATCAAAGTCACCGCGCGCATAAATGCGATCACCGGCGGCACTAATAATACGATTGCCAGAAACCGCTAAGACATAAGGCGCAATTTTTAGCGTCTCCTTTTCGACGACTCGGCTACGCGATAGAAAAGAGCCTATGGCATCGAGCGGGATCGCGGGAATCGCGGCGCCCAAAGGCGATGTTCGCATTTGCGGGCTAAGCTTAACCGAACCACGGTTCACGACTAAACGAGGCTTACCATCTAAGTAGATTAACGACAAAATATCACCCGGATAAATGAGGTGAGGGTTATCGACTTGAGGGTTAGCTTGCCAAATTTCTGGCCATAACCAAGGCGTTTTGAGATACATTTCTGAGATATCCCATAGCGTATCGCCAGTTTTAACTGTGTAAGTACCCGGGTGATTAGCGCGCAACTCAAGCTCTGCAGCAGCCCATTGCCCATGCATAAAGGCGGCACAAAAAACCAAGCCAAGCCAAAATTTGTTCATTTGAATGTCCTTTCCAAGCCAATATTGATCTAAGTGACTGCTTCTTATCGTGTAGTTGAAGTAACTGCGACAAAAAAGAGCGGCAATCGTTGCAAAAAAACCGTTTATTATTCGGTTAACACTGGCAAACTTCCGGTGCAATCTTCTAGCCACGATCTGTATAATATAGCAGTCATGACCCGCCTCAGCGGTGAGCATTCCCTATAAATGGCGGCCATGACAAATTTTTGCAGGCTGGTCGCACATCAACGTGATCGCCATCTCTATAAAGTTTGATTCACATCACAAATCTGGTCAGGGACAAATTCCCTCACTATTAAAAGTGTTAGTGATATCTTGCAAGGGTGAATAGATGCTGATTAAGCCCGATAAAGGCAAAACGCTAAAAACCACAAATTTAGAAAACTAAATTTCATCAATAGAAATAGATAAACCATGGCCATACTCGATATTTTAGAATTTCCCGACCCTCAGCTCAGAACGATTGCTCGTCCTGTGAAAGAGGTCGATGAACGTATTCAACAATTAATTAGCGATATGACTGAGACGATGTATGACGCCGAAGGTATTGGCCTTGCCGCTACTCAAGTTAACGTACATAGACAGGTCATTGTAATTGATGTTTCTGAAGAGCGTGACACACCACTCGTTTTTATTAATCCTAGTATTGAAGTGCTCGATCCTGAATTACACAGTTATTCAGAAGGTTGCTTATCAGTACCTGGATACTACGAAGAAGTATCGCGGCCAACAGGCGTTAAAGTAAAAGCATTAAATGAAAAAGGCGAGCCCTTTGAAATTACCACCGATGGATTGCTCGCTGTTTGCATTCAACATGAAATAGATCATCTTAACGGCAAGCTGTTTGTCGATTATATTTCTGCCCTTAAGCGCAATCGTATAAAACAAAAATTGCAAAAAGAGCGCCGCTAAATTATTTATTCACTTCCTTGCTAATCACTTAAGCCATTGACCGACAGGTAAACACTTGCGCATTATTTTTGCTGGTACTCCGCAATTTTCAGCAGACCATTTACAAGCCTTGTTAGATCAAGGCCAGCATCAAGTGGTCGCTGTTTACACACAACCAGACCGCCGCTCTGGCCGAGGTAAAAAACTGCAAGCTTCGCCAGTAAAAAAGATTGCCGAGCAAGCTAACATTCCAGTATTACAACCGCTGACATTAAAAGATGAAGACGCACTTCAAGCGCTCGCCCAACTTAATGCCGATGTAATGGTTGTTGCAGCTTACGGCTTATTACTTCCGCAGGCCGCATTAGACACACCGAAATTTGGCTGCATTAATATTCATGCCTCTTTATTGCCACGCTGGCGCGGCGCAGCACCTATCGAAAGAGCCATTATCGCTGGCGACCCAAGCACCGGCATTACCATTATGCAAATGGCGCTAGGCTTAGATACAGGAGACATGTTATTTAAATCGACCTGTGATATTACTGCCGACGAAACTGGCGACAGTTTGCGCAGTAAGATGATATCGTTAGGCATTCCATTATTATTTAAAACGCTCTCCGCCATTGATACTCAAGCATTAGCGCCTGAACCGCAAAACGATAACCACAGTAATTACGCGGTAAAAATTGATAAAAAAGAAGCCTTAATTAACTGGCATGAATCGGCGGAGCAGATTGATCGTAAAATTCGCGCGTTTACCTCGGCTATGGGCTGCCATACTTTTTTAAATGAGCAACGAATCCGCATCGTTAGAGCTACACCTATAGCAAGTAATAAAGATATTGCTGAGGGTACGGTTGTTGCCATTAATAAAAAAACCATTACCGTACAGTGTAATAAAAGTTGTCTTGAAATTTCTATGCTGCAAATACCGGGAGCGAAGGCCATGGACATTGCAGCACTGCTTAATGGCAGGCCCGACTTTTTTAAAATCGGCGATTTTTTTTCATCACCTATAACTATAGATAGCGAGCAATAATTTAATGAAAGATGTGCGCGCGCTAGCCGCCAAAGCCCTTGCTCGAGTTATTAGTCAGGGAGAATCTTTTTCTGCTGATATCGATGCGCTCTCTAACACTAAACCCACTTCTGATTCTAAAACACAGGGTAATACTGACGTCGAAAATAAAGACCGCGCCTTTTATCGCGAACTTTGTTTTGGCACCTTGCGTCATTTTCATCGCTTGGATGCGCAATTAAAACCCTTACTCAAAAAACCGTTTAGCCAAAAAGATGCGGACATCTACGCCTTACTTCTTACCGGTTTATATCAATTACTTTATTTACGCACACCCAATCATGCCGCCATTAGTGCCAGCGTTGATGCTGCAAAAAAGCTTAAAAAACCTTGGGCGAGCGGCTTAGTGAATGCTGTGCTGAGAAATTTTTTACGTCAGCAAGCAGATCCAAGTAATACAAAACCATTAAGCCCTGCCGCCGATGTTGGTCATCCCAACTGGCTATTTAAGAAAATAAAGAAAGACTGGCCTGAACATTCGCAGGCGCTTTTCGATTACAACAATAGCGCGCCAGCTATGTCGCTGCGTGTCAATTTAGCTAAAAATAGCCGCGATGAATATCAACAGCTATTAACTGACGCAGGTATCGAAACCGAACTCGATCCCAATAGCCCCTCAGGGCTTCGACTGATACAAGCAGTGGCTGTAAGCGAATTACCTCACTTTGAGCAGGGCGCCGTTAGTGTGCAAGATCCCGGCGCTCAACTGGCGGCTTTACTGCTTGATGTTCAAGGCCCAATGCAAGTACTCGATGCCTGTGCAGCACCCGGTGGAAAAACCATCCATACACTAGAATCAGCACCAGAATGTACATTAACCGCAATTGATAGCAGTAGTGAGCGCCTATTTAGAGTGAAAGAGAACCTCGCCAGATACCAATTTTCAGCGCGTTGCATTACCGCGGATGCAGGTGATACAGATACTTGGTGGGACGAACAGCAGTTTGACCGTATTCTGCTCGATGCTCCTTGTTCTGGCACGGGTATTATTAGCCATCATCCAGATATTAAATTTTTGCGCCGCTCAGGTGATTTAGCGCAGTTTGCCGAGCAGCAAAGCACTCTACTTAATAAGCTTTGGCCACTATTAAAAGACGGCGGCCAGCTGCTGTATTGCACCTGCTCCATCATGCCGGAAGAGAACGCAGCGGTTATTGATAAATTCCTAATGGATACGCCTTCGGCCAAAGCGTTACCGATTGATGCTCAATGGGGTGTTATCAGCGGGTCAGGACGCCAACTACTACCAAATAAGGGCAAAAACGGCGGTTTTTTCTACGCAAGACTTAGCAAGTCTGCCACGCTTTAGTACGCTTAAACATATAGCCGTTTAATGACAGCGTGGGTGATATTTAATCCAAGCTACAAATAAGACAAAGCAGATAACATGAAAATTGTGATATTGGGTGCAGGGCAAGTCGGCGGCACATTAGCAGAAAGTTTAGCCAATGAAAAAATGGACATTACCGTTGTCGATAGCGACGGCCAGCGGCTGCGTGAGTTACAAGACAAACTCGACATTGGTGTCATTAATGGTCATGCAGCTCACCCTGACGTGCTGCAAAGCGCCGGTATAGAAGATGCCGATATGTTGGTTGCCGTTACTGGCTCTGATGAAATCAATATGCTTGCCTGTCAAATCGCCCACTCCATCTATCGTACGCCAACCAAAATTTGTCGTATCCGCGCTAATAGCTATGTCGAGCAAAAAGCCTTATTTGCCAATGACGCCATTCCAATCGACGTTATTATCGCGCCAGAAAAATTAGTTACCGAGCATATTATTGGCTTACTTGAATATCCTGGCGCATTACAGGTTATCGACTTTGCCAATGGTGCTGTTCAACTGGTTGCCATTCGTGCCCAAGCGGGTGATAAATTTATTGGCGAAACCTTGCATAACATTAAAAAAATGACGCCCAAACAAGATGCCCGTGTAGCAGCCATCTTTCGTGGTGATAGAGCGATTAAACCTGAACGAACTACAGAAATAGAACCGCTAGACGAAGTTTTTTATGTAGCCGCTAAAGAAAATATTCGTCCGGTCATGCGTGAACTAGGGCAGCTAAGTCGCCCCTATAATCGCATCATGATTGCTGGCGGCGGCAATATTGGTTTACGTTTAGCGCAGGCGATCGAAAATCAATATTCAGTAAAAATTATTGAGCAAAATGGTAAACGTGCTGAAGCACTGTCTGAGCAATTAAATAAAACTATCGTCTTACATGGCAGCGCTTCCGATACTGAATTACTGCACAGTGAAAATATCGACAGCATTGATGTCTTTATTGCATTAACCAATGATGATGAAGCCAATATTATGTCTTCGTTGCTGGCCAAAAAGTTAGGCGCCAGAAAAGTGATTACACTTATTACTAATCCTGCCTATGTTGATTTAGTGCAAGGAGAAGATATTGATATTGCCTTTGCGCCTCAGTTAATTACCTTAGGCAGCTTGTTAACCCATGTTAGACGTGGCGATATGGCGGCTGTTCATTCACTTCGTCGCGGCGCAGCTGAAGCCCTAGAAATTATTGCCCATGGTGATAGTAAAAACTCTAAAGTGGTTGGCAAATGTTTAGCTGATATCGAAACGCCTAAAGACGTTAGGATTGGCGCCATTGTGAGAGACGGAAAAGTATTTATCGCACATCGTGATGTGGTGATTGAAACCGATGATCACGTCATTGTATTTTTGGCGGACAAAAAGCAAATACCCGCTGTAGAAGCCTTATTCCAAGTAGGTCTTGGCTTCTTTTAACCTCTATAAAAATAGAGTTTTTAGCTTTTTTTGCTCGTCATATTGAGGTTGTCTCGTTTATGCATTTTTCGATTATAGGTGCGCTGCTGGGTTTGCTGTTATTAATATTCAGCTTAACCATGCTTATTCCCATACCGTTTGCATTATGGTTTGGTGATAACACGATTCATGTTTTTGTTTCCGCGTTTGCAATAACAGCTGCAACCGGTGCAGCACTTTGGTTGCCCAATAGAAAAATTAAACATACCTTAAGAACCCGTGATGGATTTTTGATTACCGCATTATTTTGGTTAGTACTGGGGCTCTTCGGTGCGCTGCCATTATTTTTATCTGAAGCACCCAATCTCTCTATTACCGATGCTATTTTTGAATCTATTTCTGGTTTAACCACTACCGGTGCAACTGTCATTACCGGCCTTGATGATTTGCCTAAATCTATTCTCTACTATCGCCAACAACTTCAATGGTTAGGTGGCATTGGTATTATCGTTATCGCCATTGCTATTTTGCCAATGCTAGGCGTAGGTGGTATGCAATTGTATAGGGCCGAAACACCAGGGCCGATGAAAGATCAGAAGCTCACACCGCGCATCACTAGTACAGCAAAAGCGTTATTTACTATCTATGTATTAATGACCATAGGGTGCGGCGTCACCTATTGGATTGCTGGCATGTCGGCTTTTGATGCATTAGCGCATAGTTTCTCAACCGTTGCGATAGGTGGTTTTAGTACGCATGATGCCAGCATGGGCTATTTCGATAATCCTGTTATTTTATCGGTGGCTGTAGTTTATATGTTGTTAGCTGGCGTCAACTTTGCCTTGCACTATTATTCATATCATAACCGCTCAATTAAGGTGTATAGCAAAGACGCCGAGTTCCGTTTTTATCTTTTGATAAATGTTTCTGCCATGGTGATTGTCGTTGCTGGCTTATTACTGCTTGGCGGAAATACGCTTAACTTCAGCTGGCATGAGAGCATTGTTCAAGGTGTTTTTCAGGTTGTCTCCTTAGCGACCACTACCGGCTTTGCCTCTAGTGATTACACTCAATGGCCAACCTTTATTCCTGTATTTATGTTTTTGCTCGCATTTATGGGCGCCTCTGCAGGCTCGACAGGCGGCGGCATGAAAGTGATTCGCGTACTGTTAATCGTCAAACAGGGTTACAGAGAACTCGTAAGGCTTGTTCATCCCAATGCGGTTATTCCTATTAAAATTGGTAACCGGCCAGTTTCTGATCGGGTTATTGGTGCCGTATGGAGCTTCTTTGCTATTTATATTTTGGTCTATATCTTTATGATGCTATTAATTCTAGCAACGGGATTAGATTTTTTAACCGCTTTTTCAGCCGTGGGTGCCAGTATTAACAACCTCGGTCCAGGCCTTGGTGATGTCGCCGCCCATTATGGCGACATTCCAGCTGCGGCAAAATGGGTGTTATGTCTTGCAATGTTATTAGGCCGCCTAGAAGTCTTTACATTGCTAGTGCTATTTACCCCTGCATTTTGGCGAAAATAATGTCTATAATTTTAGATATGGCTTTTACATATAGCTCTTAAAAGAGCAGAAAAAAACCACCATTAAGGTATAATCGCGCGCTTAAAATGGCCGCAACTATTACTACTACAAGTATTGTTGCAAGCCCGCGTCGTTTAGCTTTATTCCTATTTCTTAGCATGAGTGATTTTAAGCAGTGTCTGATTCTAATAACAGTGCAGCGAATAGCGCCAATAAAAATCTAACCAATGGGTCAGATCAAGCTCTGACATTCCAAGAGTTGATATTAACGTTACAAAATTACTGGGCGAAGCATGGCTGTGTCATTTTACAGCCGCTCGATATGGAAGTAGGCGCGGGGACTTTTCATCCAGCCACTTTTTTACGCTCTATTGGCCCTGAAACTTGGAATGCTGCCTATGTTCAGCCTTGCCGTCGCCCAACGGATGGTCGCTATGGCGATAACCCGAATCGATTACAGCACTACTATCAATTTCAAGTAGCGCTAAAGCCATCGCCAGATAATATTCAACAATTGTATTTAGACTCTCTCTACGAAATCGGTATTGACCCAAAGGTCCATGATATTCGTTTCGTTGAAGATAACTGGGAATCACCAACGCTTGGCGCATGGGGCTTAGGTTGGGAAATCTGGCTAAACGGTATGGAAGTTACACAGTTCACTTACTTTCAACAAGTCGGCGGCATTGAATGTTATCCCGTTACTGGAGAGATCACTTACGGACTTGAAAGAATTGCAATGTACTTGCAAGGTGTCGATAGCATCTATGATTTGGTCTGGACTAGAAATGCACAAGGTAGCGTAAGCTACGGTGATGTGTTCCACCAAAATGAAGTTGAAATGTCGGCTTACAATTTTGAACATGCCAATGTCGATTTTCTTTTTAAATACTTCGATGAATGTGAAACAGAAAGCCAAAAGTTAATTGAAGCCAATCTTCCATTACCAGCATATGAACAAGTAATGAAAGCGTCTCATGCGTTTAATTTGCTTGATGCCAGGCATGCCATTTCAGTTACCGAAAGACAGCGATTTATTTTACGCGTCCGAACTTTAGCGCGCGCCGTTGCCGAAGCTTATTACAAAAAACGTGCCGAACTCGGCTTTCCACTAGCAGAGGAATCGTTACAGTTGGCTGCACTCGCTAAATTTGAAAAAGAAAAGTTAAAGAAAGAAAATACTAAGCAGAAAAAGAAAAAGGAGGCGGGACAATGAATACTACCGCTAACTGTTTAATAGAATTAGGGACAGAAGAATTACCGCCAACCGCTTTAAAAGCACTTTCGGCTGCTTTTGAACAAGGACTATTGGCTGGCCTACGTGCCGCAGATTTAAACTTTAATGCTGATAACGTCAAAAGCTTTGCCACACCTCGTCGTTTAGCTATTCTAATTTCTGATTTAGATACTCAGCAGCCAGATAAAAATATTGAAAAACTAGGCCCTGCCGTTGCAGCTGCCTATGATAAAGAAGGCAAACCAAGCAAAGCCGCTGAGGGTTTTGCTCGCAGTAACGATGTTAGTTTTGATGATCTAATTACCATTGATACTGATAAAGGTGAGCGTCTTGGATTTCGGAGTCTCGCCAAAGGAAAGGCCACCTCGGAATTACTTGAAAGCCTTATTGCAGCTTCTTTAGATGCATTACCTATTCCCAAGCGTATGCGTTGGGGTACTTCGCGAGCGGAATTTGTTCGACCTGTGCAATGGCTTGTTGCACTATTAGATTCAGAACCGGTTAACTGCACTTTATTAGGAGTACAGTCAGGCTCTCAGAGTTATGGTCATCGTTTTCATTCACCTGACCCCATTATTATTACTGATGCTCTTAATTATGAACAACAATTGCTTGATGAAGGTCATGTTATTGCTGATTTCAACAAGCGTCGTGAAGCTATCGAAGAGCAAGTTACTAAATTAGCGCAACAAGTGAATGGTGTAGCCGTTATTGAAGATGCGCTCCTCGATGAGGTTACTGCATTAGTTGAGCAACCCTTTGCCCTCATTGGTAACTTTGATAGCGAGTTTCTTTCAGTTCCTCAGGAAGCCCTCATTTACTCAATGAGTGAACATCAAAAATATTTTCATATCGTCGATAAAACGGGTGACTTACTTCCAAACTTTATTACTGTCAGCAACATCAACAGTATTGATCCTTCTAAAGTCGTAAGTGGTAACGAACGAGTTATTCGCCCTAGACTCGCCGATGCCGCCTTCTTTTTCGAAACCGATAAAAAATTATCGATGGCATCTTTAAGAGATCGCTTAAAGTCGATCGTCTTTCAAAAGCAACTTGGAACGGTTTTCGAGAAAACCGAACGTATTGGTCATCTTGCCGAAGGTTTAGCAGCATCACAAAATGCCAGTGATGCTGAAGCAGCAAAATTAGCGGGACAGTTATGTAAAGCTGACCTTGCCTCCGATATGGTTTTAGAATTTGATAAAATGCAGGGTACCGCTGGTGGCTACTATGCATCTAATGAAGGGCTATCCGATGCCGTCGCCGATGCCATTAAATCTCACTACTTACCAAAATTCGCGGGCGACCAAGTGCCTCAGGGCAATACTGCTTGTGCAGTGGCTCTCGCAGATCGCTTAGATACACTAACGGGTATTTTTGGCATAGGCCAAGAACCCTCTGGCTCTAAAGATCCATTTGCTCTTCGCCGTGCATCCATTGGTATTTTACAAATTATTTTGCAAAACCAACTGCCATTAAATATTGATGAATGGGTATCTCGCGCGGTAGCACAACATGCAGCGATTAAAGACCCTGAAGCAACATCAGCACGCGTGGTCGATTATTTATTTGATCGCTTCGCAGCGGTTTATCAAGATCAAGGCTTGCCGGTTGAGGTGTTTGCCGCCGTTAAAGCCAACAAGCTCAGTAGCCCATTAGATTTTAATGCACGCGTACAAGCCGTTGCCGCATTTATTAAAACCAGTGAAAGTGGAAGTCTTGCTGGCGCCAATAAACGCGTTAGCAATATTCTTGAAAAATCGGAAGTAAAAGTGAGCGCTTCTGATTTCAATAAAGCACTTCTTGTTGAAGACGCTGAAATAGCTCTCGCTAACGCTATTGAAATAAAAGAGGCAGAAGTTCAGCCGCTTTTTGATCAGGCGAATTATCGTGATGGCTTATTAAAACTAACTGAACTTAAAGACAGTATTGATGCCTTCTTTGATGGTGTTATGGTAAATGCAGAAGATCCAACATTAAAGAATAATCGACTCGCATTATTGTCGCGTTTACGGGCCTTATTTTTACACGTTGCTGATATCTCTTTACTCGCGCCTCAAAAACGCTAACTAGACAAAAAGGTTTTAAGGGCTTTTAAACGTGATACTGTTTTTAAAAAATAAATGTTTTTATTTTTTCTATTACCTATCCCTTTTTTGGTTCGGCTTAACAGGCAGCTTAATTTTTTGGCTGCCTTATCGCTTTAGATTTTCCTATATCTCTCTTTGGAATAGAATCATTGTCGCCTCAGCGCGTATCTTTATTGGCGTTAGGGTTAATGTTATTGGCCAAGAGAATATCCCATCAGCGCCTTGCGTGATTATGTGTAAACATCAATCAGAATGGGAAACGTTTTACCTTCAAACAATTTTCCCTCATCTTTGCACAATCCTAAAAAAAGAACTTCTTAGCATTCCGTTTTTTGGTTGGGCATTAAAGCAAATGGAACCTATAGCGATTGATCGCTCATCGCCGAAAGATGCGCTGCGTAAAGTACAAGCAATAGGACTGAAACGCTTAGAGCAGGGCCGCCCTGTGTTAATTTTTCCGGAGGGGACGCGAGTTAAACCAGGAGATCGTGGCCGCTATGCTCGCAGTGGTGCAAATCTCGCTATAGCGAGTGAATCAATGATCTTACCTATCGCCCACAACGCGGGTGTTCATTGGCAAAATAAACAAAAGAAAAAAGCAGGTGTAATTACTTTTGTTATTGGAACGCCAATTACCACTGCAGATAAATCTGCTAAGCAATTAATTAATGAAGTCGAAACTTGGATTGAAGAACAATCAACGGCTTTATTAACGACGGCTAAAGATTCTTAGCCGCCGGTTTTTTTCTTCTTTCTATACTGTTCTGTCTTAACGCTTCTATTCTTTTTACGAAGCAAAGCTAGTTATCAGGTTTAAATATCTAAGTTAGCTACCGCTAGAGCGTTCTTCTCAATAAACTCACGACGAGGCTCAACTTGATCACCCATTAATGTCGAGAACATTTGATCTGCTGCAACCGCATCCTCAATGGTAACAACCAACATACGACGTACTTCTGGATCCATCGTTGTTTCCCACAACTGCTCAGGGTTCATTTCACCCAAACCTTTGTAGCGCTGAATCATAAAGCCGCGTTTTGCTTCTTTTGTTAACCAATTTAAAGCTTCAGCAAATGTTGCAACGGCTTCTTGCTTTTCGCCTCGTTTCACGTATCCCGTCTCTTCAATAAGGCCGGTGATTTTTTTACCTAACTCGGTCGATGCACGATATTCTGAAGATTGGAAAAAATCATGATTAAATCGATGCTCATGAGTAATACCATGAGAAACGATTTCAACATTCGGTAAGAATAAATTACGCTCTTTATCTTCTCGTACTGAAATTGTATAAGCTTCAGAACCCGCTTTATGTTCATCAGTGAAAAAGGCTTGTAAATTATTACACCATTCAGCGACCGTCGATTCACTCTTCAACATTTCTTCAGTTAACGCAGGCTCATCAATTAAACGCTTTAGAATTAACGGTGGATACAGTTTTGACAAACGATTAATCATTGCCATAACCGATTTATATTCAGTTACCATCTGGCCTAATGGCTCAGCAGCAATCGCAGGAGCTTGATTATTAATATGCAGCTCGGCATTTTCTAATGCGACATTTACAAAGAAGCTATCTAACTCTGCTTCATCTTTTAAATAACTCTGCTGCTTACCCTTACTGATTTTATAAAGCGGTGGCTGTGCAATAAAGATATGACCGCGTTCTAATAACTCGCGCATATGTCTAAAGAAGAACGTCAATATCAATGTACGTATATGCGATCCATCGACATCCGCATCCGTCATAATGATAATTGAATGATAACGAAGTTTATCGGCATCAAATTCAGATTTGCCAATACCACAGCCTAACGCTGTTACTAAGTTGCCAACTTCCGCAGACGTCAACATTTTATCAAAGCGCGCTTTTTCAACGTTAAGGATTTTGCCCTTAAGCGGCAAAATGGCTTGGGTTTTACGCGCACGACCCTGCTTCGCTGAACCACCCGCAGAATCACCCTCCACTATATATATTTCAGAAAGTGCAGGATCTTTCTCTTGGCAATCAGCTAGCTTGCCTGGTAAACCAGCAATATCTAGTGCGCCTTTACGACGTGTCATTTCTCTTGCTTTACGTGCAGCATCTCGCGCACGTGCAGCATCAATCATTTTACCGACAATCGCTTTTGCTTCTTGTGGGTTCTCTAATAAATACTCAGATAATTTTTCAGCCATGGCATGTTCAACAGCTGACTTCACTTCAGACGAAACTAATTTATCTTTCGTCTGCGATGAGAATTTTGGATCTGGCACTTTAACCGATACTATCGCGGTTAATCCTTCGCGGGCATCATCACCCGTGGTTGAAACTTTAGAGCCCTTGCCTAGCCCTTCTTTTTCTATATAGGTATTTAACCCACGCGTTAACGCTGAACGGAAACCCGCTAAATGTGTACCACCATCGCGCTGAGGAATGTTATTGGTATAGCAATATAAGTTTTCTTGGAAACCATCATTCCACTGCAACGCTACTTCAACACCAATATCTTCAAACTCAGTCGTAAAATACAAACCGGTATTGATTGGTGTTTTATTGACGTTTAAGTATTCTACAAACGCTTTTAAACCACCCTCGTAGCAGAACGTATCTTCTTTTCCGCTTCGCTCGTCTTTCAATAAAATATTAACGCCAGAATTCAAAAACGATAATTCGCGTAATCGTTTTGCAAGAATTTCGTAATGGTATTCAATATTGTTAAATGTATCTGGTGACGGGTGAAAACGAACGGATGTACCCGACTCTTCTGTATTACCAATTATCTTTAGCGGCTCATCAGGTACACCATGACGATAAATTTGTTCATGGATTTCGCCATTACGACGAATCGTTAGAGTCAGCTCTGACGACAGCGCATTGACCACAGAAACGCCTACACCGTGCAAACCACCAGAAACCTTATAAGTGTTGTCATCAAACTTACCGCCAGCGTGAAGCACGGTCATAATGACCTCAGCGGCAGAGACACCCTCGTCATGAATTTCTGTTGGGATACCACGGCCGTTATCAGCAGTACTGATAGACTCATCTGGATGGATGGTTACCGTGATTTGTGAGCAATGGCCCGCTAAAGCTTCATCGATTGAGTTATCTACAAGCTCAAATACCATATGATGTAAGCCTGTACCATCATCTGTATCACCGATATACATACCCGGCCGCTTTCTAACTGCATCGAGACCCTTAAGGACTTTTATACTCGAGGAATTATATTCCCCGGAACCCGCTTCACTCATAGTTTGGCTCCAAGGCCTAGTGTTGGTTACTATTTGATCAGTCTTGCCTTTTGCATTACTGCAAGGGCTTCGTTTCCTATACTAAAACAATAAAAATCAATTGCTTAGCGTTATTTATAACCGCATATTGTGTGACGATATTAGGCCTGAGTCAACCTAATATACAGGTAGTTTGAGCCTTCAAATTAGCAACACTCACCAGCGATCTCTAGCGGATCACAACAAGCTACCCTAAGCTTAAAGTCTCTTCTGTTTCACCCTTCAACACCTGAAAAACCTTTAAGCTTTTCAGCTTTTCCCATGGCTGGTTAACCAGATCATCGGCCACTACACAGGTCATAAATAACTGAATATCCAAGCTATCAAGTAAAGTGCATAACTTACCCTGATGCGACGCATCAATTTCTGCAGGAAGATCATCAATTAACAATACACACTTCTTTTGCGTTGTTTTTACCATCAAATCACACTGAGCCAAGCGTAAAGCACAAACAACCAGCTTCTGCTGGCCTCTTGATAATACCTGCCCCGCATTCAATCCATTAATTTGTAACTTGATATCTGCTCTATGTGGGCCGTAATGAGTAAAGCCTCGTCGTAAATCACGATCTATACTCGCTTCCAACACCTCGCTCAAAGGTTTCTCTGTATCCCAGCCCCGGCTATAAGAGACTGATAACTCAGGCAGATCAACCAAACGCTCAAGAAAACCAACAAACACAGGATAAAAAGACTCAAAATAAAGCAGCCTCGCTTTATCTACCTGTTCTGACGCCTCTATTAATTCTTGATCCCATGCGGATAATGTACGCTTATTTGCTTTACCCGATCTAAGTGCAGCGTTTCTCTGCTTTAAACAACGCTGCATTCGCCGCCAAGAGTCGTAAAAAGAGTGTTCCACGTGAAACACTCCCCAATCCATAAACTGCCGGCGTTGTTTTGGGCCGCCCTCAAGTAATGTATAAGCTGAAGAGTCTATTAATTGAATAGGAAGCGTTTCAGCTAAGCGAATCAAGCTTTTTTCATCTTGACCCCCTATTCTAATGCGAAAACCGCCTCTTTTAGCTCGCTTAACACCAACAGCAAGCGGAGCAGCATCATCATGAAGGACTTTACCAAATACCGTGCAAGTATCTTGGTGGTATTGAATAACTGGCTGGAGTTGGGTGCCGCGGAAAGAGCGCGCTAAACCCAATATATGAATAGCCTCAAGAATAGAGGTTTTACCGGAACCATTAGGACCAGAGAAGATATTAATCTGAGAGAAATCATTAATAGAGACCGCTGAGAGATTTCGAACACCAGAAATCTCAAGCTCTGAAAGTTTCACGTGAAACAATGCCCGTCATTAGATCGCAACAATAGCGAGAAATAAGAAGGGCACTGAGTACAACAGACAGCAGTATATAAAAACGATAAAGCAGGGCGGAGAGGGTTCATTAATACTAAGTCAGCCAATATCGCCCTTATAGACGCATCGGCATAACAACATACAAAGCATTGTTATCAGTATCACCATCTTGGACTAAGGCACTGCTATTTGAATCAGACAGCGTCATTGTGACCTGATCACTTCGAAGAGCACCAAGAACATCAATTAAATAGCTGACATTGAAGCCCATCTCAACGCTATCTCCTTGATAAATAACAGAAACCTCTTCATGAGCCTCTTCTTGCTCTGGATTATTAGCTTGGATACCCACCATGCCATCACTGAGGGTAAAGCGAATTCCGCGGAATTTTTCATTCGATAAAATAGCCGATCGGGACAAGGCCGATTTGAGCTCCGCTCTTTCTGCAGAGACTACCTTGTTACCACCCTTAGGAAGAACGCGCTCGTAATCTGGGAATTTACCGTCAACTAGCTTCGAAACAAACACCATGCCATTAGTTGTAGCCCGGATATGATTAGCACCAAACTCAATAGTAATCGTTGCCGATTCATCCGAGAGAAGACGTGTTAATTCAACAACTCCTTTACGAGGAACAATAAACTGCTGCTTATCACCCTGAATTTCGTCAACCAAGTCGATATGAGCAATCGCTAGACGATGGCCATCTGTAGCAACAGCTTTCAACTTATTACCCGAAAGCTCCCACAGCATGCCATTTAAATAGTATCTAACATCCTGTTGAGCCATGGAGAAAGCTGTACGATCAATTAACTGAGCAAAATCACCTTGGTTCACAGTAGCAGAAAAGCTACTCTCATCTTTTTGTACAGACGGAAAATCAGCTGCGGGCAAGGTTGCTAATGTATAGCGACTGCGACCACTTTTAACAACCGCTTTACCTTGATCGACCGAAAAAGCTATATCGCAATCATCAGGTAGAGATTTACAAATATCCACTAATTTACGCGCTGGAACAGTTATATCACCGTTTACTTCAGCCGCAGTATCTAGCGCAATAGTAGCGCTTAACTCGACCTCTAAATCTGTACCGGTAATAACCAGTTTATTACCACTGACAATAATCAAAAGATTCGACAGAATAGGCATTGTCTGACGGCGCTCAACAGCACCAGCAACGATTGTCAGAGGGCGAAGAAGTGCTTCGCGAGTGACTGAAAATTTCATCTTTGTTTATCTCTCCGGTTGTGCGTCTTACGGTATTTCGTTAGGCGCCAATCTCTAAAAAAGTGGCTACGTAAATATAGCCTTATTTAAACACTCAAGGGATTACGTGGCCAGCGTACGAAGCAAGTTCTGATAATCTTCACGAATATCAGAGCTCGTTTCACGTAACTCTTTAATCTTTCTACAGGCATGTAAAACCGTGGTGTGGTCACGGCCACCAAAAGCATCGCCAATTTCAGGCAAGCTATGATTGGTTAACTCTTTAGCCAGAGCCATTGCTACCTGTCGTGGCCTAGCAACAGAACGACTTCTTCGTTTCGACATTAAATCAGCGACTTTGATTTTGTAGTACTCAGCGGTAGTACGCTGAATATTATCAATACTAACCTGCTTATCTTGAAGCGCTAATAAATCCTTAAGTGACTCTTTAATTAACGGCACATCCACTGGGCACTTAGTGAAGTGAGCGCTCGCTATAACTCTCTTAAGCGCACCTTCTAGCTCACGAACATTTGAACGAACCCTTTGCGCCAAAAAGAAAGCAGCATCATGAGGCAATTCAATTTTTGCTTGCTCTGCTTTTGCCATTAAAATAGCTACACGAGTTTCAAGTTCAGGCGGCTCTACGGACACCGTTAAACCCCAACCGAAACGCGACTTAAGACGCTCTTCAACACCACGAATTTCTTTAGGGTAGCGATCACAAGTAAGAATCATTTGCTGCCCCCCTTCTAGTAATGCATTGAAAGTATGGAAAAACTCTTCTTGAGAGCGTTCTTTGTTAGCAAAAAACTGTATATCATCGATCAATAAAGCATCAACCGAGCGGTAATAACGCTTAAAATCATTAATCGCATTTAACTGTAAGGCCTTAACCATATCGGCAACAAAACGCTCAGAATGGAGGTAAACCACTTTGGCATTCGGCTTAACTGCTTGCAGGGCATTACCAACAGCATGCATCAAATGCGTCTTACCTAAGCCAACACCACCATAAAGGAATAAAGGGTTATAAGAACCGCCGGGGTTTTCTACAACCTGCATTGCCGCTGCACGAGCCAACTGATTAGACTTACCCTCTACAAAATTATCGAAGCGATAAGCCGGTATTAAATTGTTTTGGTGATTAGGAGAATCTCCGCTATCGTCAGTTGATCGAGCACGACGTGATCGGGTTGCTGTATTCCGACTGCTATGCAAAAGATTCTCAGAGGGGGATGCACCCTCTCTAGGGCGACCTCTTCGCTCAACACCTTCAGGACTACCCTTAACCAGAATAGAATCACTAGCTGACTGGATAACAAGATTAGAAGCAGGTTGCCTAGAAAAGGAAGCAGACTCTATTAAAGGCTCTGAAACGACAGGATCAGTGGGTGAAGATGGAGGTGAGGCAAAGGCCATTACATGGTTAGGCTTATCCGCAACATTCACCACCAAGGATCGACGATCAATTGAAGGGTGCGCCTGTACAGGAACATCCATAGAAACTGTACTGGTTAGAGAAGAAGCAGCAAACCCACCAGGTGCTGCATTGGCGCTTCGCTCTTGAACAGCAATATCTACAGTCGGTGGCTCACCCTCCGAAAGCATTTTGGTTAACTCGAGAATTCTGGACATAAACTTATCTGAAACCCAATCCCGAATAAACCGGTTGGGTGCCAATAAGAGAATACCTCCCTCAGCCTGTTCAGCTTTTAAAGGACGAATCCAAGTATTAAATTGCTGTGCTGGCAATTCATCTTGTAAATAATCTACACACCTATTCCACATCAGGTGCCAAGTAGCCTGTGACAATCGATATCCCCCAAAAGCCAAAACCGCTTCACCCAACTAAATAGATGGTAAAACGCAGCAATATGGCCATAGTTCTAATTTAAATGTTATTTGAGACCCCAAAAACTTTAGCTATAAACTCCAACAACAACAAAGTCGAAGTGAAATAGAGAGGGACCTAAAAAGTGGCGCAATTGTAGCGGCAAATAGAAGACTTATCCACAACTATCTCGATTATTTATACAAATGGACAAGAAAGATAAAAACAATAAAACCTAAACATAATCAATAGCTTGCAGAAAAAACAAAAAACAAGATAGTTTTATGTATTAGAAAACAATGAAAATTATAAAAAGTTATTAACATATTGATAAGCTGTGGATATCTTGTGTGTAGAGGGCGGAAACTCACGCCTAAAAAAGGCAATGTAAGCGCACACTATCAGTGCATATATTGTTATATCGACATAGCCAAAACATAAAAATTAAAATGGATAGTTATTAACAAGATAGGAGCCGTTAGAAAAAGGCGCTGGTAAGATCAACTAAAAAGCCTTCATTAAGAACCTGAAAACAAAAAAGTTTACATGCTTCTATTTATAGGGTGTTGCTAAAAACTAACAGCCCTTTAAAATGAATTGCAATTAAATAGCATACGGGATTGATCCCGGAGGCTTTTATGCGTAGAATCCTGCGCCCTTTTGTGGGTGTTTGTAAGCCTTAGGCTCAAACATTTTGAACACGTAAATAATTTGGTATAGAGCAATGAAAAGAACTTTTCAACCCAGTACTTTAAAGCGTAAACGCAGTCACGGCTTCCGTGCTCGTATGGCAACTAAAAATGGACGCGCACTTATTAATCGCCGTCGCGCTAAAGGCAGAAAACGTTTAACTGCGTAATATCTATTACCGATCGCCAACGATATAGAGCTACTTTTATTGATAATAAATCAGTAATTCTATGCAGCATCTGCTTTATATCGTGCGGCTGTCAGTGTTCGCTCTCTTCTTAGTATTTAAGTAGTCTGAGTTGAGTGGTCTGAGTTAATCAGTATGGTGAATACAATAGAAACAAACTGTCGCTTTCAGAAAGACCGGCGTTTACTGAATGCCCATCAGTATAAAAATGTCTTTGACAATGTAAATTGCAAACAGAGCGGTAAGTACTTTACTTTTCTAAGCACATCAAGCCAACAGGCCAAGCACAGGCTTGGTTTGATTATCGCTAAAAAACATATTCCTCTGGCTGTAAATAGAAACAAGATTAAGCGCGCCATTCGAGAAAGCTTTCGGCAACAACTTAATCATGAAATTGTTAATACTCAAATGACATCTTTTGATGTTATTGTTCTTGCAAAATCCTCTGTTCGTCAGCTGGATAATGCACAGCTCAACGAGGAGCTAAGTAAACAATGGCTCCGTCTAATAGCAAAACGCCAACAAATTTAAATCCTTTTCTCAATATTTTGAGTGAAGTAGCTATTTTCCTAATAGCCGCTTATCAATTACTTCTGAGTCCTTTACTGGGTCCACGTTGTCGCTTTTATCCGACCTGTTCTAGTTATGCTAAACAAGCCTTTAAAGAACAAGGTTTTGGCCGCGGCAGTATACTTACCTTAAAAAGATTAGCTAAATGTCATCCTTTTAATAAGGGTGGCATTGACGAACTACCTGCTGAAAAAATACCAGCAGAAAATTTATTTTATGGAAAGACTCACATCGATCGGGAAAATACCGATCATGCACAAACTAACTGTAATCATTCTCATTAATTAAAGGCTACATATTAAGTATGGACGTTCTTAAAAATTTACCTCGCATCGCGCTGTTTACCATTGTTGCTGGTATTGTTTTACTTATCCTAAAACAATGGGTCTTGTTTTCTCCTAGTTATGATCAAAAAATTGTTGATCGTCAACAGGCATTTAATGAAAGCCGTGCTGAGATAAGTGAGGTTGTGTACGATAACAACGACATTAATGAGGTCGTTTCCGAAGAAGCGTATGAGACAACTTTTAATCAACCTATTACTAATGTTGCTACTGAGACGACAAGTATTATAGAAGCGGTGACAAATCCTCGCTCGGCTCGAAAAATTGTAGTCACTACAGATACGATTCGAGTAACGATTGACTCTCAGGGTGGCGATATTATTGAAGTCGCACTGCTTAAACATTTAGAAAGCCTAGAAGAAAATGCAGAACCAATGTTACTGCTAGAAAAATCTGGGGCTCGTACTTATACAGCACAATCAGGTTTAACAGGACCAAGCGGTACAGATGTCCGATCTACACGCGCCCGGTTTCATAGCGCACAGTCTACCTATGAAATGGAAGGTACGGATGATTTAGAAGTCGATCTTGTATTCAATGATCCTAGTGGCATTAAACTTACTAAACGTTATACATTCAAACATGGCGAATATTTAGTAGATGTTAATTACATAGTAAACAATGATTCTGGTGCCGACTGGAAGACCACGTTTTATTCACAAATAAGTCGCGACCAATCAGCTGATCCTGGTGCAGATACTGCTGGCTTCGGCATGAAGTCTTATTTAGGCGCTGCAACAACGACGGCAGATGACCCTTACAAAAAAATAAGTTTTAAAGATATTGGTGAAGAAAATTTCAGAAACCAATATGCGGGTGGTTGGGTAGCGATAATTCAACATTACTTTGTGAGTGCTTGGATTCCAGAACCTAACGCTACTTATAACTACTACACGAAAGCCAGTAAATCAGGTTTAAACATTATTGGCTTTCATAAACCTTTTGAAGTTGAAGCTGGCGATACAGCTTCTATCGGTTCACAATTTTATGCTGGTCCCAAATATCAATATCGATTAAAAGAAATAGCGCCTCATTTAGACTTAACTATAGATTACGGTTGGTTATGGTGGATAGCACAGCCGCTTTATACATTGTTATATTTCTTCGCTACTGGCGAAGCGCATATGTTTGGTGAAATCTATGATGTGTTCCCAGGGTTTGGAAACTGGGGTTTCTCAATTATTATGCTGACCTTTGTTATTAAGGCTATATTCTTCCGTTTATCAGCAACCAGTTATCGCTCAATGGCGAATATGCGCCGCGTGCAACCTAAACTGTTAGCTGTACGTGAAAGACATGCAAATGATAAGCAAGCTCAATCGAAAGCTATGATGGAGTTATATCAGAAAGAAAAGATTAATCCATTAGGCGGTTGTCTTCCTATTCTGGTTCAGATGCCCGTATTTATCGCTTTATACTGGGCGCTAATGGAAAGTGTTGAATTAAGACATGCACCATTTATTGGCTGGATAACAGATCTATCTGTTATGGATCCATATTTTGTGTTGCCATTAATCATGGGTATCACGATGTTCTTGCAACAGAAAATGAATCCTCCTCCTGCTGATCCAATGCAGGCTAAGATTATGCAGTGGATGCCAGTTGTGTTTACATTGTTCTTTGTTTTCTTCCCAGCAGGACTTGTTGTTTATTGGGTATCAAATAATATATTGTCGATTTCTCAACAGTGGTATATCACTCGACAAATTGAAAAAGCGCATAGTTAATTATTAACTAGCGCTGCTTCCTTAACTATATGTAGACAATAATATGGACAACGATACTATTACCGCTATTGCTACCGCAGCAGGAAAAGGCGGTATTGGTATTGTTCGTCTTTCTGGGCCAAAATCTTTGGTCATAGCTGCGCAATTAACACAAACAGATCTCTCTCCTCGCCACGCATTATTCACCTCCTTCGTTGATAGTAGTCATGAAAAAATTGATGAAGGTATTGCCTTATATTTTCCTAGACCACATTCATTTACAGGTGAAGACGTTGTTGAACTACAAGGTCATGGTGGCGCCGTTGTGCTTAACCTTTTACTTGCGGAAACAGTAAGGCTAGGTGCTCGAATAGCTAGGCCAGGTGAGTTCTCAGAGCGTGCATTCTTAAACGATAAAATAGATTTAGTCCAAGCTGAAGCAATTGCCGATATTATTGAGAGTCGCTCAGAAACTGCTGCACGATCGGCTATGCGATCATTAAGTGGTGAGTTTTCAAAGAAGATACACGCATTAACTAATGATATTACTAAGCTTCGCATATATGTAGAAGCGGCTATTGATTTCCCAGAAGAAGAAGTTGATTTTGTATCTGACGGCTATGTTCTCAATGAAT
This sequence comes from uncultured Gammaproteobacteria bacterium, assembly GCA_963968645.1. Classification (GTDB taxonomy): domain Bacteria; phylum Pseudomonadota; class Gammaproteobacteria; order Pseudomonadales; family UBA7434; genus UBA7434. Next base: position 1,028 of record CAXAHI010000001.1, on the reverse strand, counting down.
TAGAGCTACTCATTAACTCAACAGAAGCTATTTGGCAGCAAGCAAAACAAGGAAGCTTAATTCGTGATGGTGTCTCCGTTGTTATTATTGGAAAGCCTAACGCGGGTAAATCAAGCTTACTTAATTTATTAGCAGGTGATGATTTAGCCATTGTTAATCAGCGTGCAGGAACTACGCGCGATATTCTTCGAGAAGATATACAAATTGATGGATTGCCATTAAGAATTATTGATACGGCTGGCTTACGTGATTCTGATGATGAAATAGAGCAAGAAGGTATACGCCGCGCGAAAAAAGAAATAGAAAAAGCTGATGTTATTTTATTTATGCGTGATGCCGTTACGGAAGGGCTATTACCTGAAGATAAAAAACAAACGATTGAAAATATACATAAAGAGCTATTAAGTTTTGAGATAACACCGCTTGAGTCAACATCATTTATTGTTGTTAACAATAAAATAGATATAAGTGGCGCTTCTGTTTCAGTAAATAGTAATGATTATTTTACTGAGGTTTCGTTATCGGCTAAAACAGGTGATGGTTTTAGCTTGTTTACTGAGAGTCTTAAAACGCTTTGTGGGTTTAGTCAAAGTGAAAATAATTTTGTTGCTCGTAGTCGTCATATTGAGGCGATTGATAATGCGCGGGGTTATATTTTAGAGGGTAAGAAACAGTTACTTGAGAATCAGGCTGGGGAGTTGCTGGCTGAGGATCTAAGGCAAGCGCAGAATTATTTAGGGACGATAACGGGTAAGGTTTCTTCTGATGATTTGCTTGGGGAGATATTTTCTAGTTTTTGTATTGGGAAATGATTTTTTGTTCGGTTTAATAGGATTTTTTATATTCTGGATTTTTACTTTTTTGTTTGCGTTTTAAGGTCAAGGGAGTCGGGTTGGAGCGGCAGCCAGAAGCTAGATCTTTAAGCCGTATCTGATAGTGTCGTTATGTTATGTTCTGGTTGTTTACTTTGTTAGTTTGAGTTTTAAAGTCAAGGTCGTCGGGGGTGGCCCGACAGCCAGTCACTTTTC